>NZ_CAXYJV010000025.1:0-100854 GCF_964277875.1 uncultured Comamonas sp.
GCCCGAAACAAACGTAGGAGCGAGCGCAGCTCGCGATGCGCCGCGCGGGCGGCGCTCGATCTCACAGGCGCTGCATATCTTGTGACAAACACCTATCAGCCCTGACGCGATCCCTGTGGGAGCTGGCTTGCCTGCGATGGGCCGCAAGGCGGCCCCGGCGATGTTGAGGCATACTACCGCCCTCCCCGGCCACCACCCTCTACGTTCCCATGCGCATCCACGTCAGCTTCATCGACCGCGTCGGCATCACTCAGGAAGTGCTAGCCCTGCTCGGTGCCCGCAACCTCAACCTGGACGCCGTGGAGATGGTCCCGCCGAACGTCTACATCGACGCCCCGACGCTCAGCCCCGCGGTGCTCGAAGAGCTGCACGACGCACTGTTCGAAGTGCACGGGGTACAGTCGGTGGACGTGGTCGACATCCTTCCCGGGCAACGTCGGCACCTGCAACTGGATGCGTTGCTGGCAGCGATGAGCGACCCGGTCCTGGCCGTGGACAGCGCCGGCAAGGTGTTGCTGGCCAACCCGGCGCTGATCGAGCTATGCGGCCGCGAATCGGCCGGGCGCTCGGTGGGCGAGCTGTTCGGCGACGCCGGGCTGCTGCAGGCGCTGCTGGACAACAACTTCCACCTGCCTATGCGCGAGATGCAACTGAACGGCCACAGCCTGCTGCTCGATGCCATGCCCATTACCAACGCCGGTGGCCTGCTGACGCTTTACCCGCCATCGCGCATGGGCGAACGCCTGTCGGCCCTGCACCACGACCACGCCGAGGGCTTCGACGCCCTGCTGGGCGAGTCACCGGCCATCCGTACTCTCAAAGCACGCGCCATGCGCGTTGCCGCACTCGATGCGCCGCTGCTGGTGCATGGCGAAACCGGCACCGGCAAAGAGCTGGTGGCCCGCGCCTGCCATGCCATCAGCAGCCGCCAGGCGGCACCGTTCCTGGCGCTGAACTGCGCCGCCCTGCCCGAGAGCCTGGCCGAGAGCGAGCTGTTCGGCTACGCCCCCGGCGCCTTCACCGGCGCGCAACGCGGCGGCAAGCCGGGGCTGATGGAGCTGGCCAACCAGGGCACGGTGTTTCTGGATGAGATCGGCGAAATGTCACCGTACCTGCAGGCCAAGCTGCTGCGCTTCCTCAGTGACGGCAGCTTCCGCCGGGTGGGCGGCGACCGCGAAGTGAAGGTCGATGTGCGCATCATCAGCGCCACCCACCGCGACCTGGAGCGCATGGTGGCCGAAGGCAGCTTCCGCGAAGACCTGTTCTACCGCCTGAATGTGCTCAACCTGCAGGTACCGCCCCTGCGCGACCGCGGCCAGGACATCCTGATGCTGGCGCACTTCTTCATGCAGCAGGCCTGCACGCAGATCCAGCGCCCAGCCTGCCGGTTGACCCCGGCCACCCATTCGGCGCTGCTGGCCAACCCGTGGCCGGGCAACGTGCGCCAACTGCAGAACGTGATTTTCCGTGCGGCGGCCATCTGCGAAAGCAACCTGGTGGACATTGGTGACCTGGACATTGCCGGCACCTCGGTGGCGCGCGGGCAAGATGGCGAAGTGGCCAGCCTGGAGCAAGCCGTGGGCGATTTCGAGCGTGAGCTGCTGCAACGTCTGTACGCCAGCTACCCCTCCACCCGGCAACTGGCTGCGCGCTTGCACACTTCGCACACCGCCATTGCCCAGCGCTTGCGTAAATATGGAATACCCGGCAAAGGCTGATAGTCGTTGCAATAACCTGTTAGTTGTTCAGACCTTTCCTACGCGCGTGAAAGATACTCTCCCACATATGCCTCGTAGAATGGTGACGGTGTATTGCCACTTGTCATCCCACTGATCCGCCCAAGTGCGGAGCGTGGTTCGCTACTGGATATAACGAGAGCACCTGATGTTTGAACTCGATTTTTACGGGACACTTGTAGCCGCCTCTCTCGTCCTGTTATTGGGGCGCGGGCTGGTTGCAAGGATTGGTTTGTTGCGCGTCTACAATATTCCGGAACCCGTTGCCGGTGGCCTGGTCGTCGCCTTTGCCCTGCTGGCGTTGCGCAGTTTCGATGTGCAGGTGCAGTTCGATACCTCACTGCAAACACCCTTGATGCTGGCCTTCTTCGCCACCATCGGCTTGAGCGCAGACTTTGCCAGCCTGAAAAAAGGCGGCCGTGTGGTGGTGGTCTTCCTGCTGGTGGTCACTAGCCTGTTGCTGGTGCAGAACGCCATGGGCATCGGCCTGGCCTCGGCATTGGGGCTGGACCCTTTGATGGGCCTGCTGGCCGGTTCGATCACCCTGTCCGGCGGCCACGGCACCGGCGCCGCCTGGGGCGCCACGTTCAGCGAAAAGTTCGGCCTGGCCTCGGCTGCGGAACTGGCGATGGCCTCGGCCACCTTCGGGCTGGTGCTGGGCGGCCTGATTGGCGGGCCGGTTGCCCGGCTGCTGATCAAGCGGGTGAAAACGCCGGGGGCCGATGAGGAACTGCCGCAACTGCCCCAGGGTTTCGAGCGGCCTGACAAAGAGCGCCTGATAACATCGTTTTCATTTGTAGAAACACTGGCGCTGATTGCGGTAAGCCTGCTTGCCGGTTCTTTGCTCAATGGCGCACTCAAAGGAACTGCATTCGAACTGCCGACGTTTGTGTGTGTGCTGTTCGTGGGTGTATTGCTGCGCAATGGGCTATCCGCATTCGGCTTCTACCGTGTGTTCGAACGGGAAGTTTCGGTACTGGGCAATGTCAGCTTGTCGCTGTTCCTGGCCATTGCCTTGATGTCGCTCAAACTATGGGACCTGGCAGCGCTGGCCTTGCCGTTCTTCGCATTATTGGCCGCACAGACACTGGTCATGGCGCTGTTCGCAATTTTCGTGACGTTCCGGGTCATGGGTCGCAATTACGATGCTGCCGTATTGGCTGCCGGCCATTGCGGATTTGGCCTGGGGGCCACGCCCACTGCCATTGCCAACATGCAGGCAGTGACCCAGCGCTACGGCGCTTCGAACATTGCCTTTCTGGTGGTACCCATGGTGGGGGCATTCTTCATCGACATCATCAATGTCATCGTGATCAAACTCTATCTGGCACTGCCGCTGTTCATGGCAGGTTGATGCCTTTTACCGTACCTGTGGCGTCGCCCGACTAAAGAGTTGGCAGTAACGTGCCAAACAGACGCCGCGGCACTGTAACGCTTTGATTACACCGTATCGAAAACGCTACATGGGTGTGCGCATGCGGTTATACAAGGGTTTGATAGAGAAACGCTTTTTCACCCCGCGTGCAATGTAGCGTTTTCGTTCCACCGCCAAAAATCGAGCGCCTCAGTAAAAATTTAACTTATTGTTTTATAAGCCTTTTTTGAAATTGGCCGCATTATTGCTATGGGAATCCCGACCCAAGAGCGCGGGCACACCGCGCCCAACGCCCGAGGATTCCGCATGAGCGAGTTGCGTTTCACCGAAGATCACGAATGGCTGCGCGTCGAAGCCGACGGCAGTGTCACCGTGGGCATCACCGCCTTCGCCCAGAACGCCCTTGGCGATGTGGTGTTTGTGCAACTGCCCGAGTTGCAGCAGTACGAGAAAGGCAGCGAAGCATCCACCGTCGAGTCGGTGAAAGCTGCCAGCGGCGTATACATGCCCCTGACCGGCGAGGTGGTTGCAGTCAACGCACAGCTCGACTCAAGCCCGGAGCTGGTCAACGAAGACCCCATGGGCGAAGGCTGGTTCTTCCGCTTCACCCCGGCCAACATCAGCGAAGTCAGCGCCCTGCTCGACCAGGACGCCTATGACCGCCTGATCAAAGCCAACGCTGAAGCCTGAGGACTGCGCCATGACCATCAACCTCAGCACCGCCAACGAATTCATCGCCCGGCACATCGGCCCGCGCACCGCCGACGAGCAGGCCATGCTCGCCGCCCTCGGTTTCGAATCGCTGGACGCCATGACCGCGGCGGTCATCCCCGACAGCATCAAGGGCACCAGCGTGCTCGGCGCGCACGACGGCCAGAGTGAAGCCGACGCGCTGGCAGCACTCAAGGCCATCGCCGGCAAGAACCAGCTGTTCAAGAGCTTCATCGGCCAGGGCTACTACAACACCCACACCCCGGCCCCCATCCTGCGAAACCTGCTGGAAAACCCGGCCTGGTACACCGCCTACACGCCCTACCAGCCGGAAATCTCCCAGGGCCGCCTGGAAGCGTTGCTGAACTTCCAGACCCTGATCAGCGACCTCACCGGCCTGCCGATCGCCAACGCTTCGCTGCTCGACGAAGCGACCGCCGCAGCCGAGGCCATGACCTTCTGCAAGCGCCTGTCGAAGAACAAGACCAGCCACAGCTTCTTCGCGTCGGTGCACTGCCACCCGCAAACCCTGGACGTACTGCGCACCCGCGCCGAGCCGTTGGGCATCGACGTGGTGGTCGGCGACGAACGCGAGCTGGGCGATGCCAGTGCCTTCTTCGGCGCGCTGCTGCAATACCCGGCCAGCAATGGCGAGGTGTTCGACTACCGTGAAGTGGTGCAGCGCTTCCATGCCGCCAACGCGCTGGTCGCCGTGGCAGCAGACCTGCTGGCCCTGACCCTGCTGACCCCACCGGGTGAGTTCGATGCCGACGTGGCCATCGGCAGCGCCCAGCGTTTTGGCGTGCCCCTGGGCTTCGGCGGCCCACACGCGGCCTACTTCGCCACCCGTGACGCCTTCAAGCGCGACATGCCAGGCCGGCTGGTCGGCGTGTCGATCGATCGCTTCGGCAAGACCGCCCTGCGCCTGGCCATGCAAACCCGCGAGCAGCACATCCGCCGCGAGAAGGCCACCAGCAACATTTGCACCGCCCAGGTGCTGCTGGCCAATATCGCCAGCATGTACGCCGTGTACCACGGCCCGGCCGGCCTCAAGCGCATCGCCGAGCGCACCCATGCGCTGACCGCGGTTCTGGCAGCCGGCCTGAACCGCCTGGGTTTGCAAGTGGTCGGTGCAACAGCCTTCGACACCTTGACCCTGGCCACCGGCACCGCCACTGCCAGCCTGCATGAGCAGGCCCGCGCCCAAGGTATCAACCTGCGCCAGGTCGACGCCGCCCACCTGGGCCTGTCGCTGGACGAAACCAGCACCCAGGCTGACGTGCAGGCCCTGTGGCAACTGTTCGCCGGCAACCAGCCCCTGCCTGACTTCGCCGCGCTGGCCGCCAGCACCGGTTGGCTGCTGCCCGCGGCCCTGCTGCGCCAGTCGGCCATCCTCGAACACCCGGTATTCAACCGCTACCACAGCGAAACCGAACTGATGCGCTACCTGCGCCGCCTGGCCGACAAGGACCTGGCGCTGGACCGCAGCATGATCCCGCTGGGCAGCTGCACGATGAAGCTCAACGCGACCAGCGAGATGATCCCCATCACCTGGCCCGAGTTTGCCAACATGCACCCCTTTGCACCGGCCGACCAGCTGCAAGGCTATGCGATGCTCGATGCCCAGCTGCGCGAATGGCTGTGCCAGGCCACCGGTTATGCCGGCATCAGCCTGCAGCCCAATGCCGGCTCGCAAGGCGAGTACGCCGGCCTGCTGGCCATCAAGGCCTACCACGCCTCCAAGGGCGAGTCGCACCGCAATATCTGCCTGATCCCCAGCAGCGCCCACGGCACCAACCCGGCCAGCGCGCAGATGGTGGGCCTGCAGGTGGTCGTCACCAAATGCGATGAGAACGGCAACGTGGACATGGCGGACCTGAAGCTGGCCTGCGAAAAGCACAGCGCCAACCTGGCCTGCATCATGATCACCTACCCCAGCACGCACGGCGTGTTCGAGACCCAGGTGAAGGAGCTGTGCCAGCTGGTACACAGCCATGGGGGCCGCGTCTATGTGGACGGCGCCAACATGAATGCCCAGGTCGGCCTGGCCGCACCGGGCGAGTTCGGCGGCGATGTCAGCCACCTGAACCTGCACAAGACCTTCTGCATCCCGCACGGCGGTGGCGGCCCTGGTGTCGGCCCGGTCTGCGTGGTCGAGGACCTGGTGCCCTTCCTGCCCGGCCATGCCACCGCTGGCGTGCCCGGCAAGGTGGGCGCGGTCAGCGCCGCACCGCTGGGCAATGCCGCCGTGCTGCCGATCAGCTGGATGTACATCCGCATGATGGGCGAACCCGGTCTCAAGCGCGCCACCGAGACGGCGATCCTGAACGCCAACTACATCAGCAAGCGCCTGGAACCTCACTTCCCGACCCTGTACGCCGGTGAGCACGGCCATGTCGCACACGAGTGCATTCTGGACCTGCGCCACTTCAAGGACAGCTGCGGCGTGATGGCTGAAGACGTCGCCAAGCGCCTGATCGACTATGGCTTCCATGCGCCGACCTTGTCGTTCCCGGTGCCCAACACCTTGATGGTGGAGCCCACCGAGAGCGAGAGCCTGTACGAGCTGGACCGCTTCATCGATGCGATGATCGCCATCCGTGGCGAGATCGCCGAGATCGAAGCGGGCCGTGCGGCGCAGGATGACAACCTGCTCAAGAACGCCCCCCATACGGCCGAAACCCTGCTGGCCAGCGAGTGGAGCCATGGCTACAGCCGCGAGGCTGCCGCCTATCCCGTGCCTGCGCTGCGCCGCGCCAAGTACTGGAGCCCCGTGGGCCGTGTCGACAACGTCTATGGCGACCGCAACCTGTTTTGCAGCTGCGTGCCGCTGGAAAGCTACGGCACCTCGGCTTAGGTCTTAAGATAGCCTTCGGGCTTCTTCCGAAGCGACCCACCGGGTCGCTTTTTTACGCCTTGGCAACTATCAGCAAAAATCAGCCCGGGACTGCACCCGAGCCCGGAGACTTCTCGGCATGGACACCCTTCTCATCATTGCCATCGGCGCGGCCCTTGCCGGCTTTGTGCAGGGCCTCTCGGGCTTTGGCTACAGCATGACCGCCATGGCCCTGTGGGCCTGGACTCTGGAGCCGACACTGGCGGCGGTGCTCGCCGTGTTTGGCGGTCTGTGCGGGCAGCTCATCCAGGCATTCAAGGTGCGGCGTGGCTTTGACTGGCGCATGCTCTGGCCCTTCCTGCTGGGGGGGCTGTGCGGCCTGCCGCTGGGCTTGCGGCTGCTGCCGATGCTCGATGCCCAGCTGTTCAAGACGGTGCTGGGCGCGATGCTGGTCATCTTCTGCCCGCTGATGGCCTTCTCCCACCGGCTGGGCGGCATCGCGTCCGGGCCGCTGAGCCAGGGCTCTGGGCGCTCGCTGGCCAATGGCCTGGCAGGCCTGGCCGGTGGCGCCATGGCAGCGCTGGGCGGCTTCTCGGGCGTGGTTCCCACGTTGTGGTGCCAGATCACCGGCATGGCCCGGGACACCCAGCGCCAGGTGATCCAGAACTTCAACCTCACGATGCTGGCCGTCACCTTTGCCAGCTATGTGGGCACGGGCCTGGTGAGCCAGCACATGCTGCCGCAGCTGGCGGTCGCACTGCCCGCCATGGTGCTGCCCTCGCTGTGGGGCGCACGGCTCTATGAGCGCATCAGCGATGTGGCCTTCAAACGCGTCGTGCTGGGCCTGCTGACCCTGGCCGGCCTGGCCATGCTGGCCTCCAGCTGGGCCTGAGCTGTTGCATCGAGGTGACAGTCGCACCCGGGTGTCCGGGAGACGCACAGACCCACTCCTATAACAATCGTCAGAGTGTCTCCGTTGCGCTGAGAATCCCCCCCGCCCGCCCCCGATAATCCAGTCGGCCCCTTTCCCGCCCAGGCAGCCCCAATCCCTGCGCACCTGGCCGTGCGCTTGGAACCGGGCACACCTCTGCCCATGCCCGCACCGCACACCCAGACCCTTTTGCCCGCTGAAGGAATGGACTCCAATGGCCCTGCCCTGGAGTCCATGGCTGCGGGTGCGCGTGGGCTCAGTACCTATCTGGTGATGCTGATGCTGGCAGCAGCCCTGCCGATTCTGGCCGCTGGCATCTACACGGTGCAGCATGTCGCGCAGTCCTACCGGGACAGCAGCCTCAACCGCATGCTCGACATCACCAGCAACCTGGGCCAGGCAGCCGAGTCGGACCTGTTGGGCCGGGCAGCGATGCTGCAGTCGTTCGCAGCGGACGGCAACTTCTCCTCTGCGCAGAGCCTGGACCGGTGGTTGCATCTGACAGGCATGGGCACGGCCAGCAGCCTGGCGCTGCTGCGCGAAGGCCAGGCCCAGCCGGTCTTGGCGTCTTCCGGAGCGCCAGCGCCCCTGCCGGCCCAGCAAGCGCTGGCCGAGCGGGCCCTGCACAGCAGTGCACCGGTGTTCTCGCAACTCTTCTTTCAGAACGGCATGCCCGCCGTATCGATGGCCGTGCGCGCCGGACCCGCCTCTGCCCAGGTGCTGGTGCTGACCATGCCACCGGCCGAGGCGGTGAGCATCGCCCCCAGCCAGACCAGCGACGGTGTGCTGATCGCCATCACCGATGGTGAAGGCCGGATTCTGGCGCGCTCGGCGCAGGCAGAGCGGTTTATCGGCACCACCGTTCCGGACTGGGCGCGGCTGCAGGCCGTCCATGCCCGCCGCGGCAGCTTTGAAGCCCAGCGTGCCGACGGCGGAGAAGTGATCTTCAGCTTTTACCAATTGCCCAGGACGCCAGGCTGGGTGGTCGTTGCCGGTGAGCCGCTGGAGGACTTCAATGCCCGCTGGCAAACGCCGGTCACCCACATCGTGCTGGCCAGTCTGATGGCGCTGGCCATTGCCGGCCTGCTATGCGCCTGGGTCTCGCGCCAGCTGCTGCGCCCCATCCGGCAGTTGACGGTCAGCACGCGCACCGGCGCCTCCTACGCTGCCGCGACCGGCGGTGGCCAGGTACTGGTGGTGCAGGAATACGAAATCCTGCGCGAGAGTCTCAGCCGTGCGCGTGCGCGTCTGGAATCGGCACTGGCCGCACAAAAGCAGGTGGCAGCCGCGCTGGCCGCCAGCGAGCAGCGGGCCCGCACCTTGGCCCATGCCGGCGCCTCGGTACAGTGGAGCCTGGATGCCAAGGGCCGTGCGCTGTCGATCGTCGGCTGGGAGGCGCTGGGCGGCGCGCCCGATGCACAAGCGCTGCAACTGGGCTGGCTGCGCCAGGTCCATCCCGAGGATGCCGAGCAGCTGCAGCGCCAGGCAGCGCAGCTGCTGACGGACCATGGTCACACCTTGGATGTGGAGCTGCGTTTGCGCACCCGCGATGGCACCTGGCGCTGGATGCGCGCACGGGGAGCGGCGATCCTGGATCCGCAGCAGCGCATCAGCGAATGGCTGGGCGTGCTGGAAGACGTCGACGACCGCAAGCGTGCGCAGGCCGAAGTGGCCTATCTGGCGCTGCACGACCCGCTCACCGGTCTGCCCAACCGCAGCCTGCTGCAAAAGCCGATCCGCACCCAAGGTGGCACGGCAGGGGCCTTGCTCTACCTGGACCTGGACCGCTTCAAGCAGGTCAACGACACGCTCGGTCATGCCACCGGAGACGCACTGCTCTGCGCAGTGGCAGAGCGCCTGCGCGAGCTGCTGCGTGATACCGATCTGGTGGTGCGCATGGGTGGTGATGAATTCTGCATCGTGCAAAACGCCTCGTCGGCGCAGGCAGCCGCAGGCCTGGCGCAGCGTGTCATTGACCGGCTCAGCGCCGACTATGCGATCGAGGGACAGCGGGTGAGCATCGGCGTGTCCGTGGGCATTGCCTTGTTGACCCAGCCTTCTGACACCCAGGATCCCGACAGCCTGCTGCGCAAGGCGGACATGGCGCTCTACCAGGCCAAGCAGCAGGGCCGGGGCCGCTATGCGTTCTACACCGACGCGCTGGGCAGCGGCAGCCGATAACACGCCCGCCCCCTGCGCGCTGAAACGAAAAAGCCAGCACTGCGGCTGGCTTCTCAGTGCAATGCGCGCAGACTACCGGCCTCGGATATAGGTGTTCACCGCGCGGTTGTGTTCATCCAGGCTCTCGCTGAAGTGGCTGCTGCCATCGCCCCGGGCCACAAAGTACAGCGCCTTGGTGTTTTCCGGATGGATGGCGGCCATCAGCGAGGCCTTGCCGGGCATCGCGATGGGGGTGGGCGGCAGGCCCACGCGGGTGTAGGTGTTCCAGGGCGTATCGGTCTGCAGATCGCGCTTGCGCAGATTGCCGTCAAATTTCTCACCCAGGCCATAGATGACAGTGGGATCGGTCTGCAGCAACATGCCGATGCGCAGCCGGTTGATGAACACCCCTGCCACCATCGCCCGGTCTTCGGCCTTGCCGGTTTCCTTCTCGACAATGCTCGCCAGGGTCAGCAGGTCCTGCGGCGTTTTGAGAGGGCTGTCGGGCGGGTTCAGCGACCAGACCGCTTCGAGCCGCTTGTCCATCGCCAGCATCGCGCGGCGCATCAGCGCCAGATCGCTGCTGCCTTTCGAAAATGCATAGGTGTCCGGGAAAAACCGGCCTTCGGCGGGCAGATCAGGGCGGCCCAGCGCGGCCATGATCTCCTCGGGCGTCATCGCTGCACTGTCGTGGCGCAGATGCTCTTCCCTGGCGATGGCCGCGCGCATCTGGCGCAGGTTCCAGCCCTCGACAATGGTCAGCACGCGCTGGCTGTCTTCGCCGCGCACCAGGCGTGCGAGCAGGCTGCGCGGTGAGGTGCCGGCAGGTATCTCATAGTTGCCGGCGCGGATCTTGCGGTCCTGGCCCGAAAGGCGGAACCACCAGTACAGCAGATCGGGGTTGACCTCGATGCCCACCGCTTGCACCGCCTGGGCCACCGCACGCGGCGAGGTGCCGGGCTCAATCTCCAGCTCTACCGTCTGGCCGCCCTTGCCCAGCACCAGCGGCTGGTTCAACCAGAAATAGGCAGCGCCCGCTGTCGCCAGCACCACCACCACGATCAATGTCAATAAACGCTTCACAACCCTACCGCCTCCGTGCCATGGATCGAGCATCATAATTCACCCCATGACTCAAGCATTACAGGGACACCTTTCGCTGCAGCATTTGGGCGTGATCCGCGCCGAGGGCGCCGATGCTGCCAGCTTTTTGCAGGGCCAGCTCAGCCATGATGTGCAGTTGCTGCCCGTGGGCCAGGCCCGGCTGGCGGCCTTTCTGTCGGCCAAGGGCCGCATGCAGGCCAGCTTCATCGTCATCAAGCGCAGCGCCGAAGAGTTCTGGCTCATCACCAGCCGAGATGTGCTGCCCGCCACGCTCAAGCGCCTGTCGATGTTTGTGCTGCGCGCCAAGTGCAAGCTCAGCGATGCCACCGAGGCCGTGCAACTGCTGGGCCTGGCCGGCGATGCCGTTCCCGCCGAGGCACGCAAGCTGGCGCCCTGGCAAGTGCTGGCGCTGGACGATGCCTCCATCGTGCGGCTTTACGCCGCCGAAGGCGAAAGCCGCGCTTTGCTCGCGGCGCCCGCAGCCAGCGCCCTGCCCGCACAGATCACCGGCAGCCCCACGATCACCGCTGCGGCCTGGCAACTGTCCATCGTGCAAGCCGGCGTGCCGCTGATCACAGCGCCCGTGGTCGATGCCTTTGTGCCGCAGATGCTGAACTTTGAATCGGTCGATGGCGTGAGTTTCAAGAAGGGCTGCTACCCCGGCCAGGAAGTGGTGGCACGCAGCCAGTTCAGAGGGACGCTCAAGCGCCGCATGTACCGCCTGGCCTCGGCTGCGCAGCCCGAGCCCGGCCAGGAGGTCTTTGCCGCCAACGACGACAGCCAGCCGGTGGGCACCGTGGTGCAATCGGCCGCCAGCGCATCGGGCTTTGAGGCGCTGGTGTCGATGCAGATTGCGGCGGCCAGCGCGCCTCTGCACCTGGGGAGCAGCACCGGCGCAGCTTTGCAGCTGCTCAGCCTGCCTTATGCGCTCAAGGAAGACATCTGATTTGTGATCGCTTATGACAGCGGTAACCGTCTGCTTCAGCACAAATACGACAATTTCTCAGGCAAAAACGCCGCCACTGCAGCCGTTACAGAATTTTTATGGCATTTGCGCCGTAATTTGCTAAAATTGCGTGACTTTGCGAGCAGGAGCCTTCCAAAAAGCCCTGTGAGCCTGACGGAACAACTACTCAAGCGCATCTTGACCATCACACTTGCCGGGTCTGGGAAACCAGACCCGGCTTTTTATTGGCCAAGTTATCAGGCCTCTGCATAGGGCCATTGGCGCTATGCAGGGATCGGTCCGTCAGCGCAGGGTTTTCTGCATCGAGATGTGGGCAATGCCCGCTTCCTCATAGGGCTCGCCCACCACACTGAATCCCGCACGCAGGTAGAAGCTCTCGGCCGTGCGCTGCGCATGCAGCTCGACCTGCCGCTTGCCCTGGCGATCGGCGGCATCCACCAAGGCATCGAGCACCTGGCGGCCCAGGCGGCCACCGCGCAGCGGCTTGGCCACGGCCATGCGGCCAATGCGCATCACATCGGCACGGTGTTCGTCCTGCGCGCTGGGCAACATGCGGCCGGTGGCCACGCACATGTCCAGGCCATTGAGCGCCACCGCATGCAACGCGCTGACATCAAAGGCATCGGCCTCGATCTCGGCGGGAATGCCCTGCTCTCGCACAAAGACCTGCATGCGCAGGCGCATCGCCTCCTGGCCCAGCACATTCCAGCTGCCGGTTTTCAGCGTCACCATGTCCTCGCCCGCTTCAAAGCGCTGCACCATGCTGCGGTAAGCCTGGGGCAGTGGCTGGGGCTGCTGCGCAGCATCGGCAAACACATAGACCATGGTCGCCGTGGCCAGCAGCTTGTCGGCGCAATAGATCGCCGCCTCGTACTGCACCGAGGTGTGGCCCAGCTTGGCCACGCGCAAGCCGATGTCGATCACATCATCCAGGCGGGCCGAGGCATGGAACTCGAGCTGCGTGGCACGCAGGAACAGCTCGCCACCCAGGCGCTGCATCCCTTCCTCGTAGGGCACGGCCAGCTGGCGCCAGTACTCGGACATCGCAATGTCTACATAGCTCAGGTAGTGGGCGTTGAAGACCACCTTCTGCAGATCGACCTCGGACCAGCGCACGCGCTGGCGGCTGCGGCAGCGAAAATCGGAAAGGCTTCGGGCGGGGGTCTCGAACAGGATCTGGGAAGAGGAGCTCATGGTCTTTTCTGGATTCAACATAGGGGCAATCTGGCGGCGGTCTGGCAGCGGTCCTGCTCAGTCAAACGCAGCCCGCAGCGCCTGGGCCATCTGCGCATGGCAGGCCCGCGCTTCCTTGAGCGCGCGGCCCATTTTCACAAACTCATGGGCCACGCCAGCATAGGTGTGCAGGTCCACCTCGATGCCGGCTGCGCGCAAGCGATCGGCATACATGACGCCCTCGTCCACCAGCGAATCGCATTGCGCCAGGTGGATGCTGGCAGGCGCCAGGCCGCGCAGATCCGGCGCCAGCAACGGCGCAAAGCGCCAATCTTCGCGGTCGGCGAGCGAGCGCAGGTAGTTGCTGAACATCCAGCTGATCATCGGCTTGGTCAGGATCGGGCCTTCGCTGTAGCGGGCGTGCGAAGGCGTATCCTGGTGGGCTGCGCAACCGGGATAGATCAGCAGCTGCAAGGCCAGGTCGATACCGGCATCGCGTGCCAGGATCGCGTTGACCGCCGCCAGGGTGCCACCTGCACTGTCGCCCCCCACCGCCACACGGCCGGTATCGGCCCCCAGCGCCATGCCTTCGGCCACCAGCCACTGCAAGGCATCCCAGGCATCGTTGCTGGCGGTGGGAAAGCGGTGCTCGGGCGCCAGGCGGTAGTCCACCGAGACGACCATGCAGCCCGCTTGGTGCGCCAACTCGCGGCACAGCGTGTCATGCGTGTCCACGCTGCCGATCGTAAAGCCGCCACCATGGGTGAACAGCAGCACCGGTTGCAGCGGATCCCAGCTGGCGGCATAGAGCCGCGCCGGTATCTGAAAACCATCGCGCGCAGGGATGTGCAGATCCTCGACGCGCGCCAGCGCGGGCTTGGCAATCTCCAGCACCCCGGCGCCGATGCCGTAGGCCTGGCGCGCCTGCTCCACCGTCATCTCCCACAGGGGGGTGTGCTGGGCGCGGGCCATGCGCTCGACCACGCTGCGCATCGTGGGGGTCAGCTCTGCGACCACATCGGCAGGCATCGGCAGTTCGGCGGGGAGATGGGCTTTGGAGCGAGGTGAAGCGTCAGACATACAACGTTGCCCGGCCAGCAGGCAAGGGCGCAATTCAGGGACAAGGCCGGCTGATTATCGGCCATCGCCCATTCACGACGGGGCATCTCGGTCACCCATGTTGTAAGGCCCTGCCAATGCGGCAGAGCCCTGCTTCACCGCTGCCCAAGGCCGCCCAGGTTTACTCGAAACGCAGCTCCACCGGCTGCGCCCCCTCCAAGCCCTTGTACTCCACCCGGATCTGCTGGCCGGGCTGCGGCGGCAGCAGCGCCGAATAGGACCCCAGGCTGATCCAGTCGCCCACCTTGAGCCGCTGGCCTTCGGCCTGAAGGGCCTGCGCCAGCCAGACGACGGCGTTGAGCGGCTGGCCCATCAGATCGCCGCCACGGCCGCCGCCCAGCCGTGCGCCGCTCTGGTCGGTGATGTCGACCTGCATGCTCTGCAGCGCATTCAACAGCGCGTAACGCTCGGCCCGGAATTGCGGCACCGCCAGTGCCTGGCCCATCACGCCCATGCGCGCACCCACGTTGATGGCCTCAACGGCCGCGCCATCGAGCTGGGCGGGATTCTCCACCACCAGGTCAGGCAGCTCCACAAACGGGACGATGCGGTCAATGTGGTTGAGCACCTGCAGCGGCGTTGTCGCGCGGTTGATGGCGCTGCTGGAGACGCGTACCAGCATGTCCGCCTCAAACATCGGCCGCGCGCCAAAGGCGGCGGGCACCGCACTGCGGTTGGGCAGCAAGGCGCCCTCGTACAGCACACCCCATACCGGCTTGTCGGTCTGAAAGCGTTTTTGCATGGCCGCGCTGGTCAGCCCCGCCTTGTAGCCAATGGGCTTCTTGCCCTGGGCTGCCCAGGCGGCATGGAGCTTGTTGCGGCTGCATTTGCCATCGGCCTCGGTCATCGCACCCGCCGACGGCACGGGCTGCTTGGCCTCATAGGCCTGCAGCCACTGCGCAACCTGTGCGTCATCCAGGCAAGCGGCCTGGGCCAGGCTGCTGCAGGCAGCCAGGCAGGCGGCCAGCCAAAGTGGGGAGCGGCGAATACGCAAAGCTGGGTGCATCATCCAAAGTCTCCTGTTCCAAGAACCTGTTCCGAATGCGGTTTTGTAGACCGCCCCGGGCACCAACATACCACCCGCATCGACAGGACTGACTAGGGAAAGCGCGCAGCCTGCGCGGCCCACCGACCCTTCGCCTGCTTTTGCTTGATGCAGGTCATGCCGCCATAGCCACAAAGCAACAGACGCTATAGTATTTGCGTAACCACCCGGCGACAGGAGACCCAAGATGCGCAGCGTTTATGAGCCCGCCAATGCCGTGCAAGCCCATGTTCTGCAGGACGTGCTGCGCCAGCACGGCATAGCCAGTTTTGTCAGCGGTGAGCATCTGCAAGGCGCAATCGGCGAGCTGCCAGCGGGCAGCCTGCTGCGTTTGTGGGTCGATGAGGCCGACTGGTCCGCTGCTCGCCGCGCGCTGGAGGAGTGGGAGCGTGCCCCGCTGATCGATGACGCCGAGCTGGCCCGGGCCGACCCCAGCCTGGGTGAGCAGCCGCCGTCTGCGCCCGCGCACGATGGTCGCTTTGATTCGCGCTTTGACCTGGCCTGCGACCCAGGTGTGCGTGCCGCTTCGCAGCGGGACGGCGAACAAGAAGCCTACAGCGACGCCCGGCGCTGGTATCCCTGCTGGTGGGCCGGCGGCGCGGCGCTGTTGGCGCTGTGTCTGCACTACCTGCTCGGCGGCGTGCCTCAGGCGGATACCACGGGCAATGCGGGTGCTACAGAGCAGGCCGGGCAAGCCCCCGATACCGCATCCGTCCACAGTGAACGCGGGCAAGCAGAACCCACAGGCAGCCGATGAACGGCAGCGGTTGCGATGCGCCTCGAGCGGGCTGTCCCGGCCTCCGCTGACGTTGCAAAGTATCAAATACCGATACCACTCCGGCATAAAAACCTAGCAAGCAACCAAATATTGGCATCTGCTGCAGCGCGATGCCGACAATCGCGCCATCGCAAATCGCAGCAAGCCCGCATGCATTCTGGGTCACCAATGGCCAAAACGGCAGCGCGCCAATGCGATGATGGCGACCGAGGAGAACGAGAGAGATATGACCGCCCCCATTCCAGCGCCCCTGGCCCCTGAGTTCAGCGCCCTGTCCACCCTGCCGGACTTGTTTGCCTACCGTTGCAACAACACCCCCGAGCGCGAAGCCTACCGCTGGTTCGATACCGCGACGAATGCCTGGCAATCCTTCAGCTGGGCCGATATGCAAACCAAGGTGGCGCTGTGGAGCCAGTCGCTGCACGGCCTGCAGCTGGCGCGCGGTGCACGCATCGCCACCTTGCTGACCCACAGCGTGCATGCCATCTGCATCGACCAGGCCGGTATGGCCCAGGCCTGCGCCACCGTGCCGCTGCATGCCAATGACAACCCCGGCAATATCGCCTTTATCCTGGCCGATGCCGGCGCCTCGCTGCTGCTCATCAACCGCCTGGAGACCTGGGAGCAGATCGTGGCCACCGGGACGCCACTGCCGGCGCTGCGCTGCGTGGTGATCGACGACCCCGAGCAAGCAGCCATCCCCGTCCAGGCCGGCAGCGACGGCCTGGCGCGCGTGGTGCGCTTGCAGGACTGGCTGGCCGAGGCCGATGGCAGCAGCCCCCGCGCGCAGGCCCAACTGGCCCCCCAGGCTGAGGACATGGCCGCCATCGTCTACACCAGCGGCACCACCGGCAAGCCCAAGGGGGTGATGCTCAGCCACCGCAATGTGCTGAGCGATGTCAAAGCCGTGCTCGGCCGCGTCGTGCCGACGCAGGACGATGTCTTTCTGTCCTTTCTGCCGGTCTCGCACACCTTTGAGCGCAGCTGCGGCTACTACCTGCCGATGGCAGTCGCCAGCACGGTGGTCTATGCCCGCTCGGTTGCGCTGCTGGCCGAGGACATGCTCAGCATCCGCCCGACCATCCTTGTGTCGGTGCCCCGCATCTACGAACGCATCTACGCGAAGATCCAGGAAAAGCTGGCCAAGTCGGCCTTCAAGCGCGCGCTGTTCGCTGACGCCGTGTCCAAAGGCTGGGCCCACCACTGCGCGGCCCATGGTCTGGTGAACACCGATCCCCCGCAAGGCGGTTGGGCGCGCTGGCTGCCCTGGCCGCTGCTGCAGAAAAAAGTGGCCCAACCCATCCTCGATTTGTTTGGCGGCCGGCTGCGCATTGCAGTGACGGGCGGCGCGGCCATTCCTTCGGTGGTATCGCACAGCTTTTTGGGCCTGGGCCTGAATGTGCTGCAGGGCTTTGGCATGACCGAGACCTCGCCGGTACTGACCGCCAACTCGCTGCAGCACAACGACCCCTCCACCGTGGGCAAGCCGCTCGATGGCATGGAAGTGCGCATTGGCGAGAACAAGGAGCTGCAGGCGCGCGGCCCCAACATCATGATGGGCTACTGGGGCCGTCCGGAAGACACGCGCCTGGCCTTTACCGATGACGGCTGGCTGCGCACCGGTGACCAGGCCGAGCTGGTCGATGGCGAAGTGCGCATTGTGGGCCGCATCAAGGAGATCATCGTCACCGCGACCGGCGAGAAGGTTCCGCCCTCGGACATCGAGCAGGCGCTCTGCGCCGATCCGCTGTTCGAGCAAAGCTTTGTCGTTGGCGAGCACCAGCCCTTTATCGCCTGTGTGGCCGTGGTCAACCGCGAAGAATGGAAGCAGTTGGCCAGCAGCCTGGGCCTGGACCCGGACAACAGCGTCAGCCTGCAGGCCAGCGCCGTGCGCAAGATCGCGCTCGAGCGCATTGCTGCGCAATGCCAGGGCCTGGCCAAATATGCGGTGCCGCGTGCGGTCTACCTGGTCAGCGAGCCCTGGACCATCGACAACGGCCTGATGACCCCGACCCTGAAGCTGCGCCGCCCCCAGCTGATGCAGAAGTTCGCCGCCGAGATCGCGAACCTCTACGCGAAGTAAATCGCAGCGCCGAAATGCAAAACCGCCGATGCCCTCTGCAGGCATTGGCGGTTTTTGTATCTCTGCTGCAGAGGGGTCTGGGTTGCAGAGCTGCTGGTACGGTCCGGCGCTTACTTCTTGGGGAAGTAGTAGTTCAGCAACGCGCCGGCACCATCGACACCTGCCTTGGACGACCATTCACGGGCAAACTTCTCGCCCATCAGATCCAGCGCGCGGCGCAGTTCGTAGGAAGGCTGGCTGATCTTGGTGCCATGCTCGACCAGCACCTTCTGCGCCGCATCGTCGGCATCCTTGGCCAACTGCCAGCCGCGCGCTTCGGCCTGTTTGGCGGCAGTGTCCAGCGCTGTCTTGGCGCTGTCGGACAAGCCCGTCCAGCTCTTCTCGCTCATCAGGATCAGGTTCTTGGGAATCCAGGCGCGCATGTCGATGAAAATGCCCATCGCGTTCCAGGACTGGCTGTCGACGCCGGTGGTACTGGATGTCAGCATCACATCGACCTTGCCTGCCTGGATGGCCTTGGCCAGATCGTTGGCAGGGGTGTCCACCGGGGTTGCGCCCGCCACCTCCGCGATGTACTTGGAGGCAACATTGTTGACGCGGAATTTCTGGCCCTTGACGTCTTCGAGCTTGTTCACCGGCGCGCGCGAGAACAGGCCCTGGCCCGGCCATGGCGCGGTGTAGAGCAGGCGAATGCCTTGCTTTTTCAGCAGCGCCTCGATCGGTTCACGCGTGGCTGCCCACAGGCGCTTGGCATCGTCAAAGCTGCGCACGATAAACGGCAGCGAATCGATCGCGAAAGCCGGGTACTGGTCACTGAAGTTCGACATGAAGATCTCACCGATCGCCAGATCGCCCTTGCTGAGCGCAGGCATCACCTGGTTCATCGGCATCAGCTTGGCGTTGGTGACCACCTCGATCTGCAGCCCGCCCTGGCTCAGGCCATTGGCTTCACGGGCGAACTGCGTCAGGTTGCGGGTGTGGAACAACGCGTCGGTGTAGGCGCCAGCGCATTTGAGCGGCGTGGCAGCCGCTCTGGCCATATGGGGAAGCGACCCGACCAGCCCGGAGCCTGCCGCCAGGCCCATGCGGGCGAGCACTTTGCGCCGGGACGGACTGGCAAGCGTTTCGTTGGTGTTGTGATCTGCCATATGACGATTCCTTGGTATCTGAGCCAGGCATCCCCCATTCCGGTGGATGCTGCAGGCCGCATGTGTACTGAAAAGCCCCACAAAGAGCAAACGCTGCCCGCAGCCCCATGGCGAGCCATGCGACGCATTCAGCAACCGTGCCATTCGATTTATTTGGTCACTAACGTCACAAATTTTGTGAGGAGGCGACGCAATCTATCTTGGCCTGCGCAACAAAGCAATCGCTATCGATCACCGGTGAGACATTGCTTGATGCAAGTCAGTTGTTGCCGCGCCAGAAGTTGGCGATGACTAGCATTTAGTCACAGCACACACTTTCTGAAACTACAAAAATAATAGCTGCTTTCCTCCCCTCCGAGGGACGAAAGCAGCCATTTTTTAGCGGATAGATGTATGCGCCCCACAGCGGGACTTCAACGGCAGCGGCCGCTCTGTGCATCGCCACCCCGGCAGGTTGGCAGCTGCTCGCCTGCCGCACCGCGAGGCATGCGGCTCAGGCTTCAGGCTGCCAGCGCGGCATTCAGATCCTGCGCGCGGTAGTACTGGCCAAAGCGGTTGGCGATGAAGTCGGACAGCGCGATCGATTCTTGCGCAATGAAGCCCTTCTGTGGCAGCACCCCGCTCGCGACCAGATCGAGCGCGCAGCAGATACCGGCAGCAGTGGTCAGCTGGATGGCAGTGAGTGCATGGCCGGCCACCGTGGTGCCCACAATACGGGCCGAGTAGGACTCCTGCATCAGCCGCTCACCCTTGTAGCCCGTGGCGCTGGCAAAGATCACGATCACATCCTGGCGCGTGGCAGCAATCGCGTTGTCAAAAATCTCGTTGAGCAGTTCGCGCTTGTCGCGCAGCTTGAGCTCGTTGAGCAGGATCTTCAGGATCGCGCAGTGGCCGGGGTAGCGGATGGACTTGTAGTCCACGTTGCGCGCCTTGCCGGCCCAGGTTTCCGTCAGGGTACCCAAACCGCCACTGGTGTTGAAGGCCTCGTACTCGATGCCATCCAGCGCAAAGGTCTCCAACCCTTCGAGGGCATGCACGGTCAGCGGCTGGCCATCGACCAGCGCCTCGCAGGGGTTGATGTACTCGTTGATCAGGCCCTCGGTGCTCCAGGTCAGGTTGTAGCGCAGGCTGCCTTGTGGGTAGCGGGGCAGCGCACCGACGCGCATCTTCAGGTCATGCAAGGTGTCGAAATGCTTGGCCACGTCGTTGCCCACAATGCCGATAAAGCCAGGAGCCAGGCCGCACTGGGGCATCAGCACGCTGCCGGCCTTGGCGGCAATCTTGCGGATCGCATGGGTGGACTGCACATCTTCGGTCAGGTCAAAGTAATGCACGCCATGTGCAGCGGCAACGCCGGCGACTTCGATCGCCATGTGGAAGGGCAGCGCATTGAGCACCGCGAACTGGCCTTGCACGGCCGGCAGCAGGTCACCGCCCTTGCCAATCTGCACAGTCTCCAGACCCAACGCGGCAGCGGCCTTGAGCTGTGCCTTGGACTGGTCGGCAATGCGCAGCTGGTAGCCGCCCGCCGCCTGCAGCAGCACGGCCATCGCAAAGCCGATTTTGCCGGCGCCCAGGATGGTCACTTTCTTGTCGGCGGGGGCCTTGGTGGAATTGGCTTGGACGGACTTTTTGCTGGTTTTGTCGTTCATGGTTGGCTCTCTGATCAGGGTGAATGATGGAGAAATGTTACAACCGGCAGCTGTCAAAATGAACATATTAAAGCGTCATATTATTTGTTTTTGCTAGCCATTTCGGCAATATTTCACGACATATCAACCAAAATAATGGTTAACCCGTAGCTAAATGTGTCGCAAATCAGGGGTTTCGTTGCCCCAGGCACAATGGGCGGCTCGCACTCACTCCATCCTCTTTTTCCGCTATCCGTATCCAAACCATGGCCGATTCCGCATCCAACAAAGTTCTTCGTTTTCTGCTGGCACGCGACATCCTCAAGGGCAAGTCGCGCGAAGATCTGTTGGCCAAGCTGGAGGCTGCCGGTTTCAATGGCGAGCATGCCGAGCTGTTCATCGCCCAGGCAGAGAAGCGTGTGCTGTCACGCAACCGGCGTTGCGCGGTCATTTCAGCGGTGGTCGTAGCCGTGTTGCTGGGCCGCGTGGTCTGGGGGCCTTATGCCAACAACCCCGACATGCAGCTGCTGCTGGGCGTGATGGCCGCCATCTTTGCCGCGGCCGGTTTTTACTTCTGGTTTGTCGCGCGCTGGCAGGCGCCGCTGCCCAAGGCCAGCGCTTCATAGCATCTACATGCACTCAGTTACAGCATAGGTGCACCTGAACGCTAGCTCCCGCTGGTATGTCAGGCCGATAAAGCAGCGCATCGGGTGGTGTAAGTTGGTGTTGGCGTGCGCTCGCTTGCTGCCAAAAATTGCACCCACCACCCTCCCCGGCTTTGTTCTGCGCCGATAATGCGCTGTCGCGGACATGACATAGATCAAGCCGCGCCTCTCTCCAGCCCATGCGATGGGTCTGCCGGGCTTTGCGGCCCCAGACCCGCCATCCGCCCGCCCACGGCGATGCAGCGATTCGCATAACTCAATAGTGACAATGGATAAACACAACACGCGACCCGGCTTGGCTTCCAAGGCCTGGCTGCTTCTTCTGGGCCTGTGCCTGCTGGCCTCGGGCCTGTTCTTTGCTGTCTATGGCTACCAGCTGGTGGCGCTGCAGGGCAGTTGGTACTTTCTGATCAGCGGGATTGCGCTGGTCCTCTCGGGCCTGCTGATTGCCGCCGCGCGCCCCGGTGGCGCCTGGCTGTATGCCCTGACCTTGCTGGCAACGGCAGTCTGGGCCCTGGCCGATGTGGGCCTGGATTTCTGGCCCCTGGTCTCGCGCCTGCTGTTGCTGGCCGGCATCGGCATTCTGGTCGCGCTGTCCTTCCCGGTGCTGCGCCGTGCACGCGGCCAAGCGGCTGGCAAGACGGGCTCCACCGTGGTGGCCGGCCTGCTGCTGCTGGGTTGCCTGGCGACCGTGGGCGGCATGTTCCTGCCCCATGCCTCGGTGTCGGCCAAGTCGGATGCGACCGTGCTGCAACCGGTGGCCAAGGGCCAGGCGCCTGCTGACTGGGCGCACTATGGCAGCACGCCAGGCGGTACCCGCTTTGCGGCGCTGGACCAGATCACGCGCAGCAATGTCAAGGATCTGCAGGTGGCCTGGAGCTACCAGACCGGTGATGTGCCGGTGAGCCCTGGCGGCGGCGGTGCCGAAGACCAGCTGACGCCGCTGCAGATTGGCAACCAGGTCTTTGTCTGCACCCCACACAACAATGTGATCGCGCTGGACGCGACCACCGGCAAGGAACTCTGGAAGACCGAGATCAATGCCAAGCAGAAAAAGTGGATGCGCTGCCGTGGCCTGGCCTATTTTGATGCCGCCCAGCCGCTGAGCCAGCCCACGGTGGCCGGCGCAACGCCGGTACAGGCTGTGAGCGTGGTGCCTGGCGCCGCCTGCCAACGCCGCATTCTGATGAACAGCGTGGCGCCTGAGCTGATCGCCCTGGACGCCGACACCGGCGCCTTCTGCGAAGACTTTGGCACCCACGGCCGCGTGGACCTGCGCAATGGCATGGGCAAGGGCGCTGACAAGGGCGAGTACTACCCCACCTCCGCCCCCACCCTGGCCGGCACCACCATCGTGATTGGTGGCCGCGTGGCCGACAATGTCAGCACCGACATGCCTGGCGGCGTGGTGCGTGGCTTTGATGTGGTGAGCGGCGCGCTGCGCTGGGCCTTTGACCCGGGCAACCCTGACGACCAGACCGCCCCCGCTGACGGCAAGACCTATGTGCGCTCGACCCCCAACGTCTGGGCACCGATGTCCTACGACCCGCAGTCCAACACCGTGTTCATGCCTGTGGGCAGCGCGGCGGTGGACCTCTGGGGTGTGAAGCACACCGCGCTGGACCGCAAGTACGGTGCCTCGATGCTGGCCGTGGATGCCAGCACCGGAAAGGAAAAATGGGTCTACCAGACCGTGCACGATGACCTCTGGGACTTCGACGTGCCGATGCAGCCTTCGTTGGTGGACTTCCCCGGCGCTGGTGGCAAAACCACGCCTGCGTTGGTGTTCGGCACCAAGGCCGGCCAGATCTTTGTGCTGGACCGCGCGACCGGCCAGCCCCTGACCCAGGTGGAAGAGCGCCGCGTGCCTGCCGGCAAGATCGAGGGCGAAACCTACTCGCCCACCCAGCCCTTCTCGGTCGGCATGCCCAACATCGGCGCCGACGACATGCGCGAATCCGACATGTGGGGTGCAACGCCGTTTGACCAGCTGCTCTGCCGCCTGAAGTTCAAGTCCAAGCGCTACACCGGCCTGTTCACGCCGCCGGGCACCGATGCATCCTTGAACCTGCCCGGCTCGCTGGGTGGCATGAACTGGGGTGGCATCTCGGTCGATCCGACCAACAACTACCTGTTCATCAACGACATGCGCGTGGGCCTGGAAGTGCAGCTGATCAAGGCCGACCCGGCCGATGCCGGCGCCAAGTCCGACGGCAACGAAGCCGCTGCGATCACCAAGCCTGTGCCGCTGGATGGCACGCCTTATGCGATCAATGCCAAGGTGCGCTTCATGTCGCCACTGGAGATCCCTTGCCAGAAGCCGCCTTTTGGCACACTGACCGCCGTGGACCTGAAGACCCAGCAGATCGCCTGGCAAGTGCCGGTCGGCACCGTCAAGGACACGGGGCCCTTCGGCATCAAGATGGGCCTGCCTATCCCCATTGGCATGCCCACCATAGGTGGCACCATGGCCACGCAAGGCGGTCTGGTCTTTATCGCCGCCACGCAGGATTACTACCTGCGCGCCTATGAAACCGGCACCGGCCAGGAAGTGTGGAAAGCACGCCTGCCCGTGGGCAGCCAGGGCACGCCCATCAGCTACCAGTCGCCGGTGACGGGCCAGCAGTTTGTGCTGGTCTCGGCAGGCGGTGCACGCAACTCGCCTGACCGTGGCGACTATGTGATCGCCTACGCGCTGCCACGCCGCTGATCCGCTTCGGCCTCAGCCGCCCGGTGCAAGACTTCCCGCCAGGGAAGGCCTTCACCGGGCTTTTTCATGCCTGCGCAAGATGCAGGGCATGCAGCCCGAGCGCCGACCAACCCCAAAACTGCCACAGGTTTTGATTTGCTATACATTGCATAGCAACGATGCATCGCAACGTTGCATCGCAAATCAGCCAGCCGCAGCAGAATCCGGTGTTATCAGCCTTCCACCATGCCACGCATCCAGTCGGGCAGATCCACCGCCTTCTGGCGCGCAAAATCCACCCAGAGCACGGTGGCGCCGCCGCTGGCGTAGACCTCGCCGGGCGCGCCCTGCTTTTCGATCTGGTACCAGGTCTCGAACGCGGTGCGCGCCGCATCGCTGACATACATCTTGACCACCAGCTGGGCCGGGTACTCGATCTGCCGCAGGTAGTTGCAAAAGCAGTTCACCACCACCGGGCCCTGGCCCGCGCCATGGGGCGTGTCGCGCGTCGAGCGCAGCCACTCCACCCGCGCGCTTTCCATGTAGCGAAAATACACGGTGTTGTTGACATGTCCCAGACTGTCCATATCCCCCCAGCGAACATCCATCAGCGAGTCATGAACCCAGCGTTTGTGGTCAGGCAGCAAGATTTTCATAGACTGGCATATTACGGCCAAGCAGCGGGCGCCAGCGGCCAGGCCTTGTCGCCGACTTTCACTGGCACAAAGCCCCTGTCTCAAAAATCAGAGCGAAGATCGCCGCAAATCTAGGGCTAACCCTAGGATCAAGGCGGTTACCGCACTGCAACATCGCCCTAAAATCCATGGCACTGCATGCAACCCAGACACAGATCTGCCACATGCCTGCCCATCGCTTGAAAAGAATTTGTACGGAGCCCCGATGACCAACGAAGAAATACTGGCCCAATATGGCCCCCGCGAGTCAATGGAATACGACGTTGTCATCGTTGGCGGCGGCCCAGGCGGGCTGGCCACGGCCATCCGTTTGAAGCAGCTGGCAGCGGAAAAAGGCAGCGATGTCTCCGTCGTCGTGCTGGAAAAAGGCTCCGAGCCGGGCGCGCACACCTTGTCGGGCGCCATCATGGATCCCCGCGCGCTGACCGAGCTGATCCCCGACTGGAAAGCCAAGGGCGCACCTTTGACGCAGCCGGTGACCGAGGACGCGATGGTCTTCCTGAGCGAAAAATCCGGTCTGCGCACCCCCAACTGGCTGCTGCCGCCCTGCTTCCACAACGAAGGCAACTACATCGTGCAGCTGGGCTTTGTCGTCAAATGGCTGGCCGAGCAGGCCGAGGCCCTGGGCGTCGAGATTTTCCCCGGCTTTGCCGCCGCGGAAGTGGTCTACCACGAAGACGGCTCGGTCAAGGGCGTGGCCACCGGCAACATGGGCGTTGGCAAGAACGGCGAACCCACCGGCGAGTTCCAGCTCGGCATGGAACTGCACGGCAAGTACACGATCTTTGCCGAAGGCTCGCGTGGGAACCTGGGCAAGCAGCTGATCGCCAAGTTCAAGCTCGACGAAGGCAAGGATCCGCAGACCTACGGCCTGGGTGTGAAGGAGCTGTGGGAGATCGATCCGCAGCGCCACCAACCCGGCTTTGTGATGCATACCGCCGGCTGGCCGATGAACAACGACACCTACGGTGGCGCCTTCCTCTACCACCTGGACGACAACAAGGTCACCCTGGGCTTCATCACCGGTCTGGATTACTCCAACCCCTACCTGTCTCCGTTCGAGGAGATGCAGCGCTGGAAGACCCACCCCAACATCCGCTACTACCTGGAAGGCGACGAGTCCAAGGGCATCAAGCCGGCCAAGCGCATCGGTTATGGCGCCCGCGCGATCACTGCCGGCGGCCTGATGAGCCTGCCCAAGACCGTGTTCCCCGGTGGCGCGCTGGTGGGCTGCGATGCCGGTTTCCTGAACGTCAGCCGCATCAAGGGCAGCCACGCGGCCATCAAGACCGGCATGCTGGCCGCAGAAGCCGCCTTTGAAGCGATTGCCGCTGGCCGCCAGGGTGATGAGCTCAGCGCCTACCCCGCCGCGTTTGAGAAGAGCTGGCTCTACGAAGAGCTCAACAAGAGCCGCAACTTCAAGAGCTGGTTCAAGAAGGGCCTGGTGACCGCCTCGATCATGAACGGTCTGGAGCAGTTCGTGCTGCGCGGCAACATGCCCTGGACCCTGCACCGCGACAAGCCGGACCACGCCTACCTCAAGCCCGCGTCGGAATGCAAACCCATCCAGTACCCCAAGCCCGATGGCAAGCTGACGTTTGACCGGCTCTCCAGCGTCTTCATCAGCGGCACCAACCATGCCGAAGACCAGCCTGCCCACCTGACCTTGAAAGATGCCAGCGTGCCGGTGCAGATCAACCTGGCCAAGTACGCCGGTCCCGAGCAGCGCTACTGTCCCGCGGGGGTCTACGAGTTCGTGGCGGACGAAAGCCAGGGCGGGGATGCCCAGCGCCTGCAGATCAATGCGCAAAACTGCGTGCACTGCAAAACCTGTGACATCAAGGATCCGACCCAGAACATTGTCTGGGTGACGCCGGAAGGCGGTGGCGGACCGAACTACACCGGCATGTAAGCAAGCGGCGCCGGTTCGGGAATCGATGCCAGGGCAAACACCGGTTGCCCGGCCATGGATTGCCGAATTTGGCCGACAAGCGCACGCCTGCAGGCGTGCAGACAATGGCCCATGTTTGTCTGGTTTTGCCTTCCACGCCGTTCCGCCCGCGCCCTGGCTGGCAGCGCCTGTGCTCCGGTCCGGAGTGCCCGTGCCCACCTGTACCGCCAGTGGCTGTGTGCGCTACTGGGCATGCTGCTGGGTGCAAGCGCGGCTTTGGCAACCCCTGCCACGCTGCCCAAACGCGGCAAGCGCGCAGCCGCGCCCATGGCTGCCAAGCCAGCAGATGCAGTTCCTGCTGCGGCCCCTGCGCCGTTGAGCTCAGCCACCTCTCTCGATCTCGAGCGCTTCATGGGCCTGTGGTACAAGGTCGCCAAGGTCGATGAGCCGCAGGATGCGCTACGCACCCGTGAGCGCTATGAGTTTCTGCAACGCTACGACGGGGGCGTCCGAGTGATTGCCACGTCCTACGACCCGCTCTCCAACCGCTGGGACCGGCGGCAGGACTACATGGCCCCGGTGGATGCGAAAGGCGCGGCATTGGCGAGCCATTACCAGCTCACGATGCCCGTGCATTTCAGCATCAGCCGCTTCGGGCCTTTCGGGGTCAGCTACTACGTCGTGGCACTCGACCCCTACTACCAATGGGCCGTGGTGGCCGGGCCCGGGCCGAAATCGCTTTTCATCCTGAGCCGCCGCAGCGATCTGGAGCCGGAGTTGCGCGCATCGCTGGAGCAGTTGGCCAGCAGCACCAGCCGCCTGAAGGCACCGCTGCATTGGGCCGCACCGGACCAGGATCCGCCACCTCGGTAGATACCCGGGGTAGGCGCGATCGGACTTCCCATGCAGGGCATCGGGAGCGGGCAGCGCGCACAGTTTTATTGTCACAGCGCTGCAAAATTATCGACTGCGCACAGCTTTTTTGACCAAAAATACTATTAAAAGAAATATTATTGTGAGAGTGCACCCACTTGCGCAACCCAACACAGGTTTCGCCCTGGCAGGGCAACTAGGGCAATCCCATAGATCACAAATGTGTCATCCCGTGGGTAGTGGGGTGTAGACTGCTGCTACCTGTTTGCCACCTGTTGTTACAGGGCATACAACGCAGCAGTTCTGCTGACGCTATTCAACAAACCTGGCGGAGATATACGCATGAAGAAATTGGCTTGGGCCCCTCTGGGCGCTGTGGCACTGGCAATCGCGGCGATTGCGCCCGCGCAGGCTGCAGACCAGAAGTCTGTGGCAGTGACGGCCATCGTGGAACACCCTGCGCTGGATGCAGTGCGCGACGGCGTCAAGGCGGCACTGAAGGCCGAAGGCTTTGAAGACGGCAAGAACCTGAAGTGGCAGTACCAGAGTGCCCAGGGCAACCCTGGCACCGCCGCGCAGATCGCCCGCAAGTTTGTCGGTGACAAGCCCGATGCCATCGTCGCCATTGCTACGCCATCGGCGCAGGCCGTGGTGGCTGCCACCAAGACCGTGCCGGTGGTCTTCTCTGCCGTGACCGATCCGGTGGCCGCCAAGCTGGTACCCAGCTGGGAGCCATCGAAGAACAACGTGACCGGCGTGTCCGACCTGCTGGCGCTGGACAAGCAGATGGAACTGCTGAAGAAAGTCGTGCCCAACGCCAAGCGCGTGGGCATGGTCTACAACCCCGGCGAGGCCAACTCCGCCGTGGTCGTCAAGGAACTCAAGGAACTGCTGCCCAAGCTGGGCATGACCCTGGTGGAAGCCGCGGCGCCTCGCTCGGTGGACGTCTCCAGCGCAGCGCGCTCGCTGGTGGGCAAGGCCGATGTGATCTACACCAACACCGACAACAACGTCGTGTCGTCCTATGAAGCGCTCGTCAAGGTCGGCCAGGACTCCAAGCTGCCGCTGGTCGCATCGGACACCGACTCGGTGGCCCGTGGTGCCGTGGCTGCGCTGGGCATCAACTACCGCGACCTGGGCGAGCAGACCGGCCGCATGGTGGCACGCATCCTCAAGGGTGAAAAGCCAGGCGACATCAAGACCGAAGTTTCGACCAAGATGGAGCTGTACGTGAACCCCGGTGCCGCCGAGAAGCAAGGCATCAAGCTGTCCGACGAGCTGGTCAAGTCGGCTGCCAAAGTCATTCAGTGATGGATGCCGCCTCGCCTGCTGCTGTGCAACCCGCGCAGCGCAGGGGGTGACAAGACGCAGCCCCGCCAGAAGCGGGGCTTGTTTGTTATCCGGACTACCTCTGACAAGAAAACTCCATGACCTTATTTTCCTTTTTGGGAGCCATCGAGATCGGCCTGATCTTTGCGCTGGTAGCGCTCGGTGTGTTCATCTCCTTTCGCTTGCTGCGCTTTCCTGACCTCACGGTCGACGGCAGCTTTCCGTTGGGCGCTGCCGTCTGCGCGGTGCTGATCACCCATGGCTACAGCCCCTTTGTCGCCACCATTGGCGCCACGCTCGCAGGTGCCGTTGCTGGCCTGATCACCGGCTGGCTCAATGTCAAGCTCAAGATCATGGACCTGCTTGCCTCGATCCTGATGATGATCGCGCTGTACTCGATCAATCTGCGCATCATGGGTGGCCCCAACATTCCGCTGATCAACGACCCCACGCTTTTCAACCAGTTGCAGCCCGCAGGCATGGAAGACTATGTGTTCCGTCCGTTGCTGATGTGCGCCATCGTGGTGCTCGCCAAGCTGGCGATGGACTGGTTCTTCCTGACCGAGCGTGGCCTGGCCATCCGTGCCACCGGCACCAACGCCCGCATGGCGCGCGCCCAGGGCGTCAACACCGGCGGCATGATCCTGCTGGGCATGGCCGTATCGAACGCGCTGGTGGGTCTGGCCGGTGCGCTGTTTGCACAAACCCAGGGCGGCGCCGACAGCTCGATGGGCATCGGCACCATCGTGATCGGCCTGGCTGCGGTGATTGTTGGTGAGTCCATCCTGCCGTCGCGCAGGCTGATTCTGGCGACCTTGGCCGTGGTCATCGGCGCCATCGTCTACCGCTTCTTCATTGCGCTGGCGCTGAATGTGGATTTCATCGGCCTCAAAGCCCAGGATCTGAACCTGGTCACCGCGTTGCTGGTCACGATCGCGCTGGTCATCCCCCAGCTCAAACGTCGTTTTGCGAAAAAGCACTGACAAGGAGAGAGACATGCTGAGCGCAAAAGACCTCAAGATCACCTTCAACCCCGGCACCCCGATCGAAACCCGCGCGCTGCGCGGCATGGCGCTGGATATTCCCGCTGGCCAGTTCGTCACCGTGATCGGCTCCAACGGCGCGGGCAAATCAACCTTTTTGAACGCGATCTCCGGCGACCTGATGGTCGACTCGGGCAGCATCGTTATCGATGGGGAAGACATGACCCGCAAGCCTGTGTGGGACCGTGCGCACAAGGTGGCCCGCGTGTTCCAGGACCCGATGGCTGGCACCTGCGAAGACCTGTCCATCGAGGAGAACATGGCCCTGGCGCATGAGCGCGGCAATTTTCGCGGCCTGTCCAAGGCTGTCAAAAACGCCAACCGCGCGCTGTACCGCGAGAAACTCGCCACCCTGGGCCTGGGCCTGGAAAACCGCCTCAGCGACCGTATCGGCCTGCTGTCGGGCGGGCAGCGCCAGGCCGTCAGCCTGCTGATGGCAGCGCTGCAGCCTTCGCGCATCCTGCTGCTCGATGAGCATACCGCCGCGCTCGATCCCCGCACCGCCGATTTCGTGCTCAAGCTCACCGCCCGCATCGTTGACGAAGGCAAGCTCACGACGATGATGGTCACCCACAGCATGCGCCAGGCGCTGGATGTGGGCGACCGTACGGTGATGCTGCACCAGGGCCAGGTGGTGCTCGACGTCAGCGGGGAGGAGCGCGCCCGGATGGACGTGCCCGATCTGCTGCAGATGTTCGAGAAGGTGCGTGGTGAAAAGCTCGCCGACGATGCGCTGCTGCTGAGCTGAGCCGCACCGGTCTCAACCCCAAAGACAGCGGAGCCACCGAGGTGGCATCCGCTGTTTTTTTAGGCCTGCTGCTATCAGCCGCGCAAAAAGCGCCGCAGCGACCAGGCCGCCAGTGCGGGGAACAGCGCAAACACCGCAAACAGCCAGAGCGCCGAGCGGCCCAGCGTTGCTGGGTCGGCCAGCGCGGTCAGCCCCAGTGCATTGGCTACCAGGCCGACCAGCGCGGCACCGACGGCCATGCCGTAGAGCTGCACAGTCGTGATGCCCGAGGCAGCACTGTCGGCCTCCTGCGCACTGGCGCTGTGCATGATCGCGTTGAGCACATGGGGCCAGGCCATGCCCACGCCCAAGCCCAGCAGCGCCAGCGCCAGGCCACAGACCACCAGGGCTGCCCTCCCCTGCCAGGGCATCGCCAGCGCCAACGCCAGCAAGCCCAAGGTGCACAGCACGGGACCGATCAGCATCAGCGCCCGGCCCACCCGGCCGCTTTTGCCAGAGAACAGTACCGAGGCCACCGACCAGCCACCCGCGAGCAAGGCCGTCACATAGCCCGCCGTCAAAGGCTGCAGGCCATGCAGGTGTTGCAGCAGATAGGGCACAAACACCTCCGTCATCGTCCCCATCAGCAGCAAGGCCACAGCGGCATACAGCATCCCCAGGGGCTGGCCCAAGGCCGTGCCGCCCTGGGGCAGCAAGCGGCGGCTGGCGCGGCGTTCATGGCGAACCGCCGCCGCACCGGCCAGCAAGCCTGCCGCGCCCAGCCCCCATTGCCAAAGCGGCTCCGTCACCACGCTGGCGGCTGCCACCAACAGCACCGACAGCGCCAGCATCGCGATCTGCGAGCCGGCAATGCCGCTGTCCTGCGCCGGCGTGCTGCGCAGCAGGCGCTGCGGCGCCAGCTGGCGGTGCACCAGCAGCATTTGCAGCAGCAGCAAGGGCAGCAGGGCTCCAAAGGCCAGCCGCCAATGGCCGGCCTGGGCGAATAGGCCGCCTACCGCCGGGCCGCTCAGGGTGGCCACGCCCCACATCGCCGAGATGAGCCCAATCGCACGCGGCCACAGCGCGGGCGGAAACACCAGCCGGATCAAGGTGTAGCTCAGCGCCCCCACCGCGCCACCGCCCAGGCCCTGCACCGCGCGGCCCAGCAGCAGCATCGGCATGGAGGGCGCCGTCGCGCACAGCAGGCTGCCTAGGCTGAACACCAGCAGGCCCGCCAGCATGGCGCCCCGTGCGCCCCAGCCGGCCAGCATGCGCACCGCCAGTGCGGCGCCAATGATGGAGGCCACGACAAACAAGGTGGTGCTCCAGGCATACCAGGCCAGGCCGCCAATCTCCTGCACCACCGAGGGCAGGATGGTGGTGACGATATGCACATTGATCGCATGCATGGCGACCGCGCCGGTCAGCGCCAGCGCCTTGAGGCCATGCGGCCGGCCCAGCAGCTGGGCCCAGCCTGCAGGGGGCTCTGCCATCGGCACTGCGGCCGTAGTCGTGGACGATGAAGAGGACGATGCCATGCCATTCCTTGTTGTGAAATAATGCAAGCATTGTCTTTGATAATTCCGCCACCCAAGGAATAAAACAAGCTATTGCTTGTATAAATAAATGCCATCGCCCTCCCTCGATCACTCGGCCACCATGCGCATGCTGGAGGCACTCAAGCGCCAGGCACCCGCCAGCACCGCCGATCTGGCGCGCGCGCTGCAGATGACGGCCGAGGCCGCCCGCCAGCAGATCAACAAGCTGGCCGACCAGGGCCTCGTGCAGGCCGATCTGCAAAAGCCGGCGGGAGCGGGCCGGCCGCGCCAGTTGTGGACCTTGACCCCAGCGGGCCAGCGTTACTTTCCCGATGCCCATGCCCAGCTCACGGTGCAGCTGATTGGCGCGATCGAAAAGCTGTTTGGCCAGCAAGGCATGGAGGGTTTGATCAGCGAGCGCGAAGCACAATCACGCAGCCGCTACCGCCAGGCCTGCACCGCCCCCGGCCTGCCTGAGCGCCTGGCCCAGCTGGCCGAGGTCCGCACCCAGGAGGGCTATATGGCCCATGTCGAGCCCCACCCGCAAGGCTGGCTGCTGGTGGAGCACCACTGCCCGATCTGCGCGGCTGCGCAAAGCTGCCGGGGCTTTTGCCGTTCCGAGCAAGCACTGTTCCAGGAGGTGGTCCGGGATCTGGCCACGCTGGAGCGCAGCGAGTACCTGCTTGACGGCGGCCAGCGCTGCGTCTACCTGGTACAGCCGCTATAGCAGCTCAGGGCCCGCTCAGACGGAGACGCCACGGCCTTCGCCCACCGGCGGGGTATCCGTACGCGACAGGGCCTGCGGCCTGGCCATGCGCAGGCAGACCAGCCAGGCCAGCAAGGCCAGGCCCGCCGCGCCCCATTGCGCATGCTGCAGACCCTGGGCATTGGCCTGGCGCAGGGTCTCGGCGCTGGCTCCCTCCAGGCCGGCCAGCGGCGCGGCCGCCAGCATCACCAGCAAGGCCAGGCCCAGCGCAGCACCCACCTGCTGCGCGGTCGCCGCCACACCCGATGCCACGCCCTGGCGCGCCGGCGCAATGCCCTGGCCCACGAGGACCCACATGCCGGTCCAGCTCGCGCCCTGGCCCAGGCTCATCACCACAAAGCCGGGTACCAGCCAGGCATAGTTGCCAGCCAGCGGCAGCACCGCAGCTATCCAGACCATGCCCAGCACACCGGCGGCCCATCCCCGCAGCAGCACCGTACGCACACCGTGCTGTGCCAGGCCGCGCTCGGCCAGCCGGATGCCCCAGGTGCAGACGGCCGTCGGCAGCACAAAGGCCATGCCGGCCTGCAGCGGGCTCCAACCCAGCACCTGCTGAAAATACAGGCCCAGAAAGTAGTACTGCACGCCGTAGCTGCTCATGAACAGCATGGCCAGCAGCATGCTGGTCTGCAAGCTGCCCACCCGCAGCATGGCCAGCGGCATCAAGGGCGCTGCCACCCGCGCCTCGGTGCGCCAGAACAGGCCCAGCGCCGCCAGCGCCAGCAGCAACAGGCTGGCAGTGCGCAGATCGCCCCACCCCCATTGCGGGCCCTGCACCAGCACGGCCACCAAGGCACTCGCACCCACGGTCACGCTGATGCAGCCCAGCAGGTCAAAACGGCGCTGCGCAGCGGGCACGGCAGGCATCGCCGGCAGGTAGCGGCCTGCGGCCAGCGCGCAGGGCCAGGCAATCGGCACCAGCACCCAGAGCACCCAGTTCCAGCCCAGGGTCTGGGTCAGCAGGCCACCCAGCAAGGCGCCAGCCGCCAGCCCGCCGGCACTGGCCATGCTCCAGACGGCCAGCGCGCGGTTGCGCTCGGCGCCGGCGGCGTACAAGGTATTGATCATCGACAAGGTGGCCGGGAACAGCAGCGCCGCTGCAACGCCCTGCCCGGCGCGCGCCGCCACCAACGGCCAGGGCAGATGCGCAAAGCCGCCAGCCAAGGAGGCCAGGCCAAACAGCGCCATCGCCGCCACATACATGCGGCGCTGGCCCAGCAGATCAGCGCAGCGCCCTCCCAGCAGCAGGCAGCCGCCAAAGGCCACGCTGTAGCCGCTGATGACCCATTGCAGGTGGCGGGCATCGAGCTGCAGCTGCTGGCCCATGGCATCCAGCGCGACAAAGACAATCGTGGCATCAAGCGCAATCAGCAGTTGCGCCAACGACAGCAGCGCCAGCGCGGCGCGCGGATGGCGCAATGCCGCGGCGGGGCGCAGAGGTTTTTCAAGGGTCACTTCATCACTCCAAAACATACGAACCTGCCAGTGCTGGGGCAGCGCCTGCAGGCGGGTGATGACCGGTCATGGCGACATGGTATTCAAACCAATAACGAAGATAAACAGAAAAAATATCTTTTACTTATGCAAAAATGAATCAATAGTGGGGCAGGAGCAGCCGATGGATTTGAACGCAGTCAACATGCTGATCAAGGTGGCCGAACACAAGAGCTTTACCCAGGCTGCCCACAGCCTGGGCACGACGCAGTCGCGCATCTCCCGCGCCATTGCGCAGTTGGAAGCTGATCTGGGCACCCGCCTGCTCCACCGCAATACCCGCAATGTGTCGCTGACACCCAATGGCTGCCTGCTGGTGGACCGCAGTGCCGACTTGATTGCCGGGCTGGACGATGCCCGGCAGCAGCTGCTGGACCGGCGCTGCGAGCCTACCGGCGTGCTGCGCATGACGGCGCCCTCGGTGCTGGGCCGGGTGGTGCTGACGCCCTTGCTGGGCCAGCTGCTGCAGCAGCACCCGGGCCTGCAGATCGAGGCCAGCTTCACCGACCGGCTGGTGGACATGGTGGACGAGGGTTTTGACGCTGCAGTGCGCATCGGCCCCTTGCTCGACAGCCGCATGATCGGGCGGCCGCTGCCGCCGCTGCACTGGGTGACGGTCGCCTCGCCCGCCTATACGGCCCGCCACGGCCGGCCGCAAAACCTGCAAGAGCTGGCCACGCACCGCTGCCTGTCGGTCTACAACCACTACCGGGGATTTGCCGTGCCCTGGCAGTTTCGCCACCCCGACGGCAGCACCATCGACTGGCCCGCGCCCCACGCCATCCGGTTCGACAGTGGTGACCCGTTGATCGAAGGCGCGATCGCCGGCCTGGGCGTGGCCCAGGTGATGGGGTTTGCGGTGCGCAATGCGCTGGCCGATGGCCGGCTGGAACGGCTGCTGCCCGCGCTGGAAGGCCGCAGCCGCGAGCTCTCCCTGGTCTACCCGCGCACACGCCATGCCTCGCCCAAGGTGCAGGCGCTGTGCAAGCTGCTGCTGGGGCGCAGCGCCTGGTAATGGCGGCCGGCCAGTGGGCGGCTGGCAGCGATTGTTCAAATCCATGCAACGCTGCGTTCAAACCAGCGGCACCCCAAACCGGCAGCCAAGCCCTACAGTGGATACAGGCGCCAACCACCAATGGCAAGCAGGCGCTCTTCACCGCGGTTGCGGTCCGTATTCAACGATTGAGGAAATATTCACCATGGCTAAAGTTCTGGTTCTCTACCATTCCATGTACGGTCACATCGAGACCATGGCCGGCAAGATCGCCGAAGGCGCAGGCAGCGTGGCAGGTACCGAGGTCGTCATCAAGCGCGTGCCCGAAACCATGCCCCAGGAAGCCTTCCAGGCCGCCGGCGGCAAGGTCGACCAAGCCGCTGCGGTGGCCACGCCTGCCGAGCTGGCAGAGTACGACGCCATCATCTTTGGCACCCCCACCCGTTTTGGCAATATGAGCGGCCAGATGCGCAGCTTCCTCGACCAGACCGGCGGCCTCTGGGCCAAGGGCGCACTGTCGGGCAAGGTGGGCAGCGTGTTCACGTCGACCGGCACCTTGGGCGGCCAGGAAACCACCGTGACCTCGTTCTGGAACACCCTGGCCCACCACGGCATGGTGATCGTGCCCGCCGGCTTTGGCCTGCCTTCGCAGTTTGACCTGTCGCAGGCCAAGGGCGGCTCGCCCTACGGCGCCGCCACCCTGGCCGGTGCCGATGGCTCGCGCCAGCCATCCGCCCCCGAGCTGGAACTGGCCTTTGCCCAGGGCGCCAAAGTCGCCGCACTGGCCGCCAAGCTGAGCGCCTGAGCCTTTAGCCGGCCCGGCCGGCTGTAGCCGTCTTAGAACGTAAAAAAGCCAGTCAGACTCTCTGACTGGCTTTTTGATTTTGGCGCCTTGTCCGGTACCTGCCACCGTCGCGGTGGCAGGGCAGTGCCGCTTACTTGGCGGCCAGGCGCTGCCAGGTGTCGATGACACTGTCAGGGTTCAGCGAGATCGAGGCAATGCCCTTGTCCGCCAGCCACTGCGCAAAGTCCGGATGGTCCGAAGGGCCCTGGCCGCAGATACCGACGTACTTGTTCTGTGCCAGGCAGGCCGTGATGGCGCGCTCGAGCATCTTCTTGACGGCAGGGTCGCGCTCGTCAAAGTCGGCAGCCAGCAGCTCCAGACCGGAGTCACGGTCCAGGCCCAGGGTCAGCTGGGTCAGGTCGTTCGAGCCGATCGAGAAGCCATCGAAGTACTCCAGGAACTCATCGGCCAGGATGGCGTTCGACGGCACTTCGCACATCATGATGACTTCCAGGCCGTTCTCGCCGCGCTTCAAGCCATTGGCCGCCAGCAGCTCGGTCACGCGCTTGGCCTGGTCCAGGGTGCGCACGAAGGGGATCATGATCTTGACATTGGTCAGGCCCATGTCGTTGCGCACGCGCTTGAGCGCCTCGCACTCCATCTTGAAGGCTTCGCCGAAATCCTTGGAGATGTAGCGCGCCGCACCCCGGAAGCCCAGCATGGGGTTTTCTTCATCGGGCTCGTAGCGGCTGCCACCGATCAGCTTGCGGTATTCGTTGGACTTGAAGTCCGACATGCGCACGATGACCGGCTTGGGGTAGAACGCCGCAGCGATCGTCGCCACACCTTCGGTGATCTTGTCCACGTAGAAAGCGCGTGGCGAGGCATGGCCACGGGCCACCGATTCGACGGCCTTCTTCAGGTCGGCATCGACAGCGGGGTAGTCCAGGATGGCCTTGGGGTGCACGCCGATGTTGTTGTTGATGATGAATTCCAGACGCGCCAGACCCACGCCCTCATTGGGCAGCTGGGCAAAGTCAAACGCCAGTTGGGGGTTGCCCACGTTCATCATGATCTTGGTCTTGATCGGCGGCATCTCGCCACGCTTGACCTCGGTCACTTCGGTTTCGAGCAGGCCGTCATAGATGCGGCCGGTATCGCCTTCGGCGCAGCTGACCGTCACCAGGGTGCCGTCCTTCAGCAAGTCGGTAGCATTGCCGCAGCCCACGACCGCAGGGATGCCCAGCTCACGCGCAATGATGGCGGCGTGGCAGGTACGGCCACCCCGGTTGGTGACGATGGCAGCTGCCTTCTTCATCACCGGCTCCCAGTTCGGGTCGGTCATGTCGGTCACCAGCACATCGCCGGCTTCGACCTGGTCCATCTGCGAGATGTCGGACACCAGGCGCACACGGCCGGTGCCGATCTTCTGGCCGATCGCGCGGCCTTCGGCCAGCACGGTGCCGCTGCCCTTGAGCTTGTAGCGCTGCTCGGCCTGGCCCTTGGACTGGCTCTTCACCGTCTCAGGGCGTGCCTGCAGGATGTAGAGCTTGCCGTCGGTGCCATCCTTGCCCCATTCGATATCCATCGGGCGGCCATAGTGCTTTTCGATCACCAGCGCGTACTGCGCCAGCTCCTGCACTTCGGCGTCGGTCAGCGAATAGCGGTTGCGCAGCTCGGGGCTCACATCGGTGGTGGCCACCAGCTTGCCCGATGCGGCTTTTTCTTCGGGCGTTGCAAACACCATCTGCACCAGCTTGGAGCCCAGATTGCGGCGGATCAGTGCCTGCTTGCCCGCCTCGAGCATGGGCTTGTGCACATAGAACTCGTCCGGGTTCACGGCGCCCTGCACCACGGTCTCGCCCAGGCCGTAGCTGGAGGTGATGAAGACCACCTGGTCAAAGCCCGACTCGGTGTCGATCGTGAACATCACGCCTGCGGCGCCCTTGTCCGAGCGCACCATGCGCTGCACACCGGCCGACAGGGCCACCACGTCGTGGGCAAAGCCCTTGTGCACGCGGTAGGAGATGGCGCGGTCGTTGTAGAGCGAGGCGAACACTTCCTTCATCTTGTGCAGCACATCGTCGATGCCCACCACGTTCAGGAAAGTTTCTTGCTGGCCGGCGAACGAGGCGTCCGGCAGGTCTTCTGCGGTGGCCGACGAGCGCACCGCAAACGAGGCCTCGGTGTTGCCCGCCTGCAAGGTCACAAAGGCCTCGGCAATCGCTTTTTGCAGATCCAGTGGGAAAGGCTGGGCCTCGACCATCGCACGGATCTCGGCGCCGACCTGGGCCAGCGCGCGCACATCGTCCACATCCAGCGCCGCGAGCTTGGCGCTGATCTTGCCAGCCAGGCCTTCGTGGGCCAGGAACTCACGGAATGCGTGGGCCGTCGTGGCAAAGCCGGTCGGCACGCGCACGCCTTGCGGCAGCTGCGAGATCATTTCGCCGAGCGAGGCGTTCTTGCCGCCTACGACCTCGACATCGGTCATTCTCAGGTTCTCAAACGGTACGACCAGGGCGGTCGCGCTGTAGAGGTTGGACATGGTGAAGCTCCGGAAGTTAAAAACTGGCTCGGGCGCCCATGGCCGCAGTGGGGGCTATGGCACGCAGGCATAGACTCCTGTCCGGCCGCTGCGGGCTCGGACATCTGGCTTTGTATTTGTACTGGTAGGCCGGAGTACATGCGGGAAATGTGAATAATGGGCGTCATTGTAGGCGTGCTGCCGCCGTTTTGCTTGCGACTTGCTGAACACCGTGGTCAACAATGACAAAGCCCGCACGCAGCGGTGCACCGCCTGCGACAGAATTCGCCCGTTACCGCCGATGTACCCCCATGCACCAACGCACTATTTTCTTTATCTCTGATGGCACCGGCGTGACAGCCGAGACCTTCGGCCGCGCCATCATGAAGCAGTTCGACATCACCACCCGTGCGGTGCGCCTGCCGTTTGTGGACACGGTCGACAAGGCCCACCAGGCCGTGCACCAGATCAACCACACAGCCGAAAAGGAAGGCAAAAAGCCCATTGTCTTCACGACCCTGGTCGAGCCCGAGACGGTCAAGGTGGTGCATGCGCACTGCAAGGGCCTGGTGATGGACATGTTTGCCACGTTTGTCCAGCCGCTGGAAGACGAGCTGGGCGCCAAGTCGCACCACCGCATCGGCCGCTTCACCGATATCAGCGAGAGCAAGGAATACTTTGACCGCATGGAGGCGATCAACTTCAGCCTGACGCACGATGACGGCCAGACCCACCATGACCTGGCCGGCGCCGACGTGATTCTGGTGGGGGTCAGCCGCAGCGGCAAGACGCCTACCAGCCTGTACCTGGCGATGCAGTTCGGCCTGAAGGTGGCCAATTACCCGCTGATCCCCGAGGATTTCGAGCGCCAGCAGCTGCCCCCGGCGCTGCTGCCTTATAAAAAGAAGATCTTTGGCCTGACCATTGCGCCCGAGCGCCTGTCCCAGATCCGCAACGAGCGCCGCCCGGACTCGCGCTATGCGAGCCTGCAGAACTGCCGCATGGAGGTGGCCGAGGCCGAATCGATGATGCGCCGCGCCGGCATCCAGTGGCTGTCGACCACGCACAAGTCCATCGAAGAGATTGCGGCCGTGGTGCTGCAGGACCTCAAGCAGGACGAGTGAGCGCCAGGCTGCCGTGAGCTGCACGCTGCGCAACATGGATGCGCAGCGTTACCGTTGCTTCGCACAGCTTTACAGCAAGCCGCATGCCGGCCTGCTATAACCAAGTGATAGCGGCCCCGTGTGGATGGGCCGCCGCTCAGGAGTTCTCCGATGAACGCAACATCGACCTGGATCGCCAGCGCCGGCCTGTGTGCCATGCTGCTGGCTGCCCTGCCCGCCCATGCCGCCCAACCGGGCGCTTTTTCCGTCACCGAGACCAAATCGGCCATCGGCAACAAGGCGGCCAAGCCCCCCCGCACCAAGGACCGCTGCATCGGCCCCGAGCTGGTGGACAAGGAAGGCTTTCTCTACCCCGACCTGATCCTGTCCAAGCACTTCAGCCAATGCCGTATCAAGGACAGCAAGCTGCTGGACAAGAACAACAAGAGCTGGACGGTGACCTGCGGCAAGATGCTGACCGCCCAGGCCAAGCAGACCAATACCGGTGACAACTTTCATCTGCATATCGATGCAGCCCTGCTTGGCGGCGCGATGAAGCAGACATTGGACTATGAGGCGCAGAGCCTCAAGCGCCAGTGCACACCTGACGACGAGCCGCTGGAATAAGCCCACCCGCACCGCCAAAGAACCAGCGGGCTTCGGCCCACTCAGTGTTGCGCCAACAGCGGCCGGGCCCTGCCATGCGCTGCCTTGCCGGCGGGTGTCGATGGTGACCTAGCGGATCACTTCAGCCATTTCTGCGCCTCTTGCTGCAGCACACCGCGCAGCGCGAGCACGTCCCAGGTGTACTGCATCACGCGCTGGTAGTCGGCATCGTCCACCGGCAGCATGAAGCCCAGCTGGTTGACGGGGGTCAGCGGCTTGTCCAGGTAGGCGGCGTAGAGGCGCGGATCGGCCTTGCTGTAGTGCAGCGCCTCATAGGTCTCGGTGATCATCGCGTCGCCCTTGCCTTCGGCGATCAGGCCCGGAATCTCGGCGTTCTTGTCATGCGTGCTCACCTGGGCGTTCTTCAGGTTCTGCAGCACATAGGCTTCATTGGTGCCGCCGGGATTCTTGATCACGCGCACGCTGGCCTGGTTCAGACTCTCGGGTGTGGTGAACTTGTCCTTGTCGGCTGCCCGCACCAGGGCCACCTTGCCGAACGGCGCATAGCCGGGCAGCATCTGCACCTTGCTCAGGCGCGCCACATTGCGGGTGATGCCGCCCACGGCCACATCGAACCTGTTGTCCTGCAGGTCCTGCATCAGCTTGGGCCAGGTGGTATCCACATACTCGACCTTGACACCCAGCTCCTTGGCCATGGCCTCCACCACCTCGATGTCATGGCCGGCATATTTGCCATCGGCCTTCATCGCAAACGGACGGTAGTCGCCCGGCGTGCCTACGCGCAGCACCTTGGACTGCAGGATGGCATCGAGCCGGGGGCCCGCCTGGGCAGGCAGCGACAGCGCAGCGAGCGCGGCCGCGCTGACAGCCATTGCGGCGAGAACATGGGTTTTCTTCTGGAACATGGGGCACCTTGGTGTTTCGACAATCGGGAGGGAATATCTCGCAAAAAAGCGTGCACACCGTTGCGGTGTACACGCTTTTTGAGACACGCGGCGCCATTGTCTCCCGGCGCCCGCCGCCTGCCCATCGGGGTTCACCCAAGCGCAGCAGGCACTGCGGCGATCAATAACGCGAGATCTGGCCCTGGTTGATCTGCACGCGGTCACCCGGGCGCAGGTCGCCGGGGTTGGGCACATCAAAAATGCGCTGGCCGCCGTTTTGCAGGTTGATATGGATGCGGTAGCCGCTGACGGTGCTGCGGCCGCCATTGGACGACTGCTCCAGCGCATTGCCTGCTGCTGCACCACCGGCCACACCGGCGGCGGTAGCGGCCATACGGCCAAAGCCGCCACCGACCTGGTTGCCCAGCACGCCGCCCACCACCGCACCCAGGATGGCGCCGACGCCGGAGGTGCTGCGCGACTGCGAGCGCAGCTCTTCAATATTGGCCACGGTGCCATATTCCATGCCGTAAGGCGCTTGCTGCTGCGGGTAGCCGCCCTGCTGCGGGTAGCTGCCCTGTTGCTGGGGCGCGGGGCCTTGCGGGTAGCGGTTGTCATAACGCGGAGGTGCCTGCACACAGGCCGCCAGCACCGAGGTGGCCGCCAGGGCCAGGCCCAGCTTGCCTGCGCGTTGCAGCATGCTGCGCGAGTTTGGATTGGTTTGAGACATTGCGCTCTCCTTTCAGATCACAAAAATGGCTTGGGGGTCAGGGCATCCGCGCCCTGCCAGGTTCAATACGGTGCGGCGGCTTATCGCGTGCCGGTGGAGCCATAGCCCCCGGCACCGCGTTCGGACACATCACCAAAATCTTCCACCACCTGAAAGCTCGCCTGCACCACCGGCACGATCACCATCTGTGCGAGGCGCTCCATCGGCTGCAGTACAAAGGGCTGGGTGCTGCGGTTCCAGGCGCTGACCATCAGCTGGCCTTGGTAGTCGCTGTCGATCAGGCCAACCAGGTTGCCCAGCACGATGCCATGCTTGTGGCCCAGGCCCGAGCGCGGCAGGATCATGGCGGCATAGCCGGGGTCGCGCAGATGGATGGCCAGACCGGTAGGCACCAGCTGCCAGGCATTGGGCTCCAGGGTCAGCGGTGCATCCAGGCAGGCGCGCAAATCCAGGCCGGCGCTACCGGGGGTGGCGTACTGGGGCAACTGGTCTTGCATGCGGGGGTCGAGAATCTTCAGGTCAACAATCATGGTGGTGGTTCAACTAGCAATGCAGCGAAGGCTAGCATATACACAACGCCCGGCACCCCAGTTGGTGCACAGGCCTACAAGCATTTACCGTATGCATACAAATGCGCCGGCCCGCGCCTGCGCTGTCTGCCGCCCCACTGCAGAGACTTTTCCCAGCGCTAACCCTTCTGGGACCAGCCTTTTCTGAAAGCCGCAATCAACATCACGATGCCCAGCGGCGGGAACATGATGCCCAGGATCGCGGCAATCAGCAGCCCGATGAGCTTGAAGCCGCTGAAAGACTTTTGAGGGGCCGCGCCATCGCCAGCGGGAGCAAAGATGGACGTGCTGGACGCGCCCGAGTTGCTGCGCGCAGTGGCGGTCACTGTCTGCGCCGCGCCTGGGCGCTTGTCCTTGCGCGTCTGGTCCATCTGGCGGATGCGGTCAAGCAGCTCCTGGGCCTGGTCGGCAATCGGGTTGTGACTTGCCTTTTGGCCGGATGCCCCCGATAGCGCCTGTCCCTGTCCCTGGCGCGGCCGCGCCGGACGCTGCGTGCTGCCGGCCGCATGGGCGGCGCCCGTGTTCTGCCGGGCGATGAGCTGCTCCACATAGCGCACAAAGTCGCCGTGGGGCGGTGTGTCATAGACAGAGGCTGTGTCCCTGTTCAGCAGTGCCAATTGCATCTCCTCCTGGCGCGGCCGCCTGCAAGTGGCGGCAGCGATTGATAGTTTCAAACTCCGGCATAGCAGCCTTGCATGCCCGGGACGCTTTCCCTCTGAGAGCGCATTGTGCTTGACATCCAGCGCCCCTACAACGCGTCAGATGCGGCGTCCGTTGCCTGCGCCCGGCCTTGCTTTCTGTCACAATGGCCTCAACTTTTGTCCATGGCGCATCCCCGCTGCCTAGAAACCCGATATTTAACAAGGAACCTGCCATGTCGGAATCCCTGATCAAGCACACCAACGAAGCCAGCTTTGAAGGCGATGTACTGCAACCCAACACCAATGTTCTGGTGGACTTCTGGGCTGAATGGTGCGGCCCTTGCAAGCAGATCGCTCCGGTGCTGGAAGAAGTGTCGGTCAGCTACAAGGACAAGCTGCAGATCGCCAAGGTCAATGTGGACGAGAACCGGGCCATTTCGGCCAAGTTCGGCATCCGCGGCATCCCCACGCTGATGCTGTTCAAGAATGGCGAACTGGCCGCGACCAAGGTCGGCGCGCTGAACAAGGCCCAACTGACAGCCTTCCTGGACGAGCAACTCGCCTAAATTCAGCCCCGGGATGCCAGCGCAACATCCGCATCAGCATCCCGCCAGAGCGGCTATGGCCACCAGAAGCACGGTTTGCGCCGTGCTTTTTGCTTTTTCAAGCTTTTGATTTATCTATAATTTTTATAAGAAAATCGAAAACCCTAGCCGCTCGCTGTCCCGCTTGATACATATAGTTGATAATTCAAGCGGGATGTTCGTACAGCAACCTGTCTATAATCTTCATTCAGATCACCGATCGTATTCCGACCAAGAATAGATCACGCATGGTCTCCGGCTTCGCGGTCTCCCGCTTATTGCACCGGCTCTGCATTCCCCCTACCTCTAACAGTTACTCCGTTCTGGAGTCCATCCATGCACTTAAATGAGCTCAAGGCACTGCACGTGTCTGAAGTCCTCAAGCTGGCAGAAGAGCTTGAAATTGAAAATACTGGCCGCATGCGCAAACAGGAGTTGATGTTTGCGATCATCAAGAAGCGGGCCAAGGCCGGTGAACAGGTTTTTGCCGATGGCGTTCTGGAAATCCTCCCTGATGGATTTGGCTTTCTGCGAAGCCTCGATACCAGCTTCACCGCCAGCACCGACGACATCTACATCTCCCCCAGCCAGGTGCGCCGCTTCAATCTGCACACCGGCGACATGATTGAAGGCGAAGTGCGCACCCCCAAGGATGGCGAGCGCTACTTTGCCCTGACCAAGCTCGACAAGGTCAATGGTCTGCCCCCTGAGCAGAACAAGCACAAGATGATGTTCGAGAACCTGACCCCGCTGTTCCCCAAGGAACAGCTGCGTCTGGAGCGTGACATCAAGGCCGAGGAAAACATCACCGGCCGCCTGATCGACATCATCGCGCCTGTGGGCCGTGGCCAGCGCGCACTGATCGTCGCGCCTCCCAAGAGCGGCAAGACGATGATGATGCAAAGCATTGCACACGCCATCACCGCCAACTACCCCGATGTGCACATGATGGTGCTGCTCATTGACGAGCGCCCTGAAGAAGTGACGGAGATGCAGCGCTCGGTCAAGGGCGAGATCATTGCATCCACCTTTGACGAACCCGCCGCCCGCCACGTGCACGTGGCCGAGATGGTCATCGAGCGCGCCAAGCGCCTGGTGGAAATGGGCCAGGACGTCGTCATCATGCTCGACTCCATCACCCGCCTGGCCCGAGCCTACAACAACGTCGTGCCCTCGTCGGGCAAGGTGCTCTCCGGTGGTGTGGACGCCAATGCACTGCAGCGCCCCAAGCGCTTCTTTGGCGCGGCCCGCAATGTCGAAGAAGGTGGCTCGCTCACCATCATCGCCACCGCCCTGGTCGACACCGGCAGCCGCATGGACGAAGTGATCTTTGAAGAATTCAAGGGCACCGGCAACAGCGAACTGCACCTGAGCCGCCGCCTGTACGAAAAGCGCGTCTTCCCCGCCATCGAGCTCAACAAGAGCGGCACCCGCCGCGAAGAGATGCTGCTGGCCCCCGAGATCCTGCAAAAGACCCGCATCCTGCGCCAGTTCATGTACAACATGGACGAGATCGAGTCGATGGAACTGATGATCAAGAACATGAAGCAGACCAAGAGCAATGTCGAGTTCTTCGACATGATGCGCCGAGGCGGCTAACCCCCTTCAGCGCCCTCCCGCCTGCCAACCCTCCGCCCACACGGAGGGTTTTTTCATGGCGCAGCGCTCAGGACCCTAGCCACGCCGCCCGCGCCACCGCCCAAGGCCTGCTGCAAAGCCAGATGGCTTTGCAGCAGCGCCAGGCGTGCCGACCCATGGGCCAATTCACTGCTGCGCAGGCGCTCCTGGGCATCGAGCCATTCACGCAGCGGCGCCTGCCCGGCCCGGTAGCGCATGGCGTAGAGGCGCTCGATCTGTTGGCTCTCTTCAAGCGCCCGGCGCAACCAGTCCAATTGCTGCATCTGCTGCGCGCGCGCCGACAGCGCCTTGTCGACTTCGGCCAGCGCACCATAGAGGGTCTTGCCAAAATTCAGCACCGCCTCCTCATGGCGCATGCGGGCGATGTCGGCCGCCAGGCCAAGCTCCCGTGCGTTGAGGAAGGGCAAGCTCAGGTTGGCGCCCAGGCTGGCCACAGGGTTGGCCAGCACCTGCAACAGTGCCTGGCTGGATGTGCCCAGCGACCCCGTCAACGACAGCGTCGGATACAGGCGCGCTGCAGCGGCATCGCTGGACGCCAATGCGGCCCGCAGCCGCAGCTCGGCCGCGCGCAGGTCCGGCCGGCGGCCCAGCAGTTCGGCAGGCAGCCCTGCATTGACAGGCGGCAGGGCGGTGGCCGGCAAGCGCTGTGGCTCCGCCTCAAGACCGGGCGGCGCGCCGTTGAAGAGCACCATCAGTGTCTGGCGCAGCTCTGCCCTGCTCTGCACCAACTGGCTGAGCGCCACCTGCTGCTGCGCCACCGCCTGCTCCGCCTCGCGCAAGGCCAGACGAGAATCTGCGCCACTGCGGTAACGCAAGGCCACCAAGGCTTGCACCCGCTGGGCATAGGCCAGGCTGTGCTGCGCATGGCCGATGCGTTCGCTCGCCCATCCGATCTGCCAGTAAAGATTGGCCACCGAGCCGACCATGGACAGGGCCACCGCATCCAGGTCCTCACGGCTGGCCTGCGCCTCCCATGCAGCAGCATCGCGCTGCGCGCCGAGGCGGTCAAAAAGATCGAGCTCCCAACTCAGTCCCAGTTGCGCATTGGCGTTTGTCGTGAGGCCCCGGGCATCACCCGACAAAGGCTGCGTGGCAGTGCCAGCCAGCGATAGTGACGGCGTCGGCACAAGCGCACGCGCTGCCAGCTGCGCCTCCAGCGCGGCCCGCCGCACGCGAATCGCGGCTGCAGCCAAGTCGCTGTTGCTCGCCAGCGCGAGATCGATCCAGGCATCGAGCTGAGGGTCAGCGAATGCGCGCCACCAGCTCGGCTCCTGCGGAACGGCCACCTCTTGTTCGGCATGCACAAACTGCCCGGGCAAGGCCACTGCTGGCGGCACATAGGGCGTGCGGACAGGCGCTGCACAGCCTGCCAGCGCACTGCCTGCCAACACGGTGATCCATAACGTAGTACGCCGCATAGGTCAGTCCCTTGCCAGTGCCTGGACAGGATCGAGCCGCGCTGCCGCACGCGCGGGCAAAAAGCCAAAGCCGATGCCGATCAGCGACGCGCTGGCCACTGCCCCCGCGATGGAGGTGGCGCTGAACGACAGCTGCCACGGCGCATGCAGCAAGCTGACCAGCGCACCCACACCCAGCGCCAGCCCAATGCCCAGCAGACCGCCCACCAGGCATACGAGCACGGCCTCGATCAGAAACTGCTGCAGGATGTCCGACTGGCGGGCACCGATGGCCATGCGCACGCCGATCTCGCGTGTGCGCTCCGTCACCGAAACCAGCATGATGTTCATCACTCCCACGCCGCCGACCAGCAGCGCAATGGCCGCGATGGATGAAATCAGCAAGGTCAGCACCCGGCCGGTGCGGCTCACCGCTTCGCGGATCTGGTCGGCGTTGAAAATAGAGAAATCCTGGCTGCCATGGCGCGCGGTCAGCAAGGCCGTCACCGCCTGTTGGGCCGCCTCGAGGGGCACCGTGTCGGCAATGCGCAAGCGAATGCTGTCGAGGTGGTGTTTCCCTCCCAGGCGTGCATACACGGCGGTGTAGGGCACCAGAAAGTTCGGCGTGGGGCCTGCGAAGCTGTGGGTCTCCGGTGCCAGTACGCCAATGACCTCGGCCGGCATGCGGCCCAGCAGCACGGTCTCCCCCAACGGCGACGGCTGATGCGGAAACAGCGCACGCGCAGCCCGCTGGTCGATGACCGTGACCTGCGCATTGCGCTCGACCTCACCCTCGTTGAAGAAACGTCCGGCGGCCAGCCGAAGCCCTAGCACGCGCCAGTGGTCCGCGCCCACGCCGTTGATCTGGGCCGACGCGGCACGCTCTCTGTAAAGGGCAGTGACTGGCACCGACAGGCTGGGAGAGGCACTGTCCACATAGGTTTGTGCAGCCAGCGCCTGCACATCGCCAGCGACCAAGGTGTTCACTGATCCGGCGTTGGGGTCGCCAAAATCCCGGCCGGGGTAGATCTCCAAGGTGCTCGTACCCAGGCTATCGATTTGGGCCAGCACCTGGTCCTGCGCGCCGCGCCCCAGCGCCACGACAAAGACCACCGCAGCAATACCGATGATGATGCCCAGCATCGTCAGAAAGCTGCGCAGGCGATGGGCTGCCAGCGCACGCATCGCCATATGCATCGCCTCAAACAGGCGATGACTCCAGGCTGGCAGCGCTGAGTTGCCACGTTGGGCAGCGATAGCCTTGGCCTGCTGCTTTGGCTGCGCCTGGCGCAGTTGCCGGTCGGCTACCACTTCACCGTCACTGAGCTCGATGATGCGCTCGGCATGGGCGGCCACGCCCATGTCATGGGTCACCAGAATCACGGTGTGGCCGTCGGCATGGAGCTCCTGCAGAATACGCATGACCTCCTGGCCGCTTGCCTTGTCCAACGCACCGGTGGGCTCGTCCGCCAAAATCACGGTGCCGCCGTTCATCAGCGCCCGGGCAATCGATACACGCTGCTGCTGGCCTCCGGAGAGCTGCGCTGGCCGATGCTGCATGCGGTCTGCCAGACCCAGGCGCTCGAGCAGCGCCTGGGCCCGCGCCTGGCGGTCCGCCGTCGCCAGGCCCGCATAGACCGCTGGCAGCACGACATTGCCCTGGGCCGATAGATCAGCCAGCAGGTGGTAGCGCTGAAAGATGAAGCCAAAGCTCTCGCGGCGCAGCGCTGCCAGCGCATCGGGCGCCAGTGCCGATACATCGCGCCCGGCAATGCAGTAACTGCCGCTCGTGGCACGGTCCAGACAGCCCAGGATATTCATCAGGCTCGACTTGCCCGAACCCGAGGCGCCGACGATGGCCACCATCTCTCCGGCATCAATGCGCAGGTTGATGTCCTTGAGCACCGCCACCGCGCCATCGCCGGCCGGGAACTCGCGCCGCAGGCAGCGCATCTCCAGAAGTGCAGTGCGCATCTCAGAACCCCAGCAGCCCGCTGGCCGGCCCCTCACTGGGCAAGGCCTCGCCTAGCACCACCTCTTCGCCTGGCGCCAGCCCCTCCAGCACCTGCGTCTGCGAATGGGTCTGCAAGCCGACGCGGACCTGCCGGCTGGCCACACGGCCTGCCGCATCGCGCACCTGCACGCTGTACAAACCCTCCGCATCTCGTGCCCCCAATGCGGCATTGGGCACCTGCAGCGCCTGTAGCGCCTCCTCCACCAGAATGCTCACCTGTACCGTCATCGACGGTCGCAATTGCCCATCCGGGTTGGCCACATCGAACAGCGCGTTGTAGTAAACCGCTCGTGTCGCGGCACCCTCGTTGCCGCCGGGGCTGGCGCCTGCACCCACATCGTTGACGATGGATTCCGGCGCGGGCTCGACCCGCTCAACCGTCGCCTGGTGGGCCACTCCGGGCTGGCCCAGGGTGGTAAATGTCACCGCCTGGCCGGGCGCAATCTTGTGCACGTCGGCCTCCGATATTTCCGCCCTCACGGTCATCACATCGAGCTTGGCCAGCATCACGATATTGGGCGTGGTCTGGAAGGCGTTGAGGGTCTGGCCCTGCTTGGTGACCACCGCCACCACCATGCCGTCCATCGGCGCAACGATGCGCGTGTAGCCCAGGTTGATGCGTGCCGTCTCCACCTGCAACCGTGCCTGCTCGATCTGCGCGCCGAGCGAACGCACCTCCGCCTGGGCAGTCACCAACGCAGCCTTGGCGGCCTCGTAGGTGGCCTGGGCGGTCGCCTCGCCTTGCAGCAGCATTTGCTCGCGCTGGTAACCCAGTTGCGCCTGCAGCCTGGCAGCCTCGCGAGCCGCCAACTGCGCCTGCAGCGATGCCAGCGCCGCCCGGGCATTGCTCAGCGCCACCTGCTGGGGCTGGGCATCGACCTCGGCAATCAAGTCGCCGGCCTTGACCTGCTGGCCCAGCGCCACATGCAAATGCTGCACCTGGCCGGAAACCTGCGCACCGACGGCCACCAGCTCCTTCGCACGCAGACGGCCCACGGCCAACACGGTCTGGCGCAGGTCTGCGGTGGTCACCATTGCCGTAGCGTACAACGGCGCAGTCGCCGACCTGGCCGACAACCAGAAGCAGCCCGCCACCAGCACACCTGCGGCAACCAGCGCTGCCACTAACACCCCTTTGCGTTTGGACACCCTGCTCCCTCCCTGCCTAGGGCCCCCGCTAGCGCAGCCATCGCCGCGCGAGCAGGAGTCTTGAAACAAGCCTGCAGTCTGGTGGCAAATATTGGGATTAGTTTGTAATTTCTATGGACATTCGATGACCAGATCAAAACACCTACTTATAAAACGATAAGCGCAAGTTACTGGTCGCAAATCTGCACTGACCCGCTGTGCCCACCCAGTGGCCGCCAGACCCTGTTATCGGCGTCCGGCCAAAGGGGCCCTCAGAATCTGCGGGACATGCGGCTAGTCGTTGGCTACGGTACGCGCAGTCCGTGGTCCGCTGGATCCATTCCTCGACGCCCGGTGCCCCGCCGATGGCTGCCTGCGTAGTGCCCTTTTGGGCCGGCTGGGTGCTGCGCCGCCACCACCTGCCCCGCCCGGGCGACAGAGCCCGCCAAAGCGCGATCGCCGGTTCTGAACAGATTCGTGTGCCCGGCTGCTGTTTTTTCCGGTGGCGCCGGGCAGCCATCGTGTGGGGTGCCAGCAGGCCTCAAGCCCTGTCAATCCGAGCGCTGCAATGCTTCAGCCTCAGGCCGGCCACCCATCAGCCGACTGAAACCAGAGGTTTTGCAGCACACAAAGCCACCATATGCAATAATGGAGGGCTTTTATTGCGGAAAGTACGCCCAGTTTACAGGGATGCAGAGGTTGCATCCGGCTTGGCACGGCTCCCGCACTTGACCTAAGGAAGAATCATGAAAGAAGGCATTCACCCAGACTACCGCGAAGTATTGTTCGTGGACCTGTCCAACGGCTTCAAGTTTGTGACCCGCTCCTGCGTGAACACCAAGGAAACCGAAACCTTCGAAGGCAAGGAATACCCGCTGTTCAAGCTGGATACCTCGTCTGAGTCGCACCCTTTCTACACCGGCACCCAAAAGTCGGTGGACAACATGGGCGGCCGTGTGGAGCGTTTCCGCAACCGTTTCGGCAAGAAGTAATTTGCAGGCTCCAAAGGGTGCGGCTGCAAAGCCCAGCGCCCTTTTGTCTTGCAAAGCAAAAGGCAGTGCGAAAACGTGCTGCCTTTTTTTATTTGCCCCGTTGATTGACCCGCAGGCGATGCGCGGTTCTCCTACATTTCTGGCGCAGGGCCTGATAAGCTGCTGAGCCTTGCCACCTCTGGTACCCCGGTGTGAATTTTCCGACCCCTGCCATCGTCTCCCAAGCCGCTGTCCGTCCGCTGCCGCGTGCACTCCTGCTGCTGCTGTGCCTGGCCTATGTGGTGCCCGGCTTTGTGGCCCGCGCGCCCTGGAAGACCTTGGACATCACCAGCTATGGCTACGCGCTGGCCTTGGCGGAGGGGCGGACACCGTGGCTGGCACCAGAGATTCTGGGCTTGAGCCCGGACACCGAGGGCCTGATTCCCTACTGGCTGGGCGCCTGGGCGATCCAGGCTTTTGGCGACGTCATCTCGCCCGAGCTGGCCAGCCGCCTGCCGTTTGCCGCGCTGCTCTGGCTGGCGCTGATGGCCACCTGGTATGCGGTGTACTACCTGGCGCGCAGCCCGGGCGCTGGCCCGGTGGCCTTTGCCTTTGGTGGCGAAGCCAACGAGATTGACTATGCGCGCGCCATGGCCGATGGCGGCCTGCTCGCACTGATTGCCTGCCTGGGTCTGGCCCAGCCTTCGCATGAAGCCAGCAGCTATGTGGTGCAACTGTCGGGCGTCTGTTTCGTGTTCTACGCGGCCGCCTGCATTCCGATCCGCTTTGCCACGCCGCTGTGCGTCGGTGCGATAGGCCTGGTGATGCTGGCGCTGAGTGGCGCGCCCACCTACGCGGTCTGTCTGGGTCTGGGTGTGGCCCTGATTCTGGCCTTGACCCCGGTGGATGCCAAGCTGCGCGCGCGCAGCCTGCAGGCGGCGGGCGTGTTCGCCATCCTGGGCGTGGCTGCGTTGCTGCTGGCCGTCTATCTGCACCAGTGGCAGTGGCGCATTCTGCCGGCCGAGAACTTCCGCCAGCTGCGCCCGCTGTTCGAACTGGTGGTCTGGTATGTCTGGCCGGCCTGGCCGCTGGCGCTGTGGTCCCTGTGGATCTGGCGCCGCCAGGTGGCTGACTGGCGCTTTGTGCACCGCCATCTGTGGCTGCCGATCCTGCTGGGCGCCCTGGCGCTGGTCAATACCGTCATCACCACGCCATCGGACCGCGCGCTGCTGCTGGGCCTGCCCGCGTTTGCCGCGCTGGCCGCCTTTGCGCTGCCTACCTTCCGCCGCGCAATGGCAGCGCTGATCGACTGGTTCACCCTGCTCTTTTTCAGCGCAGCGGCCATCACTATCTGGGTGATCTGGTTGGCGGTCTACACCGGTACGCCGGCCAAGCCAGCGGCCAACGTGGCGCGCATTGCCCCCGATTTCGTCGCCCAGTTCTCGCTGCCCCAGTTTGTCATGGCCGTGCTGGCCACCCTGGCCTGGTGCGCGCTGGCCTTTTGGCGTGCCCGCCGCAACCGGCCCGAGATCTGGCGCAGCCTGGTGCTGCCGGCCGGCGGCACCGTGCTCAGCTGGATCTTGCTGATGAGCATCTGGATGCCGATGCTGGACTATGGCCGCAGCTACACCGCCCAGGTGCAGGCCTTGGCCAAGGTGCTGCCGCCGCCCGCATCGGCGGGCTGCGTCGCCGCCTGGGGCCTGAGCCGTTCGCAGATTGTGGCCCTGCAGGCCCAGGGCGGCTGGCAGCTCAAGACCTTGACCGACCCGACCAGCGCATCCTGCAACTGGCTGACGATGCCGCTGGAGTCACAGCGCACCCCGAGCAACGAGGTGCTGGGCCCTGAGTGGCAGCGCCTGGCTGCGGTGGCCCGTCCGACCGACAAGAACGCGGAGATCGTCATCTACCGTCGTCAAGCGAATTGAGGGTGCGCATGCGGGAGAGTTGGACGCGCCTGCTGGCAGGCCGCGATATGCGGGTGCTGGCCAAGCATGCGGGGACGGTGTTTGTCGGCCAGATTGCCGTGATGGGCTTTGGCGTCGTCGACACCATCGTCGCCGGCCGCCATGCCGAGGCCTCGCTGGCGGCACTGTCGGTGGGCTCGGCCATCTTTGTGACGGTCTACGTCTCGCTGATGGGCCTGCTGCAGGCGCTGATGCCGATCTGGTCGGAGATGCACGGTGCGCGCCGCCATGCCGAGATTGGCGCCTCGCTGCGCCAGTCGCTCTACATCTGCCTGGCCGCCACCTTGCTGGGCTGGGCCGTGCTGTTCAACCCCGCACCGATCCTGCGCTGGACCGAGGTGCCGCAAGAGCTGCAATCGCTGGTCCGGAGCTACCTGGCCATCATCGGCTGGAGCCTGCCGGCAGCGCTGCTGTTCCGCATCTTCAGCACGCTGAGCCAGTCGCTGGGCAAGCCCAAGATGGTCACCTGGCTGCAGGCCATGTCCTTGCTCGTCAAGCTGCCGCTGTCCGTCTGGTTCACCTTTGGTGGCCTGGGCCTGGCGCCAATGGGCGTGCTGGGCTGCGCCTGGGCCACCTTTGTGGTCAATTTTCTGCTCTGCGCGCTGGGCTGGTGGTTGCTGCGCAGCCAGTCCGTCTATGCACCGGCCGATATCTGGCGCCGCCTGGAGCGGCCGCACTGGCCCACCTTGGCGCAGTTTGCGCAATTGGGCGTGCCCGCCAGCCTGTCGATCCTCGTCGAGATCACCTCGTTCACCCTGATGGCGCTCTACGTGGCGCGCATGGGCACAGCCTCATCGGCCGCGCACCAGATTGCCGCCAATGTCACCGCGCTGATGTACATGGTGCCGCTGTCGCTGGCCATTGCGACCAGCGCGCGCGCCAGCTACTGGCGCGGCGCCGGCGATGAGGCGCGGGCGCGCCAGGTGGTGTTTCTGGGCCTGTTCAGCGCCATGGGCTTGGCGGCTACGCTGGCACTGCTGGTCTGGCTGACCAAGGGCTGGATCGTGCCGATCTACACCGCAACGCCAGAGGTGGCCGCCATTGCGCTGGGCCTGCTGGGCTGGGTCAGCCTCTACCACCTGGCCGATGCCAGCCAGACGGTGTCGATCTTTGTGCTGCGCAGCTACCGCATCACCGTCACCCCTTTGCTGGTGTACTGCAGCCTGCTCTGGGGTGTAGGGCTGTGGGGCGGCTTTCAGCTGGCCTACCACGGCATCGCCGGCCACGCGGCGATGGGTTCGCCGATCGCCTTCTGGATGTGCGCTGCCAGTGCGCTGATGCTGGCTGCGGCCTGCTTCCTGGTCCTGCTGCACCGGGTGACCGCTCGCGCGGTGCGCCAGGGCCGTTAAACCAGCTCTTCTGCGAGCTGCTTGCGCACGCGCGACGGCGGAAACACCACGCTGAATTCCGAACCCTTGCCGATCGTGCTGCGGATCTGCAGCTGCGCGCCATGGCGCTGCAGCACATGCTTGACAATCGCCAGGCCCAGGCCGGTACCGCCGGTGTCGCGCGAGCGGCTGCGGTCCAGGCGGTAGAAACGCTCGGTCAGGCGCGGGATATGCTCGGGCGCGATGCCAGGGCCGGTGTCGGTGACGCTGACCCGGCCCGAGCCATCGGGCTGGCGGCTGAACTGCACCCGGATCTCTCCACCCGCCGGCGTGTAGCGCACGGCGTTGTTGACCAGGTTGGACAGCGCGCTTTGCAGCTCGTTGCCCGCGCCTGCCAACTCATAGTCACCCGCCTCCGCGTTCGCATCTGGAAAGAACAGTTGCAAAGGCTTGTCGCCCTCTTTGGCAATCATGCGTGCCAGACCATGGGCGTCTTCCTCACAGCGCTTGAGCAGGCTGCCGACGCTGACCCATTCGTTGAGGCTGGGGGGCGGATTGCCTTCCAGGCGCGACAGGGTCAGCAGATCGACCACGAGCCCCTGCATGCGGTGGGCCTGGTTGGACATCAAGCCCAGATACTGGGTGCGCTCTTCGGCGCTCAGCGGCAGGGTCTGCAGGGTCTCGATGAAGCCGGTCAGCACGGTCAGCGGCGTGCGTATTTCATGCGATACATTGGCCACGAAGTCACGCCGCATCGCATCGGCCAGCTCCAGCGAGGTGACATCGCGCGACAGCAGCAGCTTGCGGTTGCCGCCGTAGGGAAACATCTGCACCGAAATGCGCATCGGGCTGGCAGCACGCACGACCGGGCTGACCATCACCACATCCTTGCTGAAATTGTTGGCGTTGAAATAGCCGATGAATTCCGGCGCGCGCACCAGGTTGGTAATCACCTGCATGTGGTCACGCTCCAGGTTGAAGCCAAAGTGGTCGCATGCAGTCTGGTTGCACCATTCGATATGGCTGTGCTCATCGAGCAGCACCACGCCGTTGGGTGACGCCTGGATGGCCGTCAGCACCTGGTGCAGCCGGTCATCGGCCTGCGCCTCGTTCTTCTGCAGCTGGCGCACCAGCCGGCGCGCCCGGTCAGCCGCCTCGCCCCACTGGCCCAGCAACTGGGGCGCCGCATCCACATCCCCATGCCGCAGCCAGCCCACCACCTTGTTGGCCCGCCACATATCGATCAGGAACCAGCACCATGCGCCAATGATGGCCAGTAACAGCGCGCCCTGCAGCTGGCCCAGCCACCACCCCAGCGCCGCGCCCAGGGCCTGAAACACCAAAAAACTGACAATGCGAAACAGCATGCAAGCCTAACGCTCAAAAACAAAAAAAGCTGCGACCAGCGCAGCCTACGAAACCCCAGGTGCCCGGATGCGGCAGTATCTCCGCATCGCCGGCACGGTGCAAGGCTATGCGCGCTGCAGCGCCTGGGGCTGGCCGGTGATACGGTAGCCGGCACCGCGCACGGTCTCCACCATCACATTGGCAGCCCCCAGGGCCTCACGCAGCCGCTTGACGTGGACGTCCACGGTGCGCTCCTCGATGAACACATGGTCGCCCCAGACCTTGTCCAGCAACTGCGAACGCGAGTGGACACGCTCGGCATGCTTCATCAGAAAGTGCAGCAGCTTGAACTCGGTGGGCCCCAGCTTCAGCAGCTCACCCTGGAAGGTCACGCGGTGCGTGGCCGCATCCAGCACCAACTCGCCAATCGTCACACTGTCGTTGACCTGCTCGGGAATGCGCCGGCGCAGCACCGCACGGATGCGGGCCAACAACTCCTGCGTGGAGAACGGCTTGGTGATGTAGTCATCGGCACCGGCATCGAGACCGGCAATCTTGTCGGGCTCATCGCCGCGCGCTGTCAGCATGATGATAGGAATGCCCTTGACGCGCGCATCGGCACGCCATTTGCGCGCCAGCGACAGGCCGCTTTGGCCCGGCAGCATCCAGTCCAGCAAGATCACATCGGGCAGCACCGCGTCCAGTTCGCGCTGTGCAGCATCACCATCCTCTGCCCAGATGGGCAGGCAGCCGTTGTGCCGCAGGTTCACCGCGATCAGCTCGGCAATCGCGGGCTCGTCTTCGACAATGAGTACGCGTGGCAGTTTTTTCATAACTCAGGCTTTACAAAACACTCGATTCAATTTCGTCCATCGTGGTGTGGCGCACATCAATGCCCTTGACCAGGTAGATGATGAGCTCGGCCACATTCTTGGAGTGGTCACCGATGCGCTCGATGGCCTTGGCCAGGAACAGCAGGTCCAGGCTCGGGGAGATCTTGCGCGGATCTTCCATCATGTAGGTGATCAGCTTGCGCACAAAGCCATCGAACTCGGCATCGATCAGGTCGTCCTCCTTGAGGATCGATACGGCCGCTGCCGTGTCCAGGCGGGCAAAGGCGTCCAAGGTCTTGCGCAGCAGGCCCGAAGCCAGCTCGGCGGCCACGCGCAGGTCCGACGTCGGCAGCGAGCGGGCCGCACCGCTGTCGATGATGGATCCCACCATGCGCGCCATCTTGTGGGCTTCGTCGCCCATGCGCTCGAGATTGGCCGTGGCCTTGGAAAACGCGATCAGCAGGCGCAGGTCGCGGGCCGTGGGCTGGCGGCGCGCAATGATCGTCGACAGTTCGTAGTCGATGTCCACTTCCAGCTGGTTGACGCGCTTTTCCTGCTCTTCCACCCGTGCGACGGCCTCGGTGCTGAACTGCGACAGCGCATAGATGGCCTGCTGGATCTGGGACTCGACCAGACCGCCCAGTTCCATCACACGTGAGGAGATGCTGTTGAGCTCGCTGTCGAACTGCGATGAGAGGTGCTTTTCTGTCATATCAGGCCCTTTTCGTTGTTGGGGTTGGCATCACCGCGCCGGCTCAGCCGAAGCGACCGGTGATGTAGTCTTCGGTCTCCTTGCGCTGGGGCTTGAAGAACATCTGTTCGGTCGCACCGAACTCCATCAGGCTGCCCAGGTACATGTAGGCCGTGAAGTCGCTGCAACGCGCGGCTTGCTGCATGTTGTGGGTCACGATCACTACGGTGTAGTCGTCCTTGAGCTCGGCAATCAGCTCCTCGACCTTCGCGGTCGAGATCGGATCGAGCGCCGAGCAGGGCTCGTCAAGCAGCAGCACCTCGGGCTTGATCGCAATGCCGCGGGCAATGCACAGACGCTGCTGCTGGCCACCGGACAGGCCCGATCCGCTTTGACCCAGCTTGTCCTTGACCTCGGTCCACAGTGCGGCCTTGCGCAGCGCCCACTCCACGCGCTCTTCCATGTCGCTCTTGCCCAGGTCTTCGAACAGCTTCACGCCAAAGGCGATGTTGTCGTAGATGGACATCGGGAACGGCGTGGGCTTTTGGAAGACCATGCCCACCTTGGCGCGGATCAGCGCCACATCCTGCTTGCTGGTCAGCAGGTTCTCGCCATCCAGCACGATCTGGCCTTCGGCGCGCTGCTCGGGGTAGAGCTCGAACATGCGGTTGAAGGTGCGCAGCAAGGTCGACTTGCCGCAGCCCGATGGGCCGATGAAGGCCGTCACCTTGTTTTCCGGGATTTCCAGGTTGATGTTCTTGAGCGCGTGGAACTTGCCGTAGTAGAAGTTCAGGTCCCGCACCGAGATCTTGGAGTTCAGTGCACTGGCATTTGCCGCATTGGTTTTCGTCAACATAGGGTTCACCTGTGAATGCTTATTTTTGGCGCGCCATGCTGCGCGCAAGAATGTTCAGACCCAGCACGGCCAGCGTGATCAGGAAGACGCCTGCCCAGGCCAGTTGCTGCCAGTTTTCATAAGGGCTCATCGCAAACTTGAAGATGGTGACCGGCAGGCTCGCCATCGGCTTGGACAAGTCGGTGTTCCAGAACTGGTTGTTCAGGGCGGTGAACAGCAGCGGAGCGGTTTCACCGGCGATGCGGGCCACGGCCAGCAGCACACCGGTGATCACCCCTGCGCGGGCTGCACGCAGGGTCACCATGCTGATGACCTTCCACTTCGGCGTACCGAGTGCGTAGGCGGCTTCGCGCAAGCTCGATGGCACGAGGATCAGCATGTTCTCGGTGGTGCGGATGACCACCGGAATCACGATCAGCGCCAACGCCACCACGCCGGCATAACCGGAGAAGCTCTTGAAGCGGATGACGATCATCGTGTAGACAAACAGACCGATCACGATGGACGGCGCCGACAGCAGAATGTCGTTGACAAAGCGCGTCACCGACGCGAGCCAGCCGGTCTTGTTGTACTCGGCCAGGTAGATACCGGCCATCACGCCGATCGGCGTGCCGACGAAGGTGGCCAAGGTCACCATCACCAGCGAGCCCCAGATGGCGTTGGCGATACCGCCGATTTCATTGGGGGCAGGCGTCATCTGGGTGAGCAGTGCCACACTCAGCCCGCCCACGCCCAGGCGCAGGGTTTCCCACAAAATCCAAACCAGCCAGAACACACCGAAGGCCATGGCTGCCAGCGACAGCGCGATGGCGATCTTGTTGACGCGGTTGCGCACGCGGTACTTGGCGGCGCGCTGGGCGGCCAGGTCCGAGGCCTGGATCAAGCTTTCTCCGGTGGTCATGCGCGGGCTCCTTCGTTCTTTTGCAGGCGGCTCAGCAGCAGTTTGGAGCATGCCAGCACGATGAATGTAATGAAGAACAGCGCCAGGCCCAGGTAGATCAGCGATGCCTGGTGCAGGCCTTCACCGGCCTCGGCGAACTCGTTGGCCAGGGCCGAGGTGATGCTGTTGGCAGCTTCGAAGACCGACAGCGAGTTGAGCTGGTTCATGTTGCCGATCACGAACGTGACGGCCATGGTCTCGCCCAGCGCGCGGCCCAGGCCCAGCATCACGCCACCGAACACACCGGTCTTGGTGTAGGGCAGCACGACCTTCCACATCACTTCCCAGGTGGTCGAGCCCAGGCCATAGGCCGACTCCTTGAGCAGCGCAGGGGTGACCTCGAACACATCGCGCATCACCGATGCAATGAAGGGGATGACCATGATGGCCAGGATGACACCGGCCGAGAAAATACCGATACCGACCGGCGGGCCGGAGAAAAAGGCTTCCAGGTAAGGAACGCCTTGAAACAGGTTTTGCAGCGGCTGCTGCACATAGGTGGCCAGCAAGGGGCCAAACACCATCAAACCCCACATGCCGTAGACGATCGATGGCACGGCAGCGAGCAGTTCAATGGCGGTACCCAGCGGGCGCTTGAGCCAGACGGGCGACAGCTCGGTCAGGAACAGCGCAATGCCAAAGCTGACAGGCACTGCAATCAGCAGCGCGATAAACGAGGTGGCCAAGGTGCCGTAGATCATCACCAGACCGCCATAGCGGTTCTGGACAGGATCCCATTCACTGCTGAAGAAAAATCCGATGCCGTATTCGCGGATGGCTGGCCAGGCGCCGACGACCAGCGAGACCATGATGGCCAGCAGCAGACCCAGGGTCAGCACCGCTGCACCGCGTGCCAGGAACGCAAAAAAGCCGTCAGCGACGGAGTTGGAAAGCCATGGCTTGCGCGATGGAGGTTGGCTCGATTGCATCTGCGCTTTGCCGGCGGCAACCGTTTTGTTTTGAACAGGAAAGGATGTCGACACTTGTGATTCCATTCAGTGTGGGAAAGGGCCGCTACCCGAGCGGCCCCTCCTATTTTCGACTTACTTCGAGAACACAGCCTTGCCGCTGGCGTCCTTGATCTCGCCCCAGGACTTGTAGATGATGTCCTTGACGCTGGCAGGCATTGGCACGTAATCCAGGCCGTCCGCCGTGCCGTCACCGGAGGTGTAGGCCCACTCGAAGAACTTCAGCGAGGTGGTGCCCTGGGCTGGCTTTTCCTGCAGCTTGCGCATCAGGATGAAGGTCGCCGAGGTGATGGGCCATGCATCCTTGCCAGGCTGGTTGTTCAGGATCTGGTAGAAGCTCTTGTTCCAGTCCGCACCGGCAGCAGCGGCCTTGAAGTTGGCGCTTTCCGGGCTGACAAAGTGGCCGTCGGCGTTTTGCAGCTGGGCGAACACCATCTTGTTTTGCTTGACGTAGGCGTACTCGACATAGCCGATGGAGTTGGGCAGGCGGCCCACATACGCGGCCACGCCTTCGTTGCCCTTGCCACCGGCACCGGTAGGCCAGTTCACGGCAGCACCCTCACCCACTTTTTCCTTCCACTCCGTGTTGACCTTGGACAGGTAGTTGGTGAAGCCAAAGGTCGTGCCCGAGCCGTCAGCACGGCGCACGGGAGCGATGGTGGCGTCTGGCAGAGCCACGCCTGGGTTCAGCGTGGTGATCGCTGGGTCATTCCACTTGGTGATCTTGCCCAGGTAGATGTCGCCCAGCACCTGGCCGTTGAGCTTGAGCTGACCGGGCGCAATGCCCTTGATGTTGACCACGGGCACAATGCCGCCGATCACGGTGGGGAACTGCACCAGACCCTTTTGTGCCAGCTCTTCGTCCTTCAAAGGCATGTCGGAGGCACCAAAATCCACCGTCTTGGCATCGATCTGCTTGATGCCTGCGCTCGAACCCACCGATTGGTAGTTGATCTTGACGCCCGTGGCCTTGTTGTAGTCAGCGGCCCACTTGGAATACAGGGGCGCTGGGAAGCTTGCGCCGGCACCGGTAGCCTCCTGGGCGTGAACCTGGGCAAATGCACCGGCGGCAACCAGACCGGCAACCAGCACTCGAATCGCGGACACTTTCATGAAAACTCCTGTTGGTGATGAAACGCAATGGAGTGAACTGTAAAAAAGGTATGTGACATTGATATGACATTTTTCGTCATCTTTGCCTCGTACGGAGGTCGATGTCACACAACAACGCCGCACAGGATTGTCATATTAGAGTCACGCGAAAGACTTACTTTTAAGTTTTGTCAGCATGCCGCTGTACAACGCAGGTACAGGAGCCGAGGGATCCCGTACACAGCCATCGCCTAGCGGGATGGACGCGGATCGGGATGAGACGCAAGCCGCCTTTTGCAGTCCATCGTGAACTATGGGCAAGAAAGACAATGCAGCGAATCGCCCGAGGCCTCGTTCGGACCATGGCAGGCCTTGCAGACGGTCCCCTGGTGCTATGCTGCCTGCCTGGACTGCAGAACCGATAGATGACGACACTTATGCTTGATGGCACCTTGCTTGCCGCCGTGGATCTGGGATCCAATAGTTTCCGCCTCGAAGTGGGCCGCTATGCGGCGGGCCATATAGAACGCGTGCAGTATTTCAAGGAAATGGTACGCCAGGGCGCCGGGCTGGATGAGCAAGGCATGTTGACCGCCGAAGCAATGCAGCGCGGCTGGGACTGCCTGGCGCGCTTTGCCGAGCGGCTGGCCGGCTTTCCGGCCGCACATGTGCGCGCCGTAGCCACGCAGACCTTGCGTGAGGCGCGCAACAGCGACGTCTTCATCCAGCGCGCCAACCAGATTCTGGGTTACCCGATCAGCATCATCTCCGGGCCCGAGGAGGCGCGCCTGATCTACCAGGGCGCGGCCCATTCCCTGCCTCCGTCCGACGAGCGGCGTCTGGTCGTCGACATTGGTGGCCGCTCCACCGAGCTGATTCTGGGCCAGCGCTATACCTCGCAGCGTGTCGCCTCGTTTCCGGTCGGCAGCGTCGCCTGGTCGCTGCGCTATTTTCCGCAAGGCGAGTTCAGCAAATCAGCGCTGAAGACCGCGCAGATTGCGGCCCAGGCCGTCATGGAAGAAGCAGCCCACCATTTTGTGCCCGGCAGTTGGGACAGCGCCTATGGCACCTCGGGCACCGCCAACGCCATTGCCGATGTGCTTGCACTGTACGGCGGCCACCCCGATGTGGTGACGCGCGAGCAGTTGCACTGGCTGTGCGAGCAATTGTTGGCAGCGGGCAACGCCAGCCAGCTGCGGCTGGAAGGCCTCAAGGAAGAGCGCCGTGCAGTTATTGGCGGCGGCGTGACCGTGCTTTGCGCGGTGTTTGACCTGCTGCAGATCCAGGAGCTGCGCATCGCCAGCGGCGCGCTGCGCCAGGGCCTGCTGCGCGACATGGTGCAGCACGAGGAGTTCAGCGATATCCGCCACCGCACGATTGCCGCGCTCAAGGAACGCTACCAGGTGGACCGCACGCAGGCAGGCCGCGTGCAGCGCACTGCGGCAGCCTTGTACGAACAGGCGCGCCGCTACGCAGGTGCGACCGAGCCGGCCGAGCTGCAATCGCCGATGCTGGACTGGGCCAGCCAGCTCCATGAGATCGGTTGCCTGATCTCCCATACCGACTACCACCACCACGGCGCCTATGTGCTGGGCCACAGCGATGTGCCCGGCTTTACGCAGACCGAGCTGTCCCATCTGGCAGCGCTGGTGCTGGCCCAACACGGCAAGCTGCGCAAGGTCGAGGCCTTTCTGCAGGACCGCGATTTTGCGTTGGAGTTGCTGTGTCTGCGCCTGGCCACCCTGCTGTGCCATGCACGCCGCGACCCGGCGCTCGACCAGGTTTGTCTGCGCGACAAGACCGAAAAATGGTCGCTCAAGGTGGCCGCCGGCTGGGCCGAGCAGTTCCCCCAATCGGCCTATCTGCTGGAGGAGGAAGTGCTGGCCTGGCAGAAGACGCCGTACGCCTTCCAGTTCAAGCAGGCGCTGGGCATCGCCGCCAAATAAATGCGCTGTACACCCAGGCCGGCAACGGCCCGGGTGTTTTTGCCGCTCAAGCACCCAGGTCGACAGGCGCTACGGCGCCTTTGCCGGAGAACACCCCGGTCAGGTTGCCGATGAACTGCTCCAGGCTCGCCTGGGTGGCCTCGGGTGACCAGCCGGCCACATGGGGCGTGATGAGGATATTGGGCAGATCGACCAGCGGCTCAGGGCGGTGCGGCTCGCTTTCGTACACATCGATGCCGGCGCCTGCGATGGTGCCGTCCTTCAAGGCGGCAGCCAGTGCCAGCGTGTCGACCACCGAGCCACGCGCAATATTGATCAGGTAACCGTTGGGGCCCAGCGCCTGCAGAATCTGGGCATTGACCAGATGCTTGGTGCCGGGGCCGCCCGGCGTGGCGCAGACCAGGATATCCGCCCAGCTGGCCAGCGCATGGAGCGAGTCGAAATAGTGGTGGGCCACGCCCGCCTTGGGCTGGCGGTTGTGGTAGCCCACCGGCATGTCAAAACCTTCGGCCCGCCTGGCGATCTTCAGCCCAATATGGCCCAGACCCAAAATCCCCAGCTTCTTGCCCGACACGCTGGGCGGATGGGCCAGGCTGTAGCGGTCCACACCGGCACGGGCTTGCTGGTCCAATGTGCGGAAATTGCGCACCGATGCCAGGATCAGACCAAAGCTGTGGTCGGCCACACTGGTGTCATTGGTGCCCGCCCCGGTCGCCAGCACAATGCCGCGCGCGCGCAGCGCATCCAGCGCCAGCCCTTCGTAGCCCGCCCCCAAGGTGCAGGCCAGGCGCAGTTGGGGCATCTGGGCGATCTCTTCGGCCGTGAGCCCAATCGAGCCAATGGTCAGCACTGCCTGCGCCTGGCTGCCGTGCGAAGCCACCGCGCTGGCACGCAGTTCGGGCGTTGGCGCATACACCACCTGGGCATGCGCACAGATCTGCTCGAGCAGCGGCTCAGCCATGGGATTGAATACCAGCAAGGTAATCGGCGATTGTGGGGATTGCGAGAGAGAGCTCACCATAAGTCCTTTGGATAGCAAAAAACACTGCCTGTACCACCAGCAGTGTTTTGATTATGAGGACTTTCCACTAGGCTTATTTACATCGCGTCAGTAGGCCTACGTTGCCACCGTGGTATGGCCCCACAACGTGAACCATCACTTGCACCAGGCGTCCGGTGCCACAGGCTTGGGAGCGCCCGCAAGCGGCTGCCGCCATCAACCCAGGAAGTGTTTGCGGTAGCGTGGAGGCAGGCGGTCCAGCTGCATCAGCATCGGCAGATCGGCGGTGTTGAAGTCCGGATCCCAGGCAGGGGCGCCAATCACCTCGGTGCCCACCCGCAGGTAGCCTTTGATCAACGCTGGCGGCTCGACATCCACCCGGTCGTTGAGCTGCTCCAGCGGCAGCGGCAGGTGTGGCACCACACGGTACTCGCTCGAAATCTGACCCTTGACCAGCAGCTGGCGCCAGATGCTGGCGGCGGCGTCACCGCTGACAATGCCGTTGTGCCACATCGGAATGCTGGCGCAGCCCATCATCACATCGAGCTTGTTGCGCAGCATGAAGCTGGCCAGTGCACCCCACAGCGCCATGATCACGCCGCCCTGGCGGTAGTCCGGATGCACGCAGCTGCGGCCCAACTCGACCATGCGCGGGCGCAATGCATCAATGGCGCTGAGGTCAAACTCGCCGTCTGAATAGGTGCGGCCGGCGCGCAGCGCCTGGGCGGGCGTCAGCAGGCGGTAGGTGCCGATCACCTGCCTGCTCTCGCATTGGCGCACCAGCAGGTGTTCGCAGTAGTCGTCAAAGGCGTCTACATCATGGCCTTCCAGGCTGGTTTGCAACTGCGCCCCCATCTCGCCGGCAAAGATCTGGTGGCGCAGGCGCTGGGCTTCGCGCACCTCGTCGAGGTGGCAGGCCCAGGAAACCTCGATCTCCAGTGGCTGGGGTGCCGCAGCGGGCACCGGCATGGGCGCCTGCTGCGGGGGCGCCGGGGTCGTGACAAGGGCGGTCTCGGATGCGCTGAAAAAGCTGTGTTTGTTGTGCATGGCAGAGCTCCTGTAGCGCCCTGCCGCCCGGCGATGCTGACCGGCCTCCTTGCGGGGCCTGTGCTTACGGGCTGATACAGAGCGACTTCAGTGTCATATCCACACATGACAGCAAGATGTTCAGTGCATTACACATTTATTAAAAATGTCACAACTGCACACCACTGGGCCCTTCGCCCAACAGGGCTCAGGACTGCCGTGCCACTTCTGCCAGCTGCTCGGCGCAGCGGCTGGCCCGGGCCGCATCAAAAGCCTCCACCATCACCCGCAGCAGCGGCTCGGTGCCACTGGGGCGGATCAGCACCCGGCCCTGACCGGCAAAATCGGCGGTGATGCTGCGCTCCAGCTCGGCCAGCTGGGTGTTGCGGCGCCAGTCCTGCCCCGGCTGCAAGCGCACATTGAGCAGCACCTGGGGGCACAGGCTCACACCGTCGAGCTGCTCGGCCACGCTCTGGTTGCGGCTCACACAGGCCTGCAGCACCTGCAATGCACTGACGAGGCCGTCGCCGGTGGTGTGCTTGTCCAGCGCCAGCAGGTGGCCCGAACTCTCACCGCCCAGCACCCAGTTGCGGCGCTGCAGCTCTTCGAGCACATAGCGGTCACCCACCTTGGCACGCACCAGCTCCACGCCTTGCTTTTGCAACGCTGCCTCGACCGCCAGGTTGGTCATCAAGGTGCCTACTACGCCTGGTACCTTCTTGCCACGGCGCAGACGGTCCATCGCCATCAGATACAGCAGCTCGTCGCCGTTGTACAGCCGCCCCTTGGCATCGACCAGTTGCAACCGGTCGGCATCGCCATCCAGTGCCACCCCCAGATCGGCGCCATTGGAGCGCACCGAGCGCACCAGTGCATCGGGGTGGGTTGCCCCGACATCGTGGTTGATGTTGAGGCCATCGGGATGGCAGCCGATGGTGATGACCTCCGCTCCCAGCTCGTGGAACACCTTGGGGGCAATGTGGTAGGCGGCGCCGTGCGCGGCATCGACGACGATCTTCAGCCCGCGCAAGGTCAGTCGGTGGTCAAAGGTGCTCTTGCAGAACTCGATGTAGCGGCCAGGCGCATCATCCAGACGGCGGGCCTTGCCCAGCGCTGCCGAAGGCACCCAGTCAAAACCCTCCATCAGCGCAGCTTCCACCGACTCTTCCCAGCTGTCGGGCAGCTTGGCGCCTTCGGCGCTGAAGAACTTGATGCCGTTGTCGTCAAAGGGGTTGTGGCTGGCGCTGATGACGACACCCAGGCTGGCGCGCTGGGCGCGTGTCAGGTAGGCCACGCCGGGGGTCGGTAAAGGCCCCAGCAGCACCACATCGACGCCGGCCGAATTGAGACCCGACTCCAGCGCGCTTTCGAGCATATAGCCCGAGATGCGGGTGTCCTTGCCAATCAGTACGGTGGGCCGCTCTTGCTCGCGGCGCAGCACCCGGCCCACCGCATGGCCCAGGCGCAATACAAAATCAGGGGTGATCGGCGGCTTGCCTACCGTGCCACGGATGCCATCGGTTCCAAAATACTGTCGTGCCATAGTGTTCTTTGTTGTGGAGGGCGAGGGAGAAAGTCAAACGGTGCCATCGGCGGTGCATGGCGCTTAGCAGTGTAGCGGCTGGCCCACTGTGTCATCTGCAAACCGGGTCAGCCCTGTGCATCGAGCGCATGCGGTGCGCGCATGGCCTGTAGCACGGCCAGCGCATCGCAGGTCTCGCGCACGTCATGGACGCGCACAATGGCGGCGCCATGCTCCACGGACAACAGCGCGGCCGCAATGCTGGCGGGCATGCGCTCGCCCACCACACGCCCCGTCACCTTGCCCAGCGACCCCTTGCGCGACCAGCCTGCCAGCAGCGGGTAGCCCGCCGCAGCCAGGCGCGGCTGCTGCTGCAGCAACGCAAAGTTCTGGCCCGGGCTTTTGCCAAATCCGGTGCCGGCATCCCAGACGATGCGCTCGGCCTGCACGCCCAGTGCCTCCAGGCTGCGGGTATGGGTGTGCAAAAAGTCCAGCACCTCGGCCGTCACATCACCCTCCTGCGCCATGTGCTGCTGATGCATGGTCTGGGGGTTGGCATGCATGTGCATCAGGCAGACGCCGCACTGCGCATGGCGGGCCACCACGGCCTGCGCGCCTGGCTGGCGCAGCGCCCAGATGTCATTGATGATGTCGGCGCCCAGGTCCAGCACCGCCTGCATCACCTCGGGCTTGTAGGTATCGACGGAGACCGGCACTTGCAGGGCCACGGCCGCCTTCACCACCGGCAGCACCCGGCGCAACTCTTCCTCCAGCGGCACCGCAGGGCTGCCAGGGCGGGTCGATTCACCGCCGATATCCAGAATATGTGCGCCATCGGCCAGCAGCTTTTCCGCATGGATCATTGCGGCAGAGACGCCCTCGTGGCTGCCGCCATCCGAGAACGAATCCGGCGTGACATTGACGATGCCCATCACCTGCGGCTGGGTCAGATCGATACGAAAGCGGGTGGTTTGCCAGTGGCGCATCAGAAGGTCCTTGTGTCAATAAAAAAAGCGCTCGGTGAGAGCGCTTTTCGGTGCTGTCTATCGCGGTCAGACGGCGTTGTGTGCAGGCTCGGTCACCACCGTGGGGCTGCCGCCTGCGCCGCCGTCATTGCTGCTCGACGGGGGGTTGCGTGGCGTCCAGTCCTTCGGAGGACGGGGCGCCTTGCCAGCCATGATGTCGTCCAGCTGCTCGGCGTCGATGGTTTCCCACTCCAGCATGGCCTTGGCCATCGCATGCATCTTGTCGCTGTGCTCTTCGATCAGTTTACGTGCCAGGCTGTACTGCTCGTCGATGATGCGGCGCACTTCGGCATCCACCTTCTGCATCGTCTCTTCGCTGATGTTGCTCGGCTTGCTCATCGAACGGCCCAGGAAAGGCTCGCCTTCCTGCTCCGCATAGACCATTGGGCCCAGCGCATCGGTCATGCCGTAGCGGGTGACCATGTCACGTGCCAGCTGGGTGGCCTTGTTGAAGTCGTCCGATGCACCCGTGGTCATCTGGTTCATGAACACTTCTTCGGCAATCCGGCCGCCAAACAGCATGGCGATACGGCTCAGCGCCCATTCCTTGTCGTAACCGTAGCGGTCCTTCTCAGGCAGGGTGAACGTCACGCCCAGCGCACGGCCACGCGGCACGATGGTGACCTTGTGCACCGGATCGCACTTGGGCAGCAGCTTGCCGATCAGCGCATGGCCGGCTTCGTGGTAGGCCGTGTTCTTCAGCTCTTCGGGGTCCATCACCGCAGACTTGCGCTCCGGGCCCATGAAAATCTTGTCCTTAGCCTTTTCGAAATCCTGCATCTCCACCGTGCGTGCATTGCGTCGGGCCGCCATCAGCGCAGCTTCGTTGCACAGGTTGGCCAGATCGGCACCGGACATGCCGGGCGTGCCACGGGCGATGATGTTGGGGTTCACATCCTGGCCCACGGGGATCTTGCGCATGTGCACGTTCAGGATCTGTTCGCGGCCACGCACATCAGGCAGGGTCACATAGACCTGGCGGTCAAAACGGCCGGGACGCAGCAAGGCGGCATCGAGGATGTCGGGACGGTTGGTGGCAGCCACCACGATCACGCCCATGTTGGTCTCGAAACCATCCATCTCGACCAGCATCTGGTTCAAGGTCTGCTCGCGCTCGTCATTGCCGCCGCCCATGCCGGCGCCACGCTGGCGGCCGACGGCGTCGATTTCATCGATGAAGATGATGCAAGGCGCATTCTTCTTGGCGTTCTCGAACATGTCACGCACACGGGCAGCACCGACGCCGACGAACATTTCCACGAAGTCGGAGCCGGAGATCGAGAAGAACGGCACCTTCGCTTCGCCAGCAATGGACTTGGCCAGCAAGGTCTTGCCGGTACCGGGAGGGCCGACCAGCAGCAGACCACGGGGAATGCGGCCGCCCAGCTTCTGGAACTTGTTGGGGTCCTTCAGGAAATCGACGACTTCCTTGACTTCTTCCTTGGCCTCGTCGCAACCGGCCACATCGGCAAAGGTGACGCTGTTGTTGTTCTCGTCGAGCATGCGCGCCTTGGACTTGCCAAAACTGAACGCTCCGCCCTTGCCACCGCCTTGCATCTGGCGCATGAAGTAGACCCAGACCCCAATCAGCAGCAGCATCGGGCCCCAGCTGATCAGCAGGCTCATCAGCAGCGAGCCCTCTTCGCGCTCCTTCACGTCGAACTTGACGTTGTTGTTGATCAGGTCGCCAACCAGGCCACGGTCCATGTAGGTCGCCGTGGTCTGGAGCTTGCGATCGTCACCGGTCGTCGCCGTGATCACCGTGCCGGCAGGGCTCTCCTGCAGGGTCGCGGTCTTGATGCGGCCATTGCGGACGTCTTGCAAAAACTCGGAATACGGGATCTTGTTCGCGCTGGCGCCTGCACGGTTGTCCAATTGCTTGAACACGGTGAACAGCACCATGGCAATGACAAGCCATACGGCGATCTTAGAAAACCACTGATTGTTCAAGGGGGCTCCAGTAGTAGGAAATCAGAAAAGACACAGAATCTGCTGTGTCAGATATGCACTATTTTAGGACTTTCAAGGGTAAATGCTTGCGCTATCCCCTTGGTGGCACGCAGGATTGCTCAGTAAGCCTATTGTCTCAGTGTTTAAGCAACCTCAAAACATCCCGTCTCGGGCGCTGCCGCATCCGGCTCAACGCTGCGCCTCGGGTTTGAGACGGATGCCGATCAAATACGTTTCCGAGGATTTGTCACGCGAGGCCTTGGGTTTGTAAGGTTTGACGACCTGGAAGGTCTGCTTGAACAAATCCACCAGTTGCGAGTAGCCACTGCCATGGAACAGCTTGACCACCAAGGTGCCCTCGGGCTTCATATGCTGGCAGGTAAAGTCCACGGCCAGCTCGATCAGGTGGGCAATGCGGGCGGCGTCCACGTTTTCCACGCCCGACAGATTGGGCGCCATGTCCGAGATCACCACATCGACGCGGCGCTTGGCCAGCGTCGCCTCCAGCTGGTCCAGCACTTCCTGCTCGCGAAAATCGCCCAGGATGAAATCCACACCTTCGATGGGCTCCATCGGCAGCATGTCCAGCCCAATGATGGCGCCGTTGAGCTCACCCACGGCAGCGCCCTCGGGCGAGAGGCGGCGGCGCACGTACTGGCTCCAGGCGCCCGGCGTGGAGCCCAGATCGACCACCACATCACCCGGCCGGATCAGCTTGAAGTGCTCGTCGATTTCCTTGAGCTTGTAGACCGCACGGGCGCGGTAGCCGTCTTTTTGCGCTGCCCGCACATAGGGGTCATTGATGTGCTGATTGAGCCAAGTCTTGTTGACCTTCTTGGTTTTAGTACTAACTTTCATGTTTTCTCCCGGGAGCCCCGATAATACGGGCTATGCCCCAAATACAACTTACTCCCGCCCAACGTCGCGAGCACCGCGCCGAAGCCCACCACCTTGACCCCGTGGTTCTGATTGGCGGTGACGGCTTGACCGAAGCCGTCGAAAAAGAGGTCGACCTGGCCCTGAATGCCCATGGCCTGATCAAGATCCGTGTTTTCTCCGATGACCGCGCCAACCGCGAGGCCATCTTCCTGAAGCTGACCGACTCGCTCAATGCAGCGCCTATTCAGCACATCGGCAAGCTGCTGGTGCTGTGGCGCCCAATGCCCGAGAAGGAAAAGCAACTCGATGAAGACCGCAAGGCCGGTCCACGCGAAGTCAAGGTGCTCAAGTTCAGCAAGAACGTCTGGCAAAAGCCCGAGGTCAAGCAGATCCGCATCCTTGGCAACCAGCGCCTGACGGCCGGCGGCCAGGTCAAGCGCGCCAAACCCAAGCAAAAGTCGATCAAAAAGCAGCAGGGCAGCTAGTGTGACCGATCGCCACATCCTTTGCATGAAATGGGGTACCAAATATGGCCCCGACTATGTCAATCGGCTGTACGCCATGGTTCGCCGCCATCTGAGTGGCGATTTTCGCTTTGTCTGCCTGACCGACGACACGCAAGGGATTCGCAGCGAAGTGGAATGCCACCCGATTCCGGACCTGAACATCCAGCTGGCCCCCGGCCAGCGCGATGGGGCCTGGAAAAAGCTCACCACCTTCGAGCAGGATCTGTATGGCCTCCAAGGCCAGGCGCTGTTCCTGGACCTGGATGTGGTGATCGTCGGCAGCCTGGACGAGTTCTTTACCCTGCCAGGTGAATTTCGCATCATCCACGACTACCCGCGTTTTTGGCGCTTTGGCAAACGCATTGTCGGCAACTCCTCGGTCTACCGCTTTACCTTGGGCGCTCACGCCGATGTGCTGGCCAACTTCCGCGCCAACACCGAGCAGCTGCGCGCCCAGTACCGCAATGAGCAGGAGTACCTGTCGCACTTTTTGCACCAGCAGGGCAAGCTCGATTACTGGCCTGCCGCCTGGTGCCCGAGCTTCAAGTACTACTGCATCCCCACCTGGCCGAGCAACTACTGGAAAGAGCCGGTACCGCCTGCCGATGCGCGCATCGTCATCTTCCATGGGGAGGTCAACCCGCCCGATGCCTTGCAAGGCCTGCGCAACAAGCGCTTCCACCATATCCAGCCAGCCCGCTGGATTGAAAAGGCCTGGGGCTGAACCAGCCTACCCCTAACCACCAAAGGCGTTGATCTCTGTGATCAACGCCTTTTTTGTGGCCCGCCATGGGCTTTGGTTCAGCAGGATCAGCGCTGGTCCGCCGCCACCAGCGCATGGCCTTGCATGCGCGTCAAGATCGCCAGCGGGCTCGCATCCGGGTTGTACTCCTTGCCCGGAGGCAGGAAGAAAGTCTGCTCCAGCATGTACTGGCCCGACATGACGGCATGCACCGCCTGGTCCGAGAAGCAGACCCAGCTGGAGCCGGCGGCAAAGGGCACGGTCTCCTGCGGCGCATTGCGCTGGTAGTCCATGTCGCCTTTCATGCCATCGTGCAGCTGCAGCATCAGGTGGTCATACTCGCTGCGCAGCGACTTGGTCACATGCAGCAGGGCCAGCGCCTTGGCCTGCCATGCCACATATGGCTTGGCACGGGGCAGAAACTTGCGCGCCACATCCTCGAAAGGCTCGCCCACGCGCCAGACGCGGGGCTGGCCATCGGGGTTCACATTGCTGAACACGCGCAGGATACGCTCGCCGTAGTTGGGCCGCGACGGAAAGGCGTCCACATGCATGCGCTTGTCGTCAGCACGCCAAGACTGGGCACGGGTCTCCACCTGCGAGGGACGGTAGCTCGTGGGGGCCATGCGCACCAGCGGCATGTAGTCGGGGAACAGGCCGGCAATCAGCGCGGTCGCCTGCGCACGAAAGCGCGTAACCATGGCCGCAACGGCCGCCTGCGTGGCCGCGTCTCCGGCAACACCCTTGATGCTGCCATCCACATTCAGGCTGATGTTGCGCGACTTGGGATCGCGCACATCGGGGCGCAGCAGCGTCTTTTCCTGGTCGGAGAGTGCAAACGCGAGTTGGGGGAAATACAGCACCTTGCCGGATTCCACGGCGGCCGTCCATTCCGGACGGCCCGGTGTGTTGCGCCAGTCATTGGCGTCTATGGAAACGATGGGAGATTGCATGGCACACCCAGTGTAGCGCGGCGGCGGGCGATCGCCTTGGGCCAGATCAAGCCCGTGGTGCGGGTGCGGATGTCCGCCACAGCACCAGCGCCGCACACAGCCACTGCAGTGCATACAGCAAGGTGCCCAGGCCGTGCCAGAGCTTAAGGTTCTCGCGCTGCACGATCTTGGGCGATATGCCGTATTGCACGACCAGCGCCATCAGCATGCCCGCCAGCACAAAGCCCAAAGCCGCACGGGCCCAGGGCTGGATGGTGTTGCTGGCCTTGTCCTTGGCCAGCACCAGCAGCACCAGACCACAGGCCAGCGACACCCAGGTCTGCGCCGCAAACAGCTTGGCAGCCATGAAGCCCGCCATCGATGCCTGCGGCAGGTTGGCAAACAGCATCGGCACGGCCATGAAGCCAATGGCCGACAGACTGCCCCACCACAGCGCGGCAGCGAAAACAGGCAGGCGGTGTTTCATCGCGGGCTCGGTACGCAGTGGCCGATGGCTTTAGAGGTAGCGCACGGCCACGACTTCGTAGCGGCGCTCGCCACCGGGGGCTTGAACGACGGCGGTGTCGCCCTCTTCCTTGCCGATCAGTGCGCGTGCAATGGGGCTGGAGACGTTGATCAGACCTTGCTTGAGATCGGCCTCGTCTTCGCCCACGATCTGGTAGGTCACCGGGTCGCCGCTGTCCTCATCGGCCAGGTCCACCGTGGCGCCAAACACCACCTTGCCGCCCGCATCGAGCTGCGAGGGGTCAATGATCTGGGCGGCCGACAGCTTGGCCTCCACTTCCTGGATGCGGCCTTCAATAAAGCCCTGGCGGTCTTTGGCCGCATCGTATTCGGCGTTTTCGCTCAGATCGCCATGCGAGCGGGCTTCCGCAATGGCCGCAATGACGCCTGGGCGGTCCACGGTCTTGAGGCGTTGCAACTCTTCCTTGAGCTTTTCTGCACCGCGCTTGGTAATGGGGATAGTGGCCATCTCGGTCTCCACAAACAGTCAAGATGCCAGCACTGTGGCTGGCATCTGGTAGACATCCGCCTGCTAAGCGGCGGGGGTTCAAAAGCAAACCGCCGCGCTGGGGAGCGCGGCGGTTGCGAGGCAGTCTCTATTATGCCGATTTTTGAGCCTGGCAACAAAAATCGGCGAACGGCGCTGCGATCAGCGCTGCAGGCTGGCGTGCAGCTCCTGCACCGAGTACACCTCCAGATCATCCATGTTGCGCAGGCCTTCGACCGCCGCCTCGGCACCAAAGATGGTCGTGAACGTGGTCACCCGGGCCAGCAAGGCGCTGGTACGGATGGCCCGGGAGTCGGCAATCGCGTTGCGGCGCTCTTCCACGGTGTTGATGACCATCGCAATTTCATTGTTCTTGATCATGTCCACGATGTGCGGGCGGCCCTCGGTCACCTTGTTGACCGTCTGCACCTCGATACCGGCATCGGCAATCGCAGCGGCCGTGCCACGGGTGGCGCAGAGCTGGAAGCCCATGCTCGCCAGTTCCTTGGCAATCTGCACGGCGCGTGGCTTGTCGGCGTTCTTCACGGTCAGGAACACCTTGCCCGAACGCGGCAGCTTGGTGCCTGCACCCAGCTGGCTCTTCACATAGGCTTCGCCAAAGGTCTTGCCCACCCCCATCACTTCACCGGTGGACTTCATCTCGGGGCCGAGGATGGTGTCCACACCAGGGAACTTGACGAACGGGAACACGGCCTCCTTGACGCTGAAGTAAGGCGGGGTCACCTCTTCGGTGATGCCCTGCTCTTCGAGCGTATCGCCGACCATGCAACGTGCCGCGACCTTGGCCAGCTGGATGCCGGTGGCCTTGGAGACAAAAGGCACGGTACGCGAAGCACGCGGGTTCACTTCCAGCACATAGATGATGTCCTTGCCGTCGCGCTCCTGGATCGCGAACTGCACGTTCATCAGGCCCACCACGTTCAGGCCTTCGGCCATCGCTGCGGTCTGGCGCTTGATCTCGTCCACCGTCGCCTTGCTCAGGTAGTAAGGGGGCAGCGAGCAGGCCGAGTCACCGGAGTGCACGCCCGCTTGCTCGATGTGCTCCATCACGCCGCCGATGAAGACCTTGCCGGTGCGGTCACGCACGCAGTCCACATCGCACTCGATCGCGTTGGACAGGAAGTGGTCCAGCAGCACCGGCGAATCGTTGGAGACCTTGACCGCCTCGCGCATGTAGCGCTCCAGGTCGCGCTCCTCGTGCACGATCTCCATCGCGCGGCCACCCAGCACATAGCTGGGACGCACCACCAGCGGGTAGCCCAGCTCGCGGGCGTGTTCCATCGCCTGCGTCTCGGTACGCGCGGTGGCGTTCGGTGGTTGGCGCAGGTTCAAGGTCTGCAGCATCTGCTGGAAACGCTCACGGTCTTCGGCCGCGTCGATCATGTCGGGGGTGGTGCCGACGATCGGCACACCAGCCTCTTCCAGCGCCAGCGCCAGCTTCAGCGGGGTCTGGCCACCGTACTGCACGATCACGCCGACGGGCTTTTCGACGGCGACGATTTCCAGCACGTCTTCCAGGGTCACGGGCTCGAAGTACAGGCGGTCCGAGGTGTCGTAGTCGGTCGATACGGTTTCGGGGTTGCAGTTGACCATGATGGTTTCATAACCATCCTCGCGCATCGCAAGCGCGGCATGCACGCAGCAGTAGTCGAACTCGATGCCCTGGCCGATGCGGTTGGGGCCGCCGCCGAGCACCATGATCTTCTTCTTGTCGCTGGGCTGGGCTTCGCACTCTTCGTCGTAGGTCGAGTACATGTAGGCCGTGTTGGTCGAGAACTCGGCCGCGCAGGTATCGACGCGCTTGAACACCGGGCGCACATTCAGCGCATGGCGCGCTTCGCGCACGGCCTTGTCTGTCGTGTGCAGCAGCTTGGCCAGACGGCGGTCCGAGAAGCCCTTTTGCTTGAGGCTGCGCAGATCGTCGGCCGACAGCGCGGCCAGCGCCTTGTCATCGCCCTGGGCTTCGGTGTGCTTGTCCAGTGCCAGTTCCAGCTTGACGATCTCTTCGATCTGCACCAGGAACCACTTGTCGATCTTGGTGATGTTGTGCACTTCGTCCAGCGACCAGCCGGCCGCAAACGCATCACCCACATACCAGATGCGGTCGGGACCGGGCTCGCCCAGTTCCTTTTCCAGGATCTCGCGGTCCTGGGTCTTTTCGTTCATGCCGTCCACGCCCACTTCCAGGCCGCGCAGCGCTTTCTGGAACGACTCCTGGAAGGTACGGCCCATGGCCATCACTTCGCCCACGGACTTCATCTGCGTGGTCAGGCGGTTGTCGGCGGTCGGGAACTTCTCGAACGCAAAACGCGGAATCTTCGTGACCACGTAGTCGATGGTCGGCTCGAACGACGCGGGGGTCTTGCCACCGGTGATGTCGTTCTTCAGCTCGTCGAGGGTGAAACCCACAGCCAGCTTGGCAGCGATCTTGGCAATCGGGAAGCCCGTGGCCTTGGAGGCCAGCGCCGACGAGCGCGAGACGCGCGGGTTCATCTCGATGACGACCATGCGGCCATCCTTGGGGTTGATCGAGAACTGCACGTTGGAGCCACCGGTGTCCACACCGATCTCGCGCAGCACGGCCAGCGAGGCATTGCGCAGGATCTGGTATTCCTTGTCGGTCAGGGTCTGCGCAGGGGCCACGGTGATCGAGTCACCGGTGTGCACGCCCATCGGGTCCAGGTTCTCGATCGAGCAGACGATGATGCAGTTGTCGGCGGTGTCGCGCACCACTTCCATCTCGTACTCTTTCCAGCCCAGCAGCGATTCCTCGATCAGCAGCTCGTTGGTCGGCGACGCCTCCAGACCGCGCTTGCAGATGACTTCGAATTCTTCGGGGTTGTAGGCAATACCGCCGCCGGTGCCGCCCAGGGTGAAGCTGGGGCGGATCACGGTGGGGAAGCCCACCTGGCGTTGTACATCCCAGGCCTCGTCCATGCTGTGTGCGATACCCGAGCGGGCCGAGCCCAGCCCGATCTTGGTCATCGCGTCCTTGAACTTGAGGCGGTCTTCGGCCTTGTCAATGGCTTCGGGCTTCGCGCCGATCAGCTCGACCTTGTACTTGTCGAGCACGCCGTTCTTCCACAGATCCAGCGCGCAGTTCAGCGCGGTCTGGCCACCCATGGTGGGCAGGATCGCATCGGGACGCTCCTTGGCGATGATCTTCTCGACCGTCTGCCAGGTGATGGGCTCGATATAGGTGACATCGGCTGTGGCCGGGTCGGTCATGATCGTCGCAGGGTTGCTGTTGATCAGGATGACCTTGTAGCCCTCCTCGCGCAGCGCCTTGCAGGCTTGCACGCCGGAGTAGTCGAATTCGCAGGCCTGGCCGATGATGATCGGGCCGGCGCCAATGATGAGAATGCTTTTGAGATCGGTGCGTTTAGACATGAGGCTCGCCTTGCAGTCGCGCGCGCTGGCTGGCTGCACCGTGGGCAGCCGCCGAGCGCTGGGTTTATACGCGGTCGGTATCTAATTTGTTCAAAATGGCCAGGACACGGGCCTCGGGCAGGTTCTTCTGCATCAGTTGCAGCAGACCATCCCCTTGCACCATGGGGCGCAGTACCTGCGCCTCGGCTTCGTAGAACTTGGCGTCCCACTCGGCCATCACCTGGTCGAAGTCCTCGTCCGACATGGACTTGCACTTGGACACGATGGTCACCAGCGGCAAGGCCTTGTTGTCGAGGAATGATTTTTTATAGGGCTTTTGCTGCCAGCGCGCCATGAACCACTCCTTGTGTTCGGGCGGCAAGGTCATGACGCGCTTGCTGATCGCTTTTTCTAGGGTGGCAACAGGAAAAGAAAAAAGTTTCACGGCAGCATATTCCTTGGGTTCATCGTGCGCAGGCGCGGGCGGCGGCAGAAGGCGCCTGGCATCAGGCCTTCTTGTGCTCGCGCATCAGTTTCACAAAACGGTCGAACAGGTACGACACATCATGCGGGCCTGGCGAGGCTTCGGGGTGACCCTGGAAGCAGAAGGCAGGCCGGTCGGTACGCTCCATGCCTTGCAAGGTGCCATCGAACAGGCTCACATGCGTGGCGCGGGTGTTGGCCGGCAAGGTGTCCAGGTCCACCGCAAAGCCATGGTTCTGGCTGGTGATGCAGACGCGGCCCGAGTCCAGGTCCTTCACAGGGTGGTTGGCACCGTGGTGGCTGTTTTGCATCTTGAACGTCTTGGCACCGCAGGCCAGCGCCATGATCTGGTGGCCCAGGCAGATACCGAAGGTCGGCACGCCGCTGTCCATGATGCTGCGCGCAGCGTCGATCGCGTAGTCGCAAGGCTCTGGATCGCCGGGGCCGTTCGACAGGAACACGCCATCGGGCTGGTACTTCAGCACTTCAGCGGCAGGCGTCTGGGCCGGCACCACCGTCACGCGGCAGCCGCGCTCGGCCAGCATGCGCAGGATGTTCTTCTTGACGCCGTAGTCATAGGCGACCACGTGGAAGCTATGGTCCTGCAGCTTGCCGTAGCCGGGCGTGCCATCGGCACGCGCCAGTTGCCATTCGGTCTGCACCCATTCGTAGGACTGCGACACGCTGACCACCTTGGCCAGATCCAGGCCCTTCATGCTAGGCGCTGCCTGGGCGGCCGCAATGGCTTCATCGATGCGTGCTTGCGAGACCTGCTCGCCTGCGGCCAGACCGACGATGGCGCCGTTTTGCGCACCCTTGTCGCGCAGCAGGCGGGTGAGCTTGCGGGTATCGATGTTGGCGATGGAGACCGTCTTGCTGCGAATCAGGTATTCCGACAGGGTTTCCGTGCTTCGGAAATTGCTGGCCAGCAGTGGCAGATTCTTGATGATCAGGCCAGCAGCAAAGACTTTGTCGGACTCAATATCTTCCGCATTGATCCCGTAGTTGCCGATATGCGGATACGTGAGTGTCACGATCTGCTGGCAGTAGCTGGGGTCGGTGAGGATTTCCTGGTAACCGGTCATCGCGGTGTTGAACACCACTTCGCCGGTCGTGGTGCCTTGCGCACCGATTGAGTTGCCAATAAAGACCGTGCCGTCTGCGAGCGCCAGGATGGCGGGAGGAAACGCGCTCTGTTGAGACAAAAACACTGGGTTCTCCGGATGGTTACGGGTCGCCCGGAGTCTGTGGCGTCCCGGAGGATCACCGCGAAGACTGTGCTTATGAGAGATTGCTTTGAGTGCAGCCGGGCGACGTGATTACTTGAAAGCCACCCATTGTAGCGTGCAAGCTGCAATCTGAGTGGGTGCAAGGGATGATTTGCGGGCTAAATCGCCAAAAATTACACACTCTGCGCAGCAACACACCAACGCAGAGCGTAGAAATACCAGATAAAACACGCAAAGCGCATACTCATTAGCCCTGAATCATCCGGCCTGCCCGGGTCCGGGGTGGCGCGTCAATCCGCGCGTGCAGCGGCGCTGGCATGCAGGCAAATCGCCGCTGCAGCACCTACATTGAGCGACTCCTCACCACCGGGCTGGGTGATGCGGATATGGTGCTGTGCCGCCGCCTGCAGCGGCTCGGACACGCCCTGCCCCTCGTGCCCCATGACCCAGGTGCAGGGCCAGGGCAGCGCGGCGCGGTGCAGCCACTCACCCTGGTGCGAGCTGGTGACCAACAGCGGTTGCTGCAAGGCCAGCACGTCCTCCTGGGAGGCATTCTCGACCAGGTGCAACGCAAAATGCGCGCCCATGCCGGCGCGCAGCACCTTGCCGCTCCACAGTGCTGCCGATCCCTTGAGTGCAATCACCTGGCCAAAACCAAAGGCCGAGGCGCTGCGCAGGATGGAGCCCACATTGCCCGCATCCTGGACCCGGTCAAGCACCACGGCCGCAATGCCGGGCTGGATGCTCGCCTGCTGAGCCGGCAGGTCCATCAGAAAGCCGAAGGGCGCAGGCGATGGCAGTGGGCTGAGGCTGGCGAGCAAGGCCGTGTCGATGACGATGTTGCGCGCAGCCGCATGGGCATAGACGTTCTCGGGCGACTGCCAGAATTTCTCCGAGAACACGGCCACGGCCGGCTTGACGCCGCGCGTCAGCGCTGCGCGGCAGAGGTGGTCGCCCTCGATCCAGTAGCGTCCCTGCTTGCGGTAGGCCGCGCCTTCTTCCATCAAACGGCGCAGATCCTTGACCAGCGCATTGTCACGCGACTGGATAAAAACGGGTGGGTGCTCAGCAGGGGACACAGAGAATTCCTTTGCGCAGGCAGGCGCCCGCAACAGCGAGGGCGGTCAGGCGCCGGTTTTGACGACGGCCAGGGCCTGGGCCACCGGTGAGAACGAACGGCGGTGCTCCGGGCAGGCGCCAAAGCTCTGCAACGCGGCCAGGTGCACCGCAGTGCCATACCCCTTGTGAGCGGCAAAGCCGTATTGCGGGTACAGCCGGTCAATATCCTGGCACCAGCGATCGCGATGCACCTTGGCCAGAATCGATGCCGCCGAGATGGCCTGCACCAATGCATCGCCTTTGACAATCGCCTCGGCGGGCATCTCCAGACGCGGAATGCGGTTGCCATCGACCAGCACACGCACGGGCTTGAGGCGCAGGCCGTGGACCGCGCGCTGCATCGCCAGCATCGTGGCCTGCAGGATATTGAGACCATCGACCTCTTCAACGGTCGCCATCGCAATCGAGCAGCACAGCGCCTTGCCGCAGATCTCGTCATACAGGCGCTCGCGGGTGCGCGCGGTGAGCTTCTTCGAATCCGCCAGCCCGGCAATGGGTGAGCGCTCATCGAGGATGACGGCCGCAGCCACCACCGGCCCTGCCAGCGGGCCGCGCCCTGCCTCATCGACGCCCGCCACCAGGCCCGGCGGATGCCAGGGCAAGGTGGCCTGGTCAGGCAGAGAGAATTTTTTGGATGGCATCGGCAGCAAGCTTTGGGGTATCCCTGCGCAGTTCCAGGTGCAGGTCATGAAAACGCTGCTCCAGCTGGGCCAGGCGTGCGGGATCGAGTCGCGGCGCGTCCAACCATTGCGCCACCGCCTCGGCCAAGGCTTCAGGCGTCGCCGCCTCTTGCAAAAGCTCGGGCACGACAAAGTCTTGGCACAGGATATTGGGCAAGCCAACCCAGGGCTGCAACTGCTTTCTGCGCATCAGGCGCCAGCTGATGGCGTGCATGTGGTAGCTGATGACCATCGGCCGCTTGAACAGCGCCGCCTCCAAGGTGGCGGTACCGCTGGCGATCAACGTACAGTCACAGGCCTCCAGCGCCAGATGCGACTGGCCATCGAGCACACGGATGCACTCCAATATCCCGCATTCAGCAGCCAGCGCATCAATGCGTGCGCGCAAAGCCGGAACGGCAGGGACGACGATTGTAAGCGAAGGTCGCGCCTGCAAAAGCCGTGCGGCGGCCAGAAAGAACGGCTTGGCGATATAGCTGACCTCCGAGGCCCGGCTGCCCGGCAGCACGGCCAGCACGTCGCCGTCCTGCGGCAAGCCAAGCTGCTGGCGTGCCGCTGCACGGTTGGGCTGCAGCGGGATCACGTTGGCCAGCGGATGGCCAACATAGGTGCCCGCAATGCCGTGCCGGGCCAGCAAGGCCGGCTCAAACGGAAAGATGCACAGCACATGGTCGGCCGAGCGGCGGATCTTCTCGACCCGCTCGGGACGCCAGGCCCAGATCGAGGGGCAGACAAAATGCACCGTCTTGATGCCCTGGGCACGCAAGCGCTCTTCCACGCCGAGGTTGAAATCCGGCGCATCCACGCCGACAAACAACCGGGGCGGCTCGGCGGTCAGACGCTGCACCAACTGCTTGCGGATGCGCAAAATGCCCCAGATGCGGCGTACCAGTTCGGCACTGTAGCCATGCACGGCCAGGCGCTCGCTGGGCCACCAGGCATCAAACCCGGCCTGGGCCATGCGCGGGCCGCCAATACCGGCCGAGCGCATACCGGGAAAATCGGCAGCCAGGCCCTGCAGCACCAGGCCTGCAAGCAGGTCACCAGAGGTCTCGCCGGCTACCATCGCCAAAAACAGGTCCTGGGGCTTGTCCATTGCGGCAGGGGCAGCCATCAGCGCACAATGCCGCGCTTGGATTGCTGCAGAAAGTCGAGCATCAACTGAACATCGGCCTGGGCTTCAGCCTCGCAGCTGCCCTGCAGGTTGTCCAGCGCTTCAACCGCCGCCTGCAAGGTCAGGCCGCTGCGGTACAGCAGCCGGTAGGCCTGCTTGATGACCGCCAGCCGCTCGGCGCTGAAACCGCGCCGGCGCAAGCCTTCGAGGTTCAGGCCGCGCACAGCCAGCGGGTGGCCATCGACCATGCAGAATGGGGGCACATCCTGGCTGATATGGCTGGCAAAACCGGCCATCACATGGGCGCCGACCTTGGTGAACTGGTGCACGCCCGACAGGCCTCCAATAATGGCCCAGTCAGCCACATGCACGTGACCGGCCAGGGTGGCATTGTTGGCCAGAATGGTCTGGTTGCCGACCTGGCAGTCATGCGCAATGTGCACATAGGCCATGATCCAGTTATCGTCGCCGACACGGGTCACGCCGCCGTCCTGGGCGGTGCCGGTATTGAAGGTGCAGAACTCGCGGATGGTGTTGCGGTCACCGATCACCAGCCGGGTCGGTTCGCCTGCGTATTTCTTGTCTTGCGGCATGCCGCCCAACGCGGCATGCGAATGGATCACGTTGGACTCACCGATCGTGGTAATGCCCTCGATCACCGTGTGCGCCCCCACCTTCGTGTGGGCGCCAATGCAAACCTGGGGGCCAATAACTGCGTACGGCCCAACTGACACCGTAGGGTGCAACTGGGCCGCAGGGTCAACGATCGCTGTGGGGTGGATGGAACTGACCGCCGTCATCTACCGTTATTCCACGTGGCGCATCGTGCACATCAGCTGTGCTTCAGCAGCAACTTCGCCTTCGACACTGGCCACCGCATTGAACTTCCAGATACCGCCGCGCACGCGGTCAATGGTGATCTCCAGCACCAGCTGGTCTCCCGGCACCACCGGACGCTTGAAGCGGGCAGAGTCGATACCGACGAAATAGTAGATGTTGTTTTCATCGGGCACCTGGCCCATCGCGTCAAACGCCAGCAAGCCCGCTGCCTGGGCCAGGGCTTCGAGGATCAGCACGCCAGGCATCACAGGGCGGCCCGGGAAGTGGCCGGTGAAGAACGGCTCGTTGAACGTGACGTTCTTGATCGCCTTGATGCGGGTGTTGCGCTCAAGCTCTTGCACACGATCCACCAGCAAAAAGGGGTAGCGGTGAGGCAGCTGCTTGAGAATTGCTTGAATATCCATCATTGTGAACTCGGCTTAGCCGTTTTTCTGAGTTTGCTCCAAGGCCTTGATTCGGTCCCTCAACGCATGGAGATGTTTTAGGGTAGCGGCGTTCTTTTCCCAGCTGCCATTGTCGTCGATAGGGAAGAAGCCGGTGTACTGACCCGGCTGCCTGATCGAACGACTGACCACGGTGGCCGCCGAGATGTGTACATTGTCGGCGATTTCCAGGTGGCCCAGAATCATTCCAGCGCCTCCAATCGTGCATTGGCGCCCGATTTTGGCACTTCCGGCGATGCCGACGCAGCCAGCCATCGCCGAATGCTCGCCAATCTCGACGTTATGGCCGATCTGGACCTGGTTGTCGATCTTCACGCCATTGGCAATGATGGTGTCCCGCAGTGCGCCGCGATCGATGCAGGTATTGGATCCGATCTCGACATCGTCACCGATCTGCACCCCACCGAGCTGCTCGATCTTGATCCAGCGCCCACGCTCGTTGGCAAAGCCAAAGCCGTCGCCACCGATGACCGCGCCTGGCTGCACCAGCACCCGCTCGCCCAGCACACAGTCCGCCCCTACGGTCACGCGCGAGGTCAGCACCGAATCGGCACCGATGACGGCACCACTGGCGACATGGCACAGCGGCCCAATGGACGCAGAAGGGTGCACGATGGCACCCTCTTCCACCACCGCAGACGGGTGGATACCGGCGGGCACCGGGCGTATTGCATGGTGCTTGCGCCACAGCTGCGTCAGCCGCGCAAAGTACAGATAGGGGTTGTCAACCACCAGGTAGGCACCACCACGCTGGCGGGCCTGCTCCTGCATCTGCGCACTGACCGCAATGCAACCGGCCTTGGAGGCCAGCATCTGGGCTTGCAGCTTGGGGTTGCTGAGGAAACTGAAATCCTGGGGACCGGCATCTTCCAGCGAGGCAATGGCCTGGATCTCCATCGCTGGATCTCCTTGCTCAAGCGTCCCTCCCAGGACCTCCATGATCTGAACAAGCTGCAGGCTCACGCGTAACCCCGTCTTACTTGGCGGGGGCAGAGGCGTTCAGGGCCTTGAGAACCTTTTCGGTGATGTCGAACTTGGGGTTGATGTAGACCGCTTCTTGCAGCACCACATCGTACTTTTCCTGCTCGGCCACTTGCTTGACGACCTTGTTGGCGCGCTCGAGCACCTGCGACAGCTCTTCGCTCTTGCGGGCGCTGAGGTCTTCCTGGAACTCGCGGCGCTTGCGCTGGAACTCACGGTCCTGGTCCACCAGCTGGCGCTGGCGCGTCACGCGCTGGCTTTCGGACAGCGTAGGCGCGTCGCGCTCAAACTTTTCGCCGGCGGTCTTCAGGGCGTTGCCCTGGTCCAGCAGATCCTTTTCACGCTTGGAGAACTCGGCCTCCAGCTTGGTTTGCGCAGCCTTGGCAGCATTGGCTTCGCGGAAGATGCGATCCGTATTGACGAAACCTGCCTTGAACTCTTGGGCCTGCGCTGCAGCGCCAAAAGACAGCGCTGCTGCCAACACCAGCAATGGGAAAGAACGAGATACGGTTTTCATTAGAAAGATGTTCCGATTTGGAATTGCAATTTCTGGATTTTATCGCCTGCGAATTTGCGAATTGGCTGAGCATAAGCCAAACGCAGCGGTCCCAGTGGGGAAATCCAGCTCAACCCGATACCTGCAGACGCACGCATTTCATTCAGTTTCAAATCCTGCTCATCACCCCAGACATTGCCCGCATCCACAAAGGCAAACCAGCGGAAGGTGCGGTCGTTTCCGGTGCCCGGCATGGGCCCGATGAACTCGGCGTTCAGCGTCACCTTCTTCGCACCGCCCAGGGTGGCGCCCGTCACGTCACGGGGGCCGAGCGTATTTTGCTCGAAGCCGCGCACCGATCCCAGGCCACCCGAGAAGTAGTTCTTGAACACCGGGAAGGCCTTGCCGCCCATGCCCTTGCCCCAACCGGCTTCACCGTTGAGCGCAATCGTGTAGCGCTTGTTCAGCGGCAGGTACTGCTGGATCTGGTAGTTGCCCTTCAGGTAGCGGGCATCACCGAACAGCGACCATTCGGAGTTCAGCTTCTGGAACCGGCCCGAGTTGGGCGCCAGCGCGCTGTCGCGGCTGTCGCGCGACCAGCCCAGGGTCAGCGGGAAGTTCAGGCTGGTATCGCCATAGCGCGTTGCATAGTCCAGGTAGGCCGCCGGCATGTTGGTACCCAGCTTGATGCGGGTGTTCTCCAGACCGCCGCCGACATAGATGGTATCGAGTTCGCTGAACGGAATGCCGAAGCGCACGCTGGCACCAGTGGTCACGATCTGGTAGTTGCCGCCCTGCTCGTCATAAGGACGGTCGGTGCGGTAGTACATGTCGTAGGTGCGCGAGATACCGTCCGGCGTGAAGTACGGATCGGTCGTGCTCACCACCAGGGTGCGGTGGTACTTGCTGGTGTTGACATCGATGCCCAGGTAGTTGCCCGAGCCGAACACGTTTTCCTGCTTGATGCCGAAGGTCAGCGAGACCTTCTCAGCGCTGGAGTAACCGGCACCCAGCTGCAGCGAACCGGTGGGCTTTTCCTGCACGGTCACATTGACATCGACCTGGTCCGGCGCGCCAGGCACTTCTTGCGTGTCGATCGCGACATCGTTGAAGAAACCCAGACGGTCGACGCGGTCGCGCGAGAGCTTGATCTTGTCCGAGTCGTACCAGGAGGCTTCGTACTGGCGCACTTCGCGGCGCACCACTTCGTCACGCGTGCGGTTGTTGCCGGCCACGTTCACGCGGCGCACATAGGCACGGCGCGATGGCTCGGCTTTCAGCACCAGCTCGACACGGTTGTTTTCACGGTCGATCTCGGGCACGGCTTCGACGCGCGAGAACGCATAGCCAAAGGTGCCGAAGTGGTCAGTGAAGCGCTTGGTGGTTTCGGTCACGCGGTCGGCGTTGTAGGGCTCACCGGGCTTGATCGAGATCAGCGACTTGAATTCGTCCTCACGCTCCAGGTAATTGCCTTCGAGTTTGACACCCGAGACCACGTACTTGGGGCCTTCGTAGATCTGCAGATTGATCGAGATACGTTCCTTGTCCGGCGAGATCGACACTTCGGTCGAGTCGATGCGGAACTCCAGGTAGCCGCGCGACAGGTAATAGGATTTGAGCGTCTCCAGGTCGGCATTGAACTTGGTGCTGGAGTAGCGGTCGCTCTTGGTATACCAGCTCAGCCAGCCACCGGTGTCCTGGTCGAACAGGTCGGTCAAGGTCGATTCCTTGAAGTCCTTGTTACCGGAGATATGGATTTCCTTGATCTTGGCTGCATCGCCTTCGGTCACGGTGAACGTCAGGTTCACGCGGTTACGCTCGATAGGCGTCACCGTGGTCACCACCTCGGCCGCATACAGGCTCTTGTTGATGTACTGGCGCTTGAGCTCCTGCTCGGCGCGGTCGGTCAGCGCCTTGTCGTAGGGGCGGCCTTCGGTCAGACCCACGTCACGCATGGCCTTTTTCATCGCGTCCTTGTCGAACTCCTTGGTGCCCAGGAAGTCGACATTGGCGATGGTGGGACGCTCTTCCACGACGACGACCAGCACATTGCCATTGGCCTCCAGACGCACGTCCTTGAACAGACCCAGCGCAAACAAGGAGCGAATGGCTGCCGATCCCTTTTCGTCGTTGTAGTCGTCGCCGACATGCAGCGGCATGGAGGCGAAGATGGTGCCGGGCTCCACACGCTGCAGGCCTTCCACACGAATGTCCTGGATGGTGAACGGGTCCAAAGCCCACGACAGCTTGGCAAGCAGCATCAAGGCAGCTGCAGCCGTGGTCTTGCGAAGAAGCGAAGAAGGGATGGAATATGTCATTTGTGATAGCAACCAGAGCCGCTCATTATGCAGCAGGGCCAAGAAAGTCAGCCCAAGAGCCGAGACAAATCGTTAAAGAACGCAATGCACATCATGAGCAGCAAAACGGCGACACCGCCTTTTTGCAAGCGCTCCATCCATTGCAGGGTGGGTGGCTTGCCAGTGACAGCCTCCCAAAGATAATACATCAGGTGACCGCCATCGAGCACCGGCAGCGGCAGCAGATTGAGCACGCCCAGACTGACACTGATCAGCGCCAAAAAGGCCAGGTATTGGGTGATGCCGACCTCGGCGGACTTGCCTGCGTATTCGGCGATCGTCAGCGGTCCGCTGATGTTCTGCAGCGAGGCCTGGCCAATGACCATCTTGGCCATCATCTTGACCGTCAGCGCCGAGACCTCCCAGGTCTTTTGCACTCCCCGGGCAAAGCCTTCCCAGACGCCGTAGCGCACATCGACCATCGCTGGCGGCGAACCGATAAAGGCGCCCAGACGGCCAATCTTGCTGCCCTTGTCCTCGCTTTGCGTCAGTTGCACCGGTACATGCAGCTGCGCGCCGTTGCGCGACACCAGCCAGTCCTGCAAGGCAGGCACGCCCTGCTCGCCCGATGCACGGATCATGCGGCGCAGCTCGCCGCCATCGCCCACGCGCACGCCGTCGATGGACAGCACCTTGTCCCCCTTGCGCAGCGCCGATTGTGCGGCGGCACTGCCGGCTTCAAAATCGCCGAGCACCGCATCGGACCAGGGGTGGGTCAGACCAATCTTTTCGATGAGCTTGGCGTCGGCCTCGCGGGCATCGATGCTGGACAGCGGCAAGCGGTAGCTGCGCTCTGCAGCACCAGCACCTGGGCGCGCGCTGAGCACCACATCCTTGCCGCCCAGCGCAGCCTGGGCCACAAACCAGCGCAGGTCGTCCAGCGAGCGCACGGCTTCAGGCTCCGCATCCGGGTAACCCATGGACACGATTTCTTCGCCGCCTTGCATGCCAGCCTGGGCCAGCAGGCTGGCAGCCGGCGGCGTGCCGACAATGGCGGCCGGCTCGCGCACGCCCACCCAGTTCACGCAGGCATACAGCAGCACAGCCAGCAGCAGATTGGCCAGCGGCCCGGCGGCAACGATGGCCGCACGCGCGCGCAGCGGCTGCACATTGAAGGCCAGGTGGCGCTCGTGCGCGGCAACCGGTGCCTCACGCTCGTCGAGCATGCGCACATAGCCGCCCAGCGGAATCGCGCTGATGACAAATTCGGTGTCCGCGCCCTTCTTCTTCCAGCGCAGCAGCGGGCGGCCAAACCCCAGCGAAAAACGCAGCACCTTCACCCCGCAGGCGACCGCCACACGGTAGTGACCATATTCGTGCACGGCGATCAAAATGGCCAGCGCAACGACAAATGCAACAACGGTCAACATTGCTCAAGCCCTTGCTTTGAAAAACGCGATTCTACTGAGCCGGGCAATAGCCCTGTCAGACGGCCAGCTCTGCAATGCGCGCTTCGGCGTAGCAACGCACCTCGGCATCCAGCGCAAGCAGTGCGTCAATGCTGCCGGGCGCCTGCGGCAGCACGCCGTCGAGTGCCTGTGCATTGATCTGGTAGATCTGGTCAAAGCGCATGCGGCCATCCAGAAAAGCGGCCACCGCGACCTCGTTGGCCGCATTGAGCACCGTCGTGGTGCCTTCCGCCGCGCGCAGCGCCTGCCATGACAGGTGCAAGCCGGGAAAACGCCGTGCATCGGCCTCTTCAAAGGTCAGCGCCGAGAGCTTGGCGAAATCCAGTGGCGCGGCCCCGCTGGCCACACGCTCGGGCCAGGCCAGGCCACAGGCGATCGGTACGCGCATATCGGGCGTACCGAGTTGGGCCAGTACCGAGGCATCGCGGAACTGCACCATCGAATGCACGATCTGCTGCGGATGGATGACCACCTGGATCTGCTCGGGCTGCAGGTTGAACAGCCAGCGCGCCTCGATCACCTCCAGCGCCTTGTTCATCATCGTGGCCGAGTCGATCGAGATCTTGCGGCCCATCGCAAAGTTGGGGTGGTTGCCGGCTTGCTGCGGCGTCACATCGCGCAAGCTCGATGGCTCGCGGGTGCGGAACGGACCGCCCGAGGCCGTCAGGATGATGTGGTCCACCCGTTGGGGCCAGACCGCAGGGTCTTCCGGCAGGCACTGGAAGATGGCCGAGTGCTCGCTGTCGATGGGCAGCAAGGTTGCGCCACCATCGGCGACGGCATCCATGAAGAGCTGGCCGCCGACGACCAGCGCTTCCTTGTTGGCCAGCATCAGGCGCTTGCCGGCCTTGGCTGCGGCCATTGCAGGGCGCAGGCCTGCGGCGCCGACGATGGCGGCCATCACCGCATGCACATCGCTGTGGGAGGCCACCATTTCCAGCGCTGCCTCACCTTCCAGCACGTCGACCCGGCTGCCCGCGGCCCGCAGGCCTTCGCGTAATGCCGAGGCGGCCGTGGCACTGGTCATCACCGCATAGCGTGGCTGGAACTGCAGGCACTGCGCGAGCATCAGGTCCACGCGCGAATGCGCGCTCAGCGCAAAGACGCGGTACAGATCGGGGTGGCGCGCCACCACATCCAACGTATTGGTTCCAATCGAGCCCGTCGATCCGAGCACGGTAACTTGCATGGTCATCGCGAGGTTCACTTATCCAAAAATTGCAGCAGCATCAGCGCCAACGGCACGGTGGGCAGGATCGCATCGATGCGGTCGAGCACACCGCCATGGCCCGGCAGCAGCTGGCTGCTGTCCTTCATGCCCGCGCTGCGCTTGACCAGCGACTCCACCAGGTCACCTGCAACGCTCATGCCGGCCAGAAACACGCAGGACAGCACCATCAGCCACGGCGAAAAATCCCAGAGCCGGCTGTAGAGGCTGGGCACCTGCGCGCCAAAATGGCGGTCCGCCCAGCTCCACACCAGGGCCATCAGCAGCACACCCAGTGCGCCGCCCCAAACCCCTTCCCAGCTTTTGCCCGGGCTGATGGCAGGCGCCAGCTTGTTCCTGGTGAAACGCAGCCCGAACTGGCGGCCTGCAAAATAGGCACCAATGTCGGCCATCCACACCAGCGCAAACAGCGACAGCAGGAAGTTGACGCCGATCCACTTGGCCTGCGCGATGGCCAGCCAGGCCACCCACAGCGCCAGCACACCGACCACCAGGCGCAGCGCGCGCGGAATGGGCGCCCAACCCGGCACGCCGGCCTTGAGCAGATAGGCGGCCAGCAGCACCCAGGCGGCCCCGGCCACCAGCCACACGCCAGGCAGCGGAGCCTGCGTCCACCCGAGGGCCCAGGCGGTGCCACACAGCAGCAGCGCAACGGCGCCCAGGCCGTAGGCAGCCATGCCCTGCAGACCATTGAGACGCCCCCACTCCCAGGCAGCGGCGACCACGGCCAGCAGCATCAGCGCCGCAAACGGAACGGGATTGCCCGCAGCAATCGCGGGCACCAGGATCAGCAGGAGAACAATGGCCGTAATGATGCGTTGTTTGAGCAAATTGATCTCCTGGAAAAAAGAAAACTGATGCCTGGCGTGCCAGGCATCAGCAGTAGGCGTACTACGAGGGGGACTGGACCAGCTGCTCGGAGATCTTGCCAAAGCGGCGCTCACGCCGCTGGAATTCACCAATCGCCTCGTCCAAGGCCTGCTCGTCAAAATCAGGCCACCACTTGTCACTGAAATACAGCTCCGAATAGGCCGATTGCCACAGCAGAAAATTGCTGATGCGCATCTCGCCACCCGTTCGGATCAGCAGATCGGGGTCAGGCACATGGGCCAGCGCCATCGCATCGTTGAGCGCCCCTTCGGTGATCGGCTGGCCCGCTGCAGCCAGCTTGGCTGCCGCCTGGGCAATGTCCCAGCGGCCGCCATAGTTGAAGCAGACATTGAGCACCATGCGGTCATTGTGGGCCGTCGCCTGCTCGGCCTGCGCCAGCCCCGCCTGCACCTTGGCAGACAGGGAGGCCCGGTCGCCGACAAAGAACAGGCGGATGCCGTCCCGGGCCAGCGATGGCACTTCCTTGGCCAGCGCGCCGGCCAGCAGGTTCATCAGGCCATCGACCTCGTCGGTGGGCCGGTTCCAGTTCTCGGAAGAAAAGGCAAACACGGTCAGCACCTTGACGCCGCGCTCGGCACAGGCCTTGGCGCAGCGGCGCAGCGAGTCCACCCCTTGCTTGTGGCCCGCCAGGCGAGGCAGAAAACGGCGTTTGGCCCACCGGCCATTGCCATCCATCACGATGGCAATGTGGTGCGGTAATACAGCAGCAGTCATGCGCGGAAAAGCAGATCCAGATCTGGATCAGACCGCCATGATGTCTTTTTCTTTTTCGACCACCAGCTGGTCGATCAGCTGGATGTGCTTGTCGGTGATCTTCTGCACCTCGGCTTCGGAGCGCTTTTGGTCGTCTTCCGATGCTTCCTTGTCCTTGACCAGCTTCTTGACGCCTTCGTTGGCATCGCGGCGCAGGTTGCGGATGGCGATCTTGGCGTTTTCGCCTTCGGCCTTGACCAGCTTGGTCATCTCCTTGCGGCGCTCCTCGCTCATCGGAGGCATCGGCACGCGGATCAGGTCGCCCATCGAGGCGGGGTTCAGGCCCAGGTCGCTTTCGCGGATAGCCTTTTCCACTTTGGCCGCCATCGCCTTCTCCCAAGGCGTCACGCTGATGGTGCGGCTGTCGATCAAGGCCACATTGGCCACCTGCGACAGCGGCATCATCGAGCCGTAGTAGTCAACCTGGATGGTGTCCAGCAGCGCGGGATTGGCGCGGCCGGTGCGGATCTTGGTCAGGTTGTTCTTGAACGCGGCAATCGATTGGTCCATCTTGCCTTCGAGATTCTTCTTGATTTCTGCGACTGTCATTGTCAACTCCTAACTACCACATTCTGCACTTGCACACGCCAGCCGCCGGTCAGGCGTACACCAGCGTGCCCTCTTCTTCGCCCATCACCACGCGCTTGAGCGCGCCGCTCTTGATGATCGAGAATACACGGATAGGCAGTTTCTGATCGCGGCACAGGGCAAAGGCCGTGGCATCCATGATGCCCAGGTTGCGGTTCATGGCTTCATCGAAACTCAGCTTGGTGTAGAGCGTGGCATTGGGATCCTTCATCGGATCGGCCGTGTAGACGCCATCGACCTTGGTGGCCTTGAGCACCAATTCTGCGCCAATTTCAGCGCCGCGCAGCGCCGCTGCGGTATCGGTGGTGAAGAAGGGGTTGCCGGTACCAGCGGCAAACACCACGACCTTGCCCTCTTCGAGGTACTGCAGCGCCTTGGGGCGCACATAGGGCTCCACCACCTGCTCGATACCGATGGCCGACATCACGCGGGCGGTCAGGCCCTGCTTGTCCATCGCATCAGCCAGCGCCAGCGCATTCATCACCGTCGCGAGCATGCCCATGTAATCGGCAGTGGCACGGTCCATGCCGACCGAGCCGCCGGCCACACCACGGAAAATATTGCCGCCGCCGATCACGACAGCGACTTCCACGCCCAGCCGCGTCACCTCGGCAATCTCCTCGACCATGCGCACGATGGTGGCGCGGTTGATGCCGAAAGCATCATCCCCCATCAGAGCTTCACCGGAGAGTTTGAGAAGAATGCGCTTGTGGGCAGGGCTTTGGGACATGGTGGAGAGCTCCAGGTGTGGGGATGGGGAAAAAACGATAGGTGAAACAAAGGGGCCGTAGCCCCTTTGTCAGGATGATTACTGGCCCTTGGCGGCCGCAACCTGCGCGGCGACCTCGGCAGCGAAGTCATCCACCTTCTTCTCAATGCCCTCACCCACCACGTAGAGCGTGAAGCCCTTGATCGAGGTGTTGGCGGCCTTGAGCATTTGCTCAACGGTCTGCTTGCCGTCAGCGGCCTTCACGAAGACCTGGTTGAACAGCGAGACTTCCTTGAGGTACTTCTGCACAGCGCCGTCCACCATCTTGGCAGCGATGTCAGCAGGCTTGCCCGACTCTTCAGCCTTGGCGGCAGCGACGGTGCGTTCCTTTTCGATCAGCTCGGCAGGCACATCAGCGCTGGTCAGCGCCACGGGCTTCATCGCAGCCACGTGCATTGCCACGTCCTTGGCCGCTTGTGCGTCGCCTTCGAACTCCACCACCACACCGATGCGGGTGCCGTGCAGGTACAGCGCCAGGTTGCTGCCTTCGAAGCGCTTGAAGCGGCGGAACGACATGTTCTCGCCGATCTTGCCGACCAGGCCCTTGCGCACGTCTTCCAGGGTGGGGCCAAAGCCGTCTTGCTCGTAAGCCAGTGCGCTCAGGGCTGCCACGTCGGCAGGGTTCTTTTCGGACACCAGCTTGGCCGCTGCGTTGGCCAGAGCGATGAAGCTGTCGTTCTTGGAGACGAAGTCGGTTTCGCTGTTGACTTCGATGATTGCGCCGGTGTTGCCTTCCACCACTGCGGCGATCACGCCTTCAGCGGCAATACGCGATGCTGCCTTGCCGGCCTTGGTGCCCAGCTTGACGCGCAGCAGCTCTTCAGCCTTGGCCATGTCGCCATCAGCCTCGGTCAGTGCCTTCTTGCATTCCATCATGGGCGCGTCGGTCTTAGCGCGCAGTTCTGCCACCATGCTTGCGGTAATTGCCATTTTCTCTCTCCGTATTCAGTTCAGTTGGGGTGATTGTGGAAACGTAGGTAAAAAAAACGGGGCTGATGTGGAGCCCCGCTTTTCATTCGCGGCCCAATGGGCAGCCCTGTGGATTAAGCAGCGGTGTTTTCCACTTCCACAAACTCGTCGCCTTCTTCGCCGGAAGCAGCCTTGACCACGTCGTTCACGGCGTTGGCACGGCCTTCCAGGATGGCGTCGGCGATACCGCGAGCATACAGCTCCACAGCCTTGGCCGAGTCATCGTTACCAGGGATCACGTAGTCGATACCTTCTGGGTTGTGGTTGGTGTCAACCACGCCGATCAGAGGAATGCCCAGCTTCTTGGCTTCAGCGATGGCAATCTTGTGGTAGCCCACGTCGATCACGAAAATGGCGTCAGGCAGCGCGTTCATGTCTTGAATGCCGCCGATGTCCTTTTCCAGCTTTTCCAGCTCACGAGCAAACATCAGCTGCTCTTTCTTGCTCATCGATTCCAGACCGGCTTCTTGCTGCGCCTTCATGTCCTTCAGACGCTTGATCGAGGTCTTGACGGTCTTGAAGTTGGTCAGCATGCCGCCCAACCAGCGCTGGTCGACGTAAGGCACGCCAGCACGTTGTGCTTCGGTGGCCAGGATTTCGCGCGCTTGGCGCTTGGTGCCCACCATCAGAATCGTGCCGCGGTTGGCCGACAGCTGCTTGATGAACTTTTGTGCGTCCTGGAACAGAGGCAGGGTCTTTTCCAGGTTGATGATGTGAATCTTGTTGCGGCTACCGAAAATGTACTGGCCCATCTTGGGGTTCCAGAAACGGGTTTGGTGGCCAAAGTGGACGCCGGCTTCCAGCATCTCGCGCATCGTAACGGACATATATCTTCTCCGAAGGTTAGGTCTAAAATTCTGCCCAACTATCACGGCCGCCGTGCCTGCGCACCGCATGCCGCAACACCTTAGGTAGGCAGGTTTGCGATTTCGTTTTGAACCGATGCAGCAAGCTACACTCGGCAAAACCCTAGGATTCTAACATAGTCTGAAGTGGGCCGCGAAGAAGTCGCACCCGCCTTCCAGAGCAGCTGGCGATCTGCCCGCCCCTCCCACATCCCATGAACCACCAGCCAGGCGCACTCAGCTTGACGATTGCTTGCGTTTTTTGAGCCACAGTGGCTACCCTTACAACGGGCATTGCAAAAAACTGGGCACAATCTGGCACTCGAACGCACGGCTTTTGCAAATGCTTGCAGGCGCCGTGCCCCACTCTATGAATGGCCCCCTGTTTTTGTTGTTATGAAGATTGCGATCGTTGGAGCAGGCATTGCAGGTATAGCAACTGCGTTCGAGCTGATGGAAGCCGGCAACGAGGTCAGTGTTTTCGAACAGCACCGGGCAGCCGGCGAGGAAGCCAGCTTTGCCCCTTCAGGGCTGATGTGGCCCTGCGCGATCAATCCATGGGGCGCAACGGCGTTTCAGCAGGCGCTGCAACTGGGCCTGGCGCGCCCGGCATTTTCGGAATTGCAGATCCACGGCGGCGTGCTGTCTTCACCGCGCCGCTGGGCGCGCCGGCAGCAGGCGGTGGCCAAGAAGCTGCGCGACAGTGAAGTCCTTCCTGCACTGCAGTCGCTGGAACTGCTGGCCATGCAGCGCATGCAACACCTGCAGGAAATGCTGGACATCAACGGCCAGTTCAGCCAAGGGCTGCTGCTGCCGCTGCGCAAGGAGCCCAGCGCAGCAGCACTGTACGAGCTGACCCGCCGCCTGTCGGCCGCGCACATTGACTACCAGCGTTGCAACGAGGCAGAGACCCGCGCGATCGAGCCGGGCCTGGCCACCGAGATACAGATCGCCGGCGCCCTGTACCTGCCTGAAGCCTGGTCGGGCAACGGGCGCCTGTTTTCACAAGGGCTGCTGCAAGCGCTGCAAACGCATGGGCTGCAGCTGCACACCCAGCACGCCATCAGCGGCATCCAGAGCACAGGCAGTGGCGTGCGCCTGCAATGGGCGAGCGGCTCGCAGGATTTTGATGCCGTGGTGCTCTGCGCCGGCACCCACACCAACCAGTTGCTGCGTCCGCACCATGTGCAGCTGCCCAGTGCCCCTATCTATAGCTACAGTGCCAGCATCCAGATCAGTGAGGAGTCCCTGGCTCCCCGCCGCGCGGTCATCGATCTGGAAAACAACATGATCCTGACCCGCCAGGGTTCACGCCTGCGCATCAGCGGCGGTGCCGAACTGGGCTACCCCGACAGCCCGGAGCGCAGCGATGACGCACGCCACGCGCTCATCAGCGTGCTGCTGGAGTGGTTCCCGGGCTGCATCCAGCCCAGCCAATCCATCTTGCAGATGTGGCGCGGCGCACGTTTGACCGTTCCCGACGGCCTGCCGGTGGTGGGCGCGTCCGGCATTCCGGGCATCTGGCTCAATACCGCCCATGGCGGCTTTGGCTGGGGATTGTCGATGGGCTGCGCCCACCATGTGCGCCAGTTGATGACCGGGCAGAGCACCAGCACCGACCCCGCTGCGCTGGACCTGCAACGCCTGCGCTGACGCGCCGCGCCGGCCATCGGCGGCCCGTGCCTGCGCTACACCTGCGCTACGATAGCGCCATGCCTGCTACTGCCGCACTGCCCTACCCCGCCCTGCTATCCAGCGACCAGGTGCGCGAGCGCGAGCAATCGCTGGCCCGCACGCTGCCCCACTACAGCCTGATGGCCCGCGCCGGCGCAGCCACGGCACGCCTGGCACTGGCGATCGCGCCACATGCCCGGCATGTCTGGGTGGTGTGCGGTGCCGGCAACAACGGCGGCGACGGCTTGGAGGCCGCCATCCATCTGCAGGCCGCCGGCAAGACCGTGCATATCAGCCTGCAGCCCAGCGCCGGCAAGGCCCTGCCCACCGATGCCGCCCATGCGCGGCAACGCGCCCAGGCAGCAGGCCTGGCCGTCAGCGACCAGCCACCCGCGCATTTCGACCTGGCGATCGATGCGCTATGGGGGATGGGCCTGCGCGCCGACCGCAGCACCCCCGCCGAAGGCCCCGTGCGGGCCTGGCTGCAACGCCTGCTGGACACCGATCGCGATGTGCTGTGCATCGACACCCCCTCGGGCCTGCTGGCCGATACCGGCGCCTGGCTGCCCTGGCTGGCGCCGCTGGCACCGCAAGCACCCCGAGGGCGCCGCTTCACGCTCAGCATGCTGGCACTCAAGCCCGGGCTTTTTACCTTGCAGGGGCGCGACTGGGCGGGCGAGGTCTGGCTGGCACCGCTGCTGGCGCAGAACCCGGTTTGGCGCTGTGACCAGATGCCTGCCGCTGGCATCGATGCCCCCTCAGGCACCGGTCATTTGGTCACCCAAGCTCAAACGCCATTACCCACCCACAACAGCCACAAAGGCCTGTTTGGCGATGTCGCGGTGATCGGCGGCCAAAGCGCCAGCCACGATGGCCAGGGCATGGAAGGCGCCGCCATGCTGGCCGCCAGCGCGGCGCTGCATGCGGGCGCTGGCAGGGTCATGCTGCACCTGCTGGGCAGCAACCCCGCATCGCCCAGACCTGCGGGCATTGCAGCGGACATCATGCTCCGGTCGCTGGAGGCCACGCGCGCCTTGCGCGGCAGCCTGGTGTGCGGCTGCGGTGGCGGCAGCCTGGTGGCCGGAGTGCTCCCCCAGGTCTTGCAGCATGCGGGCAGCCTGGTGCTGGATGCCGATGCGCTCAACGCCATGGCCACCCAACCGGCACTGCAGCAAGCGCTGCTGCAACGGGCAGCCCAGGCCGATACGGCCGGCCCGACAGTGCTCACACCCCATCCGCTGGAGCTGGCGCGCCTGCTGGGCAGCAGCACCGAACAGGTTCAGCGTGACCGCATTGGCGCCGCACGCCAGGCGGCGCGGCAATGGCAGTGCCTCGTGGTGCTCAAGGGCAGCGGCTCGGTCATCGCCGCGCCGGATGGGCGCTATGCGATCAACCACAGCGGCAATGCCCGCCTGTCGATTGGCGGCACCGGCGACGTGCTGGCCGGCTGCATTGGCGCGCACCTGGCGGCCCTTCCGCCCGGCTGCAGTTGGGCGCAGGCCTGGCAGCCGCTGCTCAATGCCGTCTGGCTGCACGGCCATGCCGCCGACACCTGGCCGCCAGCGCGGATGCTGACGGCATCGCGCCTGGCGCGCAGCCTGCAACGGCCAGGCTGACCATCCACCAACCGGCTCAGCCACGCCCAACAAAGGGCATCTTGGTGGCCATCACCGTGTGGAACAGCACATTGCATTGCGGCGGCAGATTGGCCATGTAGAGCACCGACTGGCCCACCACGTCCACATCCATCAACGGCTCGGGCGCTATCTCGCCATGCGCCTGCATGACGCCCTGGGTCATGCGCATCGCCAGCTCGGTGCCGGCATTGCCCACGTCGATCTGGCCCACGGCGATGTCGTACTTGCGGCCATCGAGCGCGGCAGTCTTGGTCAGGCCCATCACGGCATGCTTGGTGGCCGTATAGGCAATGGACATGGGCCGGGGCGCATGGGCCGAGATCGAGCCGTTGTTGATGATGCGGCCGCCCATCGGCGACTGCTGGCGCATCACGCGGAAGGCCTGCTGCAGGCAATAGAACATGCCATTGAGGTTCACATTGACGACATCCTGCCAGGTCTCGACCGGCAGCTCATCGATCGGCACCGCAGGCGCGCCGCGCCCGGCGTTGTTGAACAGCATGTCCACGCGGCCAAACCGGGCCACCGCTGCATCGAACAAGGCCTTCACGGCAACCGGGTCGGCCACGTCGGTGGGCACCACCAAGGCCTGGCCTGCATCTGCCGCATGGCTGGCCACCTCCTGCAAAGGCTGCTCGCGGCGGCCCGCCAGCACGACGGACCAGCCATCCTTCATCAATGCCAGCGCCGCTGCGCGGCCAATCCCGGTGCCCGCACCAGTCACCACTGCAATCTTGCGCGTCTTCTCGGTCATCCGTACTCCTTGGAAAGTTCTCAGCTCAGTGAACAAAAAAGCCAGGCCATCGCTGGGATGGCCTGGCTTCGATCATAGTGAATTCACAGCAGATCAGCGGCGTTTGCGCGGGGTCTTCTGTCCCGGTTGTTTGCTGGCGCCGGCACCGCGGTCGTTGCCACGCGGCTTGCCGGCACCGTGCGCGGCGCCCTTGGCCTTGCGCTTGAGGCTGGCGCGCTGGGCGTCATAGGCTTCATCGCGGCCCTCGCGCTGGCGGCTCGAAGGCGACGATGCCACCTTGTTGGCCGCGCGGGCGTTGGAGGCCGGGGCACGGGCCGCATCCTCGCCCTCGCGCACCAGACGGAAGTCGATCTTGCGCGCATCCAAATCCACACGGCTGACCTGGATCTGCAGGCGCGTACCGATCGTGTAGCGGATGCCGGTGCGCTCGCCACGCAGCTCCTGGCGCATCTCGTCAAAGCGGAAATAATCGCCACCCAGCTCGGTGATATGGATCAGGCCTTCGACATAGAGCTGATCCAAGGTCACGAACAGGCCGAACGAGGTAACCGCAGACACCATGCCGCTGTATTCCTCGCCCAGGTGCTCGCGCATGTACTTGCACTTGAGCCAGGCCTCGACATCGCGGCTGGCCTCATCGGCACGGCGCTCATTGGCACTGCAATGCAGGCCGGCTGCTTCCCAGGCCTGCACTTCGCGCGATACGCGTTGCACGCGCTCGGCCTGCAGCTTCTGCTTGGGTGCCGCCACGCGGCTGGCCAGGCGCTTGGCGAGCTTGGCCTCCGCCTCGCCCGGCGTGGGCAGCAGCGGCAACTGGTAGCGCTTACCCAGCAACGCGGCCTTGATGACGCGGTGCACCAGCAAATCGGGGTAACGGCGGATCGGGCTGGTGAAGTGGGTATAGGCCTCGTAGCCCAAGCCAAAGTGGCCACTGTTGATCGGCGTGTAGATTGCCTGCTGCATCGAGCGCAGCAGCATGGTGTGGATCTGCTGGGCGTCGGGCCGGTCCTTGGTGGCCTGGGCAATGGCCTGGAACTCGGCCGGGCTCGGGTCGTCACTGATCGACAGGCCCACCCCCATGGCCTTGAGGTAGCCGCGCAGAATGTCCTGCTTCTCGGGCGTGGGGCCTTCGTGCACCCGGAAGAGCCCGGGCTGGCCGCTTTGCTGGATGAAATCTGCCGCGCAGACATTGGCTGCCAGCATGGCCTCCTCAATCAGGCGGTGGGCCTCGGTGCGCGTGCGCGGCACGATTTTCTCGATGCGGCCGTTCTCGTCGCAGATGATCTGGGTTTCGGTGGTCTCGAAATCCACCGCGCCGCGGCGGCCCCGCGCCGACAGCAGCGCCTTGTACACGTCATGCAGGTTCAGCAGATCGGCCACGCGCTCCTTGCGCTTGATCGCGTCCTGACCCCGGGTGTTGGCCAGGATGGCTGCCACCTCGGTATAGGTAAAGCGGGCATGGCTGTGCATCACGGCGGGGTAGAACTGGTAGGCCTGCAGCTCGCCATCGGCGGTGACCAGCATATCGGCCACCATGCACAGGCGGTCCACATTCGGGTTCAGCGAGCACAGGCCATTGGAGAGCTTCTCCGGCAGCATGGGGATCACGCGGCGCGGAAAGTAGACGCTGGTCGCACGGTCGTAGGCATCGACGTCGATGGCATTGCCGTTTTGCACATAGTGGCTCACATCGGCAATCGCCACCAACAGGCGCCAGCCCTTGGTGCGGCCGATTTTGGCGGGTTCGCAGTACACGGCATCGTCAAAGTCGCGCGCATCCTCGCCGTCGATGGTGACCAGCGGGATATCGGTCAGGTCGATGCGGGCCTTGCGGTCGGCCAGGCGTACCTTGTCGGGAAGCTTCTTGGCCAAGGCCAGGCACTCGTCCGAGAACTCATGGGGCACGCCATATTTGCGCACCGCAATCTCGATTTCCATGCCGGGGTCGTCGATCTCGCCCAGCACCTCGACCACGCGGCCCACGGGCTGGCCGAACAAGGCCGGCGGCTCGGTCAATTCGACCACGACGACCTGGCCGGTCTTGGCGGCGCCGATCGCGCCATTGGGGATCAGCACATCCTGGCCGTAGCGCTTGTCTTCCGGAGCCACGAGCCAGACGCCGCTTTCCTGCAGCAGGCGGCCAATGATGGGCTGCGCAGAGCGCTCGATGATTTCAACAATGCGACCTTCGGGACGTCCCCGGCGGTCGGTGCGCACGATGCGGGCGCGGACCCGATCGCGGTGCAGTACGGCGCGCATTTCATTGGCCGGGATGTAGATGTCGCTCTCGTTGTCATCCCGGATCACAAAACCGTGGCCTTCACGGTGGCCTTGGACTACACCTTCAATTTCTTCTGACAAATTATCTGCTCCTGTTTTGGAAGCCGTTTTTTTGATATACAATCTGATTCTTTCCTGAAATGCCCAGGTGGCGGAATTGGTAGACGCACTAGTTTCAGGTACTAGCGGGTAACTCCGTGGAGGTTCGAGTCCTCTCCTGGGCACCACAACTCAAAGTGATCAAACCCGCGAAAGCGGGTTTTTTCGTTTC
>NZ_CAXYJV010000026.1:0-75558 GCF_964277875.1 uncultured Comamonas sp.
GTTCACGAAGCAGTTGCACTCTGCGGTGCAACTGCCCAGCCCATGCCCTGTGCTCCTCGGCGCATTCAGAAGGGGTTGAGCAGACATGGGCCATCGCTGCGCTCGGCCTGTTTGGTGGGCCGAGCGCAGCGATGGCCTACTGGCATTTGGCTGTTGGGTTGTTCGCATTCCCCTTTTGCATGCGCCTGGGGCGTGGTGTTTGTGGGGTGGCACTGGCACCGAAGAGTGCCAGTGCATCGTGAACTAGCTTGCCGCGTCTGTTCGAACGGAGCGCCTTGGCGCGTAGAGAGTTTCGCGGCACACCCCACAAACGCCACGACACAGGTTGCCCTTCGCAACGCGAAGGGTCGCAAGCAGCAGGGCGACCTTCTTTTGGGTACTTTTCTTGGTCGCCAAGAAAAGTACCTCGCCCGCCGGGCGAAATCCGGCCAGCAAAACCAAGCAGCGCCGCAGGCATATGCATAAGCAAGAACTGCACTTGGCCAGTAGCAAGGCAGAGCGCAGAAATCGCCCGCCGAGCGAAATCTGGCCAGCAAAATTCAACCAAACAGCAGTCGCTAAAAAGTATCAATAAAGCAGAGCAGCCAGCTCAACGAGCAGAACAAACCACATCCCAACTCAATCCAAACTTCTGCAAATACTTGCGCAACCGATCCGCATCATTCAACACCGCCCGCTGCGCCCGCGAAGCCTGAAACAACTGCCTCCCCGCCTCCGACAAACTGCTAGACGCACGACACACCCGCACCACCGACGCCAACTGCATCCGGTCAAACAAATCCATCGCCTCAATGGCATCACCAGGCAACAAGGCCTCCAGCGCCACGTCAGCAGAAGCATCGACAGACGAAGCCACAGCCTCCGGCCGCTGCCACAGCCATTGCAGCCGACCAATCTCCGCCTCCACCTGGTCCTCGGTGATGCGGCCACTGGTAGACAGCGTAGCCAGCCGCGTCACGCTCGCATGCAGATCGCGGAAGTTGCCGCTCCACAGCGCCTGTGGGCTCTGGGCGAACTGCAGGTAGCGCTTGCGCGCCTCGGCGTTGAAGCGCTCGGTGCGGTGGGTTTGCTGGGCGTGCTGCACCAGCAGGTGGTCGATGTTGGGCTCGATGTCTTCGCTGCGCTGGGCCAGGCCGGGCAGGTTGTAGGTCCAGAGGTTGATGCGGGCGAACAGGTCTTCGCGAAAGCGGCCGGCTGCTACCTCCAGGCGCAGGTCGCGGTTGGTGCCGGCTATCAGCTGGAAGTCGCTGCTCACCTCCTTGTCCGAGCCCATCGGGTAGAAGCGCTTTTCCTCGATCGCCATCAGCAGCATGGCCTGCTCGTCGGCCCCCAGCTCGCCGATTTCGTCGAGGAAGAGCAGGCCCTGGTCTGCGGTGCGCAGCAGGCCGGCGCGCTCGGCGGCAGCGCCGGTGAACGCCCCTTTCTTGTGGCCGAACAAGGTGCTGGCGGCGCTGTCGCCGCGCAAGGTGGCGCAGTTCACCTCGACAAAGGCGCCGCTGATCTGGTGGCGGGCCTTTTTCAGCTCGTACATGCGGCGCGCCAGAAAGGACTTGCCCGCGCCCGTCGGGCCCACCAGCAGCATGGGGGCCTGGGAGCGGCCTGCCACCTGCTCGATCTCGGCGATCAGCTGGTTGAAGCGGGGGTTGCGGGTGGGGATATGGCTTTTGAGAAAGGCGACCGCATCCTGCTGGGCCTGGGCATGGCGGGTGGCCAGCGCATCGTAGCGCGACAGGTCCAGATCGATCAGCGCATAGTTGCCCGCCGCGCCATCGATCTGTCGCTTGGGCGGTGAGGCCTGCAGGATCACGCCGGGTATCGCGCGGGATTCCGCCAGCAGGAACAGGCAGATCTGCGCCACATGGGTGCCCGTGGTGATGTTGAGCCAGTACTGGGCCTGGTCGCTGTCGAAGGGGTAGCTGCTGGTCCAGTCATAGAGCGCGCCGTAGACCTCTTCAAAGTCCCAGGGGTCGCGGATCGGCAGCTCCACCAGGTTCACTTCGGTCTCGGGGCTGACCGTGGCGATGTCTTTTTGCACCAGCCGGGCCAGGTCCACATGCGAGCGCGTGTAGAGCAGCTCCATGCGGGCCACCACCATGTCTTCATGCTGGGTAATCGCGACCGAGGGCCGCCATTTGCTCCAGCGGCCCGCGCCGCGCCCGCTGTCGAGCTGGGTGCCGAGAAAGCCGATGACGGTGATGGGTTTCATAAGATCGGTCGGAATGAATTAGCTTTAATTCTAATATCTCTAGCTATGTAGCTATTTTTTCTAAAAATAGTTACTGTAGGTTGAGAGCACATATCTTAAAAAATTCCATTCAATTCAATGGCTTGATGAAAAATTTCAGCAATGGAACAGAGTTGGCACGCTTCTGGCAAATAAGATGGCAAGCGCCACGTGGCGTGAGTCGGGGAAAGCAGGGCGAGGATCCTGCTTTCCCACCGGACGGGGCCAGGACGCAACTGCGCAAGCCCACACAGACACAGAAGAAAGAACAGGGAACAACATGACCTACGAACAACGACAAGTACCCAATGGCGTGCCGATCAAGATGTGGACCAATGGCGTGCCGGTCGAGGCCGAAGCGCAGAACCAGCTGGCCAATATTTCGCGCCTGCCGGTGGTGTTCAAGCATGTGGCAGTGATGCCTGATGTGCACTTGGGGATTGGTGCCACTATCGGCTCGGTGGTGCCTACGCTCAAGGCCATCATCCCGGCCGCGGTGGGGGTGGACCTGGGTTGCGGAATGATGGCCTGCAAGACCACGTTGACGGCCAGCGATCTGCCCGACAACCTGGCGCCGATCCGCGCTGCGATCGAGCGGGCTGTGCCGGTGGGCATGACGCCCAAGCGCTATGGCCGCGACAAGGGGAGCTGGGAGACGCCGCCTGAGGAAACCGATGCCGCCTGGACAGGGCTGGTGAAGGAGTTCGAGGAGATCTGCGAAGCGCACCCACGCATCAAGAACACCAACAACTACAAGCACCTGGGAACCCTGGGAACCGGTAACCACTTCATCGAAGTCTGCCTGGACGAAAACCAGGCGGTGTGGATCATGCTGCACTCGGGCTCGCGCGGGGTGGGGAACGCCATTGGCACCCACTTCATCGAGCTGGCCAAGAAGGATGCCGAGCTGCACCAGCGCAACCTGCCCGATAAGGACCTGGCCTATTTTGAAGAAGGCGCTGCCTACTTTGGGGACTATGTCAAAGCGGTGGGTTGGGCGCAAAAGTTTGCGCGTGCCAACCGCGAGGTGATGATGGTCCGCGTGATCCACGCGCTGAAAAAGGTGATTACCAAACCGTTCGAGACGCACCTGGAGGCGGTGAACTGCCACCACAACTATGTGCAACGCGAAACGCACTTTGGCCAGGAGGTGTTTGTGACCCGCAAGGGCGCGGTGAGCGCACGCCAGGGCGAGCTGGGGATCATCCCGGGAAGCATGGGGGCCAAGAGCTTTATCGTGCGCGGTAAAGGTAACCCCGAAAGCTTCAACAGCTGCAGCCACGGTGCCGGTCGCACGATGAGCCGGACCAAGGCCAAGAAGCTGTTCACCGTCGAGGACCAGAAGCGCGCCACCGAAGGGGTGGAATGCCGAAAGGACGCCGAGGTGATTGATGAGATCCCCATGGCCTACAAGGACATCGACGCGGTGATGGCGGCGCAGAGCGACTTGGTGGAGGTGGTGTACACGCTCAAGCAGGTGGTGTGTGTGAAGGGGTAGAGTGCGACCCGGGAGCCGCAGCATTGGTTGGATGCTGGGCTTCCCGGGCCTTGAGCCGCACTATAAGAACAAGAGAGAGGGACTTATTCCAATGCAATTTTCAACCCATTTAATAGAAAAGGGCCTGGTCGAGATCGACGGCTCGCAAGGCGAGGGGGGCGGCCAGATTCTGCGCACGGCGCTGGCGCTGTCGGTCATCACGCAAAGACCGCTGGCGATGCACAGCATCCGGGCCAAGCGCTCCAAGCCAGGGCTGATGCGCCAGCACCTGGCCTGTGTGCAGGCGGCGCAGACCATCAGCGATGCCCAGCTGTCGCCCATCGGCGCAGGCGTGACGGCGCTGCAGTTTGCGCCGGCGGCGCTCAAGGCCGGGGACTACCGCTTCCCGATCTCCGGCGCGGGCAGTGCGATGCTGGTGTTGCAGACGGTGCTGCCAGCGTTGCTGATGGCCGATGCTGTCAGCACAGTGCAGTTGTCGGGTGGCACGCACAACCCGCTGGCGCCCAACTTCCACTTCATCGATCGCGCCTATGCGCCCTTGGTGGCACGCATGGGTGCGGGGCTGGACCTGCGGCTGCGCCGCTATGGCTTTTACCCGGCAGGCGGTGGCGAGGCGCTCGCCTGCATCAGCCCGGCAGCGCAAGGGCTGCAGCCTTTTGATCTGCTGGCGCGCGGCATGCTGCAGCATGTGTCGGTGGAGGCGGTCTGCGCGGCCGTGCCGCGTGGCGTGGCCATGCGCGAGTTCGACGAGCTGGCGCGGCTGACGGGCTGGGACCGGCGTGCGATGGAGCTGCTGCCGGTGAGCCAGGAAGAGGGCCCGGGCAATCTGCTGCAGGCCACGTTGCGCTATGACCATGTCACCGAGCTGTTCTGGGGCCTGGGCGCGCACGGGGTGTCGTCCGAAGCGGTGGCGCGCAAGCTCTGCCAGGACCTGCGCGATTACCAGAAGAAGCCCGATGCCGCTGTCTGCGCCTACCTGGCCGACCAGCTGTTGCTGCTGCAGGCGCTGGCGGTATGGCAAAGCGGCCAGCCGGCAGCCTTCAGCTGCAGCGAGGCGACCGAGCACCTGCACAGCAATATGGCGGTGATTGCGCAGTTCTTGCCGCTGCGCATGTCGATCGAAACGGCCAGTGCGCCGGTGGTGCGCATCGCGCCGCTGTAGCGCCGTGCATGGGGGCGTTGGCGGGTAGGCTAGTACAGCCCGCCTTCCAGCGCCTGCATGCCATGGCGTACGCGCGCCTTGTTGCAGGCCTCGCTGCCTGCTGCAAACTCCCGGCAGGGGGAGGGGCGCCATTCATAAATGCCGCAGGCGGCTTGCTGGCCAATGGTGCCGGTCAAGGCCGCGCAGCGCGGGCGCGCATAGTCGGTGCCGCGCATGCGGCAGGTGCTCTCGTTCACCTCTTCAGCCAGCCCCGATGGCACGCGGCCGCCGTTGCTGTCGCATTCATGGACTGAAAAATCAACGCGAAAGCTGGCGCAGCAGGCGCCGCAACTGAGGCAGGGGTGGGTCATCGGGCGTGGGCGCTGAGCGTTGTTTGGCCGGTATTGTAGTTTTGCGCCGCCGAGCGCCACAAAAAAAGCCCGCTGGTCAGCGGGCTCGGGGCGGTGCGGCAGGCGCCAGGCTTACTTGGCGGCCAGCGCTTGCTTGATCCAGCCGTCAAACTTGGCCTGGTGGTTCTTGATCCAGGCGTCGGCATGGCGCTGGATGTCGGCAGTCTTGTTTTCGCCGTTGCGCATCAGCAGGTTCTGCGCGGTGATGTCCTCAATGGGCACCTGCATCAGCGCAAACAGCTTGGCGGCGGCCGGGTTGGCATCCGTCCATTTTTTGTTCGCGAGGATGTACTGGTTGTTCACCTTGAAGCCATAGTTCTTGCCATTGGGCAGGCGGGTGTCGTCATCGCCCTTGGCATTGGGAACATTGGGCACCTGCAGCCAGACAACATCCTGGCCGGGCTTGAGCACGCCGTTGACCCAGTAGGGGGTCCAGACATAGTAGAGCACCGGCTTGCCGGATTGGTAGCGCGCGATGGTGTCGGCAATCAGCGCCGCATAGTTGCCCTGGCGGTGGGTCACGCTGCCTTCCAGACCCAGGCCCTTGAGGTGCTTGTTGATCGCCAGCTCGCAGCCCCAGCCAGGGTTGCAACCGGTCAGATCGGCCTTGCCATCGCCATCGGTGTCAAACAGCTTGGCGATCTTGGGATCCTTGAGCTGCATGATGTCGGTGATCTTGTACTTCTCGGCCGTTTTCTTGTCGATCAGGTAGCCCTGGGCGGCATTGGTCGAGAACATGCCTTCGCGGTAGAAGACCTTGGCGCCGCCATTGCGCTCATAAAACTCCTGGTGCAGCGGAATCCAGTGGTTGGCCATGAAGGTGGCATCGCCCTGGCCGACGACAACGTGCTCGGTGCCGTTCTCCAGTCCCTTGGGGTCCTTCACGGTGTAGCCGAGCTTTTCCAGCGCGCGCGACACGATCAGGGTCTGGAACAGCTCTTCATCGACGGTGCCCAGCAGGGGCAGCAGATCCTTGCCCTTGCCAGGCAGGTCTTGCGCCTGGGCGGCGGGGCCCCAGGCCATCAACGCGATGGCGGCGGCGCAGGCCAGGTGGATCGGGCGATTGAGGCGGTTTTTATAGGTCATGGTCTTCTCCTTGGATTGAAACGCGATGCGCAGGGCGCGCACCGAGAGGGAACATGGGCAGCCCTGGGGGCAAGACGGCGCCAGGCCCGGCCGGTGGTGGCGGGTGATGGGTGTGCAACTTGCGGGACGGCTGGGTGGCGGGCAGCGCTGGCGCTGCACCGGTGGGCATGGCGACATGCCCCGAGGGGAGGCACCGGCCCGGCCAGAAGCTGCCGGGCGATCGGTGCTGCAGACTTACTGGGCCTTGGCGGCGTCCAGCGCCGTCTTGATCCAGCCGTCAAACTCTGCCTGGTGGGCCTTGATCCAGCCATCGGCATGGCGCTCTATGTCGGCAGGCTTGTTCTGGCCTTCCTTCATCGCCAGGTTCTGGGCGTTGATGTCGGAGACCGGCAGTTTCATGATCGCAAACAGCTTGGCGGCCGCAGGGTTGGCTTCGGCAAATTGCTTGTTGGCGACGATCTTCTGGGTGTTCAGCGGGAAGCCATAGTTCTTGCCATTGGGCAGCGCGGTCTTCAGATCGGCCTGGTTGCCCGGCAGTGCGGTAAACGGTACCTGCAGCCAGACGACATCGCGGCCGGGGCGCAGCTCGGCGCTGACCCAGTAGGGCGTCCAGGTGTAGTACAGGATGGGCTTGCCGGACTTGTAGCGGGCGATGGTGTCGGCCATCAGCGCGGCGTAGGTGCCTTGCACATGGGTGACGGTATCGCGCAGGTGGTAGGCGGTCAGCTGGTGCTCGATCGCGCCTTCGCAACCCCAGCCGGGGGTGCAACCGGTCAGGTCGGCCTTGCCGTCGCCATCGGTGTCAAACAGCTTGGCAATCTTCGGGTCCTTGAGCTGCTCGATATTGGTGATCTTGTGCTCGTCGGCCGTCTTCTTGTCGATCAGATAGCCTTGCACGGCACTGGTCGAGTACTCGCCTTCGCGGTAGAGCTTGTCGGCGCCGCCGGCGTTCTTGTAGAAGTCGGCCTGCAGCGGATCCCAGTGGTCGGCCATGTAGGTGGCGTCGCCGTTGCCGATGGCGACGTGGGCGGTGGCGTATTCCACCTCGCGGATGGGCAGCACCTCATAGCCGAGCTTTTCCATGGCCTTGTTGACCAGCAGCGTCTGGAAGGTTTCTTCGGCGATCGAGCTTTGCAGTGGCTGGACCTTGATGCCCTTGCCGGGCAGATCCTGGGCCATCGCATGGCCGGCGGCAGCCAGGCCAGCGGCCAGCAGGCTGGTGGCCAGCAGGCTCTTGACCATGCGGGTCGGGGCTGCGAAGGCCTGCCAGGAGTGGGTGGTGAATGTCATGGATGCTCCTTGTTAGGGGTTCGGCGCTGGCGCAGTGCGCGCCGCCGATCAATGTGCAAATGGGGCCAAGCGGGCGGGCAGGGCAGCCAGCGGTGGCGGCTGCCCTGGCTGGGCCTAGGCGGCAGGCACGGCGTCCTGGCCGGGCTGCGTCTGCGCCTGCTTTTGGGCCGCTGGCTGAGGCAGGGGCTTGGGTGCAGGGCTGGCTTCTGGCTTGTGCAGGGCGCGGGCGATGATGCCGGCCGGGCCGGTTTGCCACCAGTGGCGCACGCCACGGCGGGGTTGGCCCATCGCCTGGGTGATGCGGTCCAGCAGAATGGCGAGCAGCACAATGCCCAGGCCGCCGACGGTGGCCAGGCCCATGTCCAGGCGGCCGATACCGCGCAGCACCATCTGGCCCAGACCGCCCACGGCGATCATCGAGGCAATCACCACCATCGACAGCGACAGCATCAGCGACTGGTTGATGCCGGCCATGATCGAGGGCATCGACAGCGGCAGCTGCACCTTCCACAGCAGTTGCAGCGGCGAGGCGCCATAGGCACGGCTGGCTTCGATCAGGTCAGGGCGCACCTGGCGGATACCCAGGTTGGTCAGGCGCACCAGCGGTGGCAGCGCAAACACAATGGTCACCACCACGCCAGGCACATTGCCAATGCCGAACAGCATCACCACCGGCACCAGGTAGACAAAGGCCGGGGTGGTCTGCATGGCATCGAGCACCGGGCGGAAGAACTTCTGCGCACGGTCGCTGCTGGCCAGCAAAATGCCCAGCGGCAGGCCGATGATGATGCAGAACGCCAGCGAGGTCAGCACCAGCGACAGGGTGACCATGGCCTCGTGCCAGATACCCAGCATGCCGATGACCAGCAGCGACACCACGGCCCCAATGGCCAGGGCGCCGCCGGCAAATTGCCAAGCGATCAGTGCCAGAATGGCCACCATCGCGAGCATGGGGATGGCGGTCAGAAAATGCTCCACGCCCGTGAGCGTGCCGTCAATCGGCGCGCGCACGGTCTGGAAGAAGGGGCGGAAATTGGCCACGACCCAGGTCAGGCCGGTGTTGATCCAGTCCTGTACCGGCAGGCTGCCGTCCCAGAGCTGGCTCAGATGAAAACCGCTGTCGTGGGCGACTTGCGCATGCTGCGCAGTGGCTTGAGCGGCATCGGCGGTTTGGCCCACGGCGTCGGGGCCGCCCAGCCAGTCGGTATTGCCCGAGACATTGCCAACCGCCTGCCAGGGGTCATCGCTCACAGCGGCGGGTGCCGGGGTGCTGGCGGCGTCAGTGCCGGTCCAGGCGGTGGCCGCGCTCGAGCTGGCCGATGCGGTATCGGCCCAAGGGTCGGCAGCGGCAGTGTTCTGGGCGATGGTCATTGTGTTGTCGGTACTCATGCGGCACTCCTGTTGTCGTTGTTGTCGGTATTGGCGGCTTCAGCGGCAGCGGCCTCTGTGGCCGCTTGCATGGCGATCACGGCGGGGTCCGTGGGCGGCACAGGGGGCGTGTCGCGGTCCAGGAAGCGCAGCAGCGTGTTCTTGCTGATCGCGCCGACAAAGCGGCCATCGGCGCGCAGCACCGGCAGCGGGCAGGGCGCCTGTGCCACCTGGCCAAACAGATCGGCCACTAGCGCGTCTTCGGCAATCGGCTCGACCTTGTCCAAGTAGGCATGTTGCAGACCCAATGGGCCCACATGGCCCTTCAAGGCATTGCGCAAGGACTCGGTCGAGACCGTGCCCAGGTACTGCTTGCGGGGCGAGACGATGTAGGCAAAATCCCGGTCCTCGTCCTGCAGCAGCTGCATCGCGGCACGGGCGCCGCGCTGGTCGCTTTCCTTGACGATGGTGATCCCGCGCCGGGCGATATCGGCGGCCTTGAAAACCGCTGCGGCATCCACGCCCTGGATAAAGGCGCGCACATACTCGTTGGCCGGGTTGCGCAGAATGTCATCGGGGGTGCCGACCTGCTGGACCATGCCGTCCTTCATGATGGCGATGCGGTCACCAATGCGCATGGCCTCGTCCAGATCGTGTGAGATGAAGACGATGGTGCGGCGCTTGATTTCCTGCAGGCGCATCAGCTCGGACTGCATTTCGGTACGGATGATGGGATCGAGCGCTGAGAAGGCCTCGTCCATCAGCAGGATCGAGGGATCGGATGCCAGCGCGCGGGCCAGGCCCACACGCTGCTGCATGCCGCCAGACAGCTCATCGGGGTAGCTCGCGCCCCAGCCGGCCAGGCCCACCTGCTCCAGCGCCTGCTCAGCCGCAGCAAGGCGTTCTTCACGCTTGACGCCGGCCAGCTCCAGGCCAAACGCAGTGTTCTCGACCACGGTCAGGTGGGGCATCAGCGCAAAGGACTGGAACACCATCGAGATGTCCTTGCGGCGCAGCGCGCGCAGCTTGCTGTCCGATAGCTGGTTGATGTCCTGGCCATCGACGACGATGGCGCCGCTGGTGGGCTCGATCAGGCGGTTGAGCATGCGCACCAGGGTGGATTTGCCCGAGCCCGACAGGCCCATGACGACAAAGATCTCACCGGCTTCGATGGTGAAGTTGGCGTCAAACACGCCGATGGAGTTGCCGGTCTTCTCCATGACTTCTTGCTTGGTGGCGCCTTTGCGCACCAGCTCCAGTGCGGCTTTGGGGGAATCTCCGAACACCTTGAAGACGTGCTCGATACGGATTTGTTTGGCCATCGCTGGCTCCTCCCTAAGTTGTAGTGGCTACAACGCTGAAAACGCCCACAAAGGGGCGTCGTCCAGCACGGGACCGTCAATCTCTCAACCCTGATGCCGATAGCTGCGCCTGGCGGTCAAAGCGACCGCCATGGCAAGCCCTCGTGGGCAGGACACACAATGTGACCAACAATTTCTGCCTGTACCGGGCATGCATGCCAGCAGCGAAGGGCTCCAGGGTCGAGCCAGGTACAGGGTCTCTCGTGCGCATTGAAACCCGATCGTTTCAATCACGCGAGCGCGGCGGACACTGTAAAAAGGCCACCGCGCCGGGGCATCAGGGCCGGGTAGATGCCGGCCTGTTGACGGACTCTGGCATGGCGCCAAAGACCCGACGGAGACGATCCGCGCCTGTCAGAAAGGCACGGATTACCTGCGTTGCAGGTTGTAAAACATTCCTTAAGTATACGTATTGGAAATATAGAAGTCAAAAAAAGCGGGTTTCATCCGGGCGAATTGGGCATTGCTAAGCGCCTATTTGCAGCATCTGATTTCTGTGATGCTCCGTTTTTAATAGCAACAAAAAACCAAATATGGTCGGATCAAGCGGTCGGGGTTTCGACGATGCAAAACACATTTGGTTTCAATTTTATGCAAGATCTGTCTGTGAAAGACCCTGATTCTGGCAATTGCGTACCGGTCACGTTGCTTGTGCTGTGAATGCTGTCTTTTAAGGGTAAATAACTACCGATATCCGAAACCATGCGGCTGCTGTGTAGGAATATTTCGCCAATCCGGATCGCCCAAGCGCCCATGAAAAAGCCCCGCAGGGGCGGGGCTGGAGGGATGCACGCAGCGGCTGCTGGATCAATGGCTATCCTTGTGGCCAGGGCCTGCGGGGTGCAGGATGCGGTCAGTCCAGGCAATGGCCAGCGCCGACAGCAGGAACACCACGTGGATGATGGTCTGCCACATCAGCACCTTCTCGCTGTAATTGGGCGCATTGATAAAGGTTTTGAGCAGGTGAATGGAGCTGATGCCGATGATGGACAGGCCCAGCTTGACCTTGAGCACCGAGGCATTCACATGGCCCAGCCATTCGGGCTGGTCCGGATGGCGGTTGAGGTGCATGCGGCTGACAAAGGTCTCGTAGCCGCCGACGATCACCATGATCAGCAGGTTGGAGATCATCACCACATCGATGAGGCCGAGCACCACCAGCATGATGATGGTCTCGTTGAGGGCGGTGATCTGGACATCGGGCGAATAGCCCACCGAGGTGACGAGGATGCGCAGCGCGGTATCGCTGCCAAAGGCAGCTTCAACCAGGTGCAGCAACTCGACCAGGAAATGCCAGACATACACCAGCTGGGCAACGATCAGTCCCAGGTAAAGCGGCAGTTGCAGCCAGCGGCTGGCAAAAATCAGCGCCGGCAAGGGGCGCAAAGGAGCATTTTGAGGCAGAGACATGATGGAGGAGGAAGTGGAGAAGACGCTGCCGGGCTGCGGTGCGTTGGAATGCGTTGTTGGATCTTCCATCGGTGAAACGGATACCAGCCTGTCTACCTGCGTGCTGGCTCACCGATGGCGCAGATGCAGCCAAAAGAGCGACGCGGATTGTAGCGAGCCGCCTGGGTCTTGCGCAGCGCGATTGGCAAAATTCGTCACTTCGATAGGTTGGTTGTTTTTGACTATGAATTGCTCTGCGACGACGCCGGGCGCGCAGGCTGCTGTCAGACGCATGTAAGTGCGCCGGTCCACAGTAGCAACGATTTTCATACCTACAATGTTTGCAAAGGAGACCCACCCATGACAGCCCCAGCCCAAGGAACGATTGAATCCGTTCTGGTCGAGAACCGTGTTTTCCCCCCACCTGCCAGCCTGTCTGCCACGGCCCGCGTCGGCAGCATGGAGGCCTACCAGGCGCTGTGCGCCGAGGCCGAGGCCGACTTCGAAGGCTTCTGGGCCCAACGCGCCCGCGCGCATGTGCAGTGGACCCGGCCTTTCACCGAAGTGCTGGACCAGAGCACGCCGCCATTCTTCAAGTGGTTCCAGGATGGCGAGCTGAACGTCAGCGCCAACTGCCTGGACAAGCACATCGGCACGCCGGTGGAGAACAAGACGGCCATCATCTTTGAAGCCGACGATGGCCAGGTGACCAAGATCACCTACCGCGAACTGCTGGACAAGGTCAGCACCTTCGCCAATGCGCTCAAGGCCCAGGGCGTGCAAAAGGGCGACCGGGTGCTGATCTACATGCCGATGACCGTCGAGGGCATTGTGGCGATGCAGGCCTGCGCACGCATTGGTGCCACCCATTCGGTGGTGTTCGGCGGTTTCTCGGCCAAGGCGGTCAATGAGCGCGTCATCGATGCCGGTGCCGTGCTGATCATCACGGCCAACTACCAGATGCGCGGCGGCAAGGAGTTGCCGCTCAAGGCGATTGTCGACGATGCGCTGGCCATGGGTGGCTGCGATACCGTCAAGAAAGTGCTGGTGTTTGAGCGCACCGCCACGGCCTGGAACAAGGTCGAAGGCCGGGATGTGAGCTTCGGCGAGGCGCTGGCCGGCCAGAGCAAGGAATGCGCGCCGGTGCCGGTGCATGCCGAGCACCCGCTGTTCATTCTGTACACCAGCGGCTCCACCGGCAAACCCAAGGGCGTGCAGCATGCCAGCGGCGGCTACATCCTCTGGGCCAAGATGACGATGGAGTGGACCTTCGACCTGCAGCCCAGCGACGTGTTCTGGTGCACGGCCGATATCGGCTGGATCACCGGCCACACCTATATTGCCTACGGCCCGCTGGCCGCTGGCGCGACCCAGGTGGTGTTCGAAGGCGTGCCCACCTTCCCCAATGCCGGCCGCTTCTGGCAGATGATCGAGCGCCATGGCGTCTCCATCTTCTACACCGCGCCCACAGCCATCCGCTCGCTGATCAAGGCGGCAGATTCGGACGACAAGGTGCACCCGCGCAACTGGAACCTGGGCAGCCTGCGCATTCTGGGCTCGGTCGGCGAGCCGATCAACCCCGAAGCCTGGATGTGGTACTACCGGAACATCGGCGGCGAGCGCTGCCCGATTGTCGATACCTTCTGGCAAACGGAGAACGGCGGCCATGTGATCACGCCGCTGCCTGGCGCCACGCCGCTGGTGCCTGGCTCCTGCACCCTGCCGCTGCCGGGCATCATGGCCCAGATCGTGGACGAAACCGGCAAGGAACTGCCCAACGGCACCGGCGGTATCCTCGTGATCAGCAAGCCCTGGCCGTCGATGATCCGCACGATCTGGAACGACCCCGAGCGCTTCAAGAAAGCCTATTTCCCCGAAGAAATGGGCGGCAGCATCTACCTGGCCGGTGACGGCGCGGTGCGCGATGCCAAGACCGGCTATTTCCGCATCACCGGCCGCATTGACGATGTGCTCAATGTCTCGGGCCACCGCATGGGCACGATGGAAATCGAATCGGCACTGGTCGCCAAGACCGACCTCGTGGCCGAGGCGGCCGTGGTGGGCCGGCCCGACGACATGACCGGCGAGGCGATCTGCGCCTTTGTCGTGCTCAAGCGCTCGCGTCCCACCGGCGACGAAGCCAAGCAGATTGCCAAGGAGCTGCGCGACTGGGTGGCCAAGGAAATTGGCCCGATCGCCAAGCCCAAGGACATCCGTTTTGGCGACAACCTGCCCAAGACCCGTTCGGGCAAGATCATGCGCCGCCTGCTGCGCTCGATCGCCAAGGGCGAGGCGATCACGCAGGACACCTCCACCTTGGAGAACCCGGCGATCCTCGACCAGCTGTCCGATACGCACTGATCGCCCAATGTCAACAATGTGGCGCGCCGGTACTCCCCGGCGCGCCAACGCGTTGTTAACGCTGAAGAACGGGTGGAAATTTGCCAGCATTGGCTGACAAGCCGGGACGTCTGGACCGTGCTATGGTCTATGCGTTCTATCCATGCCATCAAATTCCACTATGCGCAGCATTCTTCTTCTCATCATCGCCGTGCTCATCGGCGGTCTGGCAGCCCTCAACTGGGAGGTGCTGTCCACCCCGTCGGAAGTCAACCTGGGCCTGACCACCATCCATGCACCGCTGGGTGTGTTGATGTTGGCGCTCACCGTCCTGCTTTGCGTGATCTTCATCGCCTATGTGCTGTCCCTGCAGGGCTCCGTCATGCTGGAGGCGCGCCGCCACAACAAGGAGATGACGGCCCAGCGTGAGCTGGCCGACAAGGCCGAGGCCTCCCGCTTTACCGAACTGCGCCAGGTGCTGGAGAGCCAGCATGTGGCCGGGCAGTCCGCACTGATGGCGCGGTTGGCAGAGCTGGAATCGCACCTGGTGGCCCGCGCCCAGGAGTCGGACAACAGCAATGCCGCCTACCTGGGCCAGATCGAGGACCGCATGCGCCAGGTCGAGCCGCCGCGCAATAGCTTCTAAACCGCTGCCGCACGCCACAAAAAAACCACCTTGCAAGGTGGTTTTTTTGCTTGGGCCGGTAGCGCCCAACCTGCATGCGATGGGTTGTTTACTTGAGCGTCAGTACCCAGTCGGCCAATTTCTTGGCATCGGCTTCGCTGACCTGGGTGTTGGCGGGCATGGGCACAGGGCCCCAGACGCCTGCACTGCCCTTGATGATCTTCTGGGCCAGCATGTTGGATGCACCGGGCTGGCCTGCAAACTTGGCGCCAATGTCTTTGAATGCGGGGCCCACTACTTTCTTGTCGACCGAATGGCAAGCCATGCAGTTCTTGGATTGGGCCAATGCCTGATCAGCCCACGCAGGTGCGCTGGCCGACAAGGCCAGTGCCGTGGCAATCAGAATACGGTTCATCGTGTCTTCTCCTTAGCGCATGAGGTACATTAATTCTAATGGCTCGCTGCTTAGGACTGCGCCAACGCCAGGATGTTCCGCAAGTCAGAACACTTTACGAGCCCGATACCCAAGCGGCCCAGCGAGCAACAAGAGGGAGAGACCATGTATTTTCTGATCCTGGGGATCATTCTGCTGTTGTTGAAGTACCTGGAAATCGGCCCCGTCGCGGCCTGGTCCTGGGTCACCGTGCTGGCGCCGTTTGGCCTGGCAGCGCTGTGGTGGGCCTGGGCCGACTGGTCAGGCTACACCAAGCGCAAGGCGATGGAAAAGGAAGGGCTGAAAAAGGAGCGCCGACTGCAAAAATCCAGGGACGCGCTGGGCCAGACTACCCGCCGGCGCCGCTGACGCAGCCGCTGCAGCGCAGAAACCGCCGGCAGGCGGTTTTTTTCCGCCTTTCTGCTGTCCCTACCGCTGTCGCTGGCTGGAACCCGAGTGTCTCCGTCATTTGCCCAGCTGCGCCATAATCAGCGCTCACATCGGCGTGCACTCAAGAGGTTCTCGCCAACTTGCCCGCTGGCCCTGGCGTATATCTAGGCCCGCACTATGCAAGACAGGCCGCATTCTTATTGTTTACTGATTCGTACACCACGATGCCCGCATACCGTTCCAAAACCTCAACCGCCGGTCGCAACATGGCTGGTGCCCGCTCCTTGTGGCGCGCCACCGGCATGAAAGACGACGATTTCTCCAAGCCCATCATTGCGGTGGTGAACTCCTTTACCCAGTTCGTTCCAGGCCATGTGCACCTGAAGGACCTGGGCCAGCTCGTCGCCCGCGAGATCGAGGCTGCAGGCGGTGTTGCCAAGGAGTTCAACACCATTGCGGTCGACGACGGCATTGCGATGGGCCACGATGGCATGCTGTACTCGCTGCCCAGCCGGGAAGTGATTGCCGATTCGGTGGAATACATGGTCAACGCGCACTGCGCCGATGCCATGGTCTGCATCTCCAACTGCGACAAGATCACCCCCGGCATGCTGATGGCCGCGATGCGCCTCAATATCCCCGTGGTGTTTGTCTCGGGCGGCCCGATGGAAGCGGGCAAGGTGCGTCTGGCCGTGCCTGCCGCTGATGGCAGCAAGACGATCCAGATCAAGAAGCTCGACCTGGTCGATGCGATGGTGATGGCCGCGGACAGCAATGTCAGCGATGCCGATGTGGCTGAAGTCGAGCGCTCGGCCTGCCCGACCTGTGGCTCCTGCTCGGGCATGTTCACCGCCAACTCGATGAACTGCCTGGCCGAGGCGCTGGGCCTGGCCCTGCCAGGCAATGGCACCGTGGTGGCCACCCATTCGGACCGCGAGCAGCTGTTCAAGCGCGCAGGCCGCCTGATCGTGGAGCTGGCCAAGCGCTACTACGAGCAGGACGAAGCCACGCTGCTGCCACGCGCCGTCGGCCTCAAGGCCTTCGAGAACGCGATGACCCTGGACATCGCGATGGGCGGATCGACCAACACCATCCTGCACTTGCTGGCGATTGCGCAAGAGGCGGACATCGATTTCACGATGACCGACATCGACCGCATGTCGCGCACCGTGCCCCAGCTGTGCAAGGTGGCCCCCAATACCAACAAGTACCACATCGAAGATGTGCACCGCGCCGGCGGCATCATGGCCATCCTCGGTGAGCTGGACCGTGCCGGCAAGCTGCACACCGACGTGCCCACCGTGCATGCCAAGACCATGAAGGACGCGCTGGACCAGTGGGACATCGTGCGCACGCAGGACGAGGCGGTGCGCACCTTCTACATGGCAGGCCCTGCCGGCATTCCTACCCAGGTGGCCTTCAGCCAAAGCACGCGCTGGCCCAGCCTGGACCTGGACCGCGCCGAAGGCTGCATCCGCTCGTACGACCATGCCTTCTCCAAAGAAGGGGGGCTGGCGGTGCTGCGCGGCAACATCGCGCTGGACGGCTGCGTGGTCAAGACCGCCGGTGTCGATGACTCGATCCTGGTGTTCGAAGGCTCGGCCCATGTGGTGGAGTCGCAGGACGAGGCCGTGGAAAACATCCTGAGCGACAAGGTCAAGGCCGGTGATGTCGTGATCGTGCGTTACGAAGGCCCCAAAGGCGGCCCCGGCATGCAGGAAATGCTCTATCCGACCAGCTACATCAAGTCCAAGGGCCTGGGCAAGTCCTGCGCATTGCTGACCGATGGCCGCTTCTCGGGCGGAACCTCGGGCCTGTCCATCGGCCACTGCTCGCCAGAGGCGGCCGCTGGCGGCGCGATTGGCCTGGTGCAGAACGGCGACCGCATCCTGATCGACATCCCCAACCGCACCATCAATGCGCTGGTCAGCGATGAGGAATTTGCCAAGCGCCGCGAAGCACAGAATGCGCTGGGCTGGAAGCCTGCCAAGCCCCGCCCGCGCAAGGTGTCCACCGCGCTGAAGGCCTATGCCAAGCTGGTGACCTCGGCCGACAAGGGTGCGGTGCGCGATATCTCGCTGCTGGACTGACCGTCTCTCGCCCAATGCACAACCGCCCCAGGCGCAAGCCCGGGGCGGTTTTTTCATCGCGGTAGCGCAGACGGCAGAGCGCTTGCGCTGCCATGGCCACTTACCAGCTCAGGCAGATCTTGCCAAAGTGCTGCGCGCTGATCTGGTGCGCAAAGGCATCGGCGATTTTCTCCAGCGGGTAGCTGCTGTCGATCACCGGGCGCAGTGGCAACTGGTCGAGCGCGCGCACCAGGTCTTGCTGCTGCTCGCGGCTGCCAACGATCAGGCCCTTGAGCGTTTGCTGCTTGCGCATCAGCTCCACCGTCGGTACATCGCCGGCAAAGCCGGTCAGCACACCGATCAGTGCGATATGGCCCCCGGGCGCACAGGCGCGGATGGACTGGGGCAGGGTGCCGGGGCCGCCGACTTCCACGACGATGTCGGCACCACGGCCGCCAGTGGCTTGCAGCACCGCATCGCCCCATTCGGGCTGGTCGCGGTAGTTGATCACCGTGTCGGCACCCAAGGCGCGCAGGCGCTCGGCCTTGGCAGCGCTGGAGGTCGTCGCAATCACCTTGGCGCCCATCGCATGGGCCAGTTGCAACGCGAAGATGGAGACGCCGCCGGTGCCCAGCACCAGCACGGTTTGCCCCGCTTCGATGCGGCCATCGACGACCAGGGCGCGCCAGGCGGTCAGGCCCGCCGTGGTCAAAGTGGCAGCTTCTTCATGCGTATAGCCCTTGGGTGCATGGGTAAAGGCCGTGGCGGCCATCGTGACCTGCTCGCGCGCAAAACCATCGACACCATCGCCGGGCACGGTGGTGAAGGTGGAGGGCACTTGCTTGCCCGATAGCCACAGCGGGAAAAAGCAGGAAACCACGGCGTCACCCACGGCGAACTCGGTTACGCCTTCCCCCACCGCCGTCACCAGGCCGGCGCCATCGGCCATCGGGATGCGGCCATCGGCCGTGGCCGAGCGCCCGGCGGCAATGGCCAGGTCGTGGTAGTTGAGCGAGCTGGCATGCAGGCGCACCTGGATCTCTCCGGCGCCTGGTGCTGCGGGCGCTGGCAAGTCCACCAGTTGCAGGCGGTCCAGGCCACCGGGAGCGGCAAGTTGAATGGCTTTCATGGCGTATGTCTTTCCTTGGTTGGCATCACAGAGGCTGCAGGCTGCAGCCACCCGGCCATCATGCAAGCGCTGGGTGTGGAACGCTAGAACCGACATATTTGTGGTCTAGTATTAAAAATGTAAGCAATGCATGGATATTGGCTTGGCACTAGGATGGGGCGTTTGTCGTTTTCCGGGGAGCAAGGGGTATGAAGCGTTTGAACAGCAAAAGCGGCTGCGCAGTGGAGGTCACCTTGTCCGTCATGGGCGGCACCTGGAAGCCGATTGTGCTTTTCCATCTGCTCCATGGCACCAAGCGTTTCAGTGCGTTGGCGCGCGCCATTCCGAACGTCACCCAGCGCATGCTGACCTTGCAGCTGCGCGAGCTGGAAGAGGCCGGCATTGTTGCGCGCACGGTCTATGCCGAGGTCCCCCCGCGCGTGGACTATGCATTGACCGACCTGGGCCGCAGCCTGCAGCCGGTGCTGACGGCCATGCGCGACTGGGGCATGGACTATGCCCAGAGCCAGGGTCTGCAGCAAGAGGGCCAGGACGTACAGGCCAGCTGCGCTGCCTAGTGCCAGTTTCCCGCTCGGGAGGATAATTCCCGTCTCTGGTTTTCAGTGTCCGCCTGCCATGATCTCCCGCTTTCCCCTCCTGCGCCCGCTGGCGCTGCTGCCTGCATTGGTCTGCCTGGGTCTGGCATGGGCCGGACATGCGCAGGCGCAAGCGCAAGAGCGGCGCGCCTACCCCAGCCAGCCCATCAAGCTGGTGGTGCCCTTTGCACCGGGGGGGTCGACCGATATCGTGGCCCGCCTGGTTGCCGATGCCATGCGCGAGCCGCTGGGCCAGCCGGTGGTGGTGGAGAACAAGGCTGGCGCCGCAGGTCTCATCGGGGCCGAGGCAGTGGCCCGTGCGCGGCCCGATGGCTACACCATCGGCGTGGGAACGATCAGCACCTTGGCCGTCAATGCGGTGATGCTGAAATCGCTGCGCCGTGACCCGCCCGAAGCGCTGGCACCGGTCATCGCGTTGGCGCAGATTCCATCGGTATTCTCCACCCACCCCAGCCTGGGGGCAGCCGATCTGCAGAGCCTGGTCGCCATCTTGCGCGCCCAGCCCGACCACTACACGATCGGATCGGCCGGCGTGGGCTCCATCGGCCACCTGATTGCCGAGGCGATGAACGAAGCGCTGGGCGTGCGCCTGCGCCATATTCCGTACAAAGGCCAAGGCCCGGTGGTCAACAGTGCGCTGTCGGGCGAGACCCAGGTGCTGAGTGACCAGTACCCGTCGTCCAGCAGCCTGGTGCAGTCGGGGCGCCTGGTGCCCTTTGCGGTGGCCGCGCCCCAGCGGCTGCCAGCGCTGCCGCAGGTGCCTACGTTGGCAGAGGCGGGCTACCCGGCGTTCAACCGCCTGGCCATCACCTGGTTTGGGCTGGTGGCGCCGGCCGGCACGCCGCCAGCGGTCATCGACACCCTCCACCATGCAGCCCGCCAAGCGTTGCAGCAACCTGCGGTGCAGGCGCGTCTGGAGCAGCTCGGTGTTGTGCCGATGGGCGGCAGCCCGCAGCAGTTTGCAGCGCTGATCAGCGATACGCGCGCCCAGATCGAGCAGCTGGTGCAGCAGCGCCGGCTGGTGCTGGACTGAGCTTTCTGAAAAGCGCCGGTAAAGAGCGCGTTGTGCCTTCTCAACCACTGGTGGTTTTGAGGGCCTTGATCTACAATCCGGCCAGCTTTTTTATCAGGAGTAACCCTGTGGACTTACCGAGTTGTTGGCCAGCGGCCAACCGACCACAGGCAAGGTAATCGCAAACGCCCCAGCTTTGCGCGCTGCCTTGCCGAACCAGGCGGGCAGCTGTGAGGTGCCGTAGTTTCTGTCAGACAGACCTGCGCCCCTACTGCATCCCATTTTGATCTTCCAGTCTTGCCCAGTGGCGAGCGCCTTTGCTGCGCGCCATCACACCGGGTGTGGGAGCCTTTCATGCCACTGCGTATGTCTTCGCTGGCCTCTTTGCGCGCACCGCGACGCAGGGCTGTGCCATGGGCCATCACGCCATGCTGCGGCTTGGGCGCGCCCCGCTGCATGCAGCGCCAGCTCGCGACCATGCTGCGCCGCCGCGCCCCCATGGGCAAAGGTGCCGTGCAGTCCTGCTCGGCTTCGGCGGCATTGGACCCTTTCAGTCGCTGACCTCTCTTGTGTTTGAGGTGCATCTTTGCGGCCGCCTGGCAGCGGCGCGCATGGGCACGCCTGTATGGATTGAAGATGCCATGCGGCGCGGCTGGGCCGTGCCCATGGCGGGGAGATGGGTCATGTTGAACCTGCTGAAAAATGGATTCGTTAACTTTCTGCGCTCGCGCCACTGGGGCGTGCATTTCCGCCGCTTGCCGATGTTTGAGCAATGGGCCAGCACGCCGGTGGATGCCAGCATTTCCACGGCCATGGGCGAGCGGCTGCGCGACGCCGCCCATGCGCCGGAACAAGCATTGCTGCAAAGCCTGAACACCAGCCGCCAGGGCCTGGACGACGCACAGGTGCAGGAAGCGCGCGCACAGGCCGGATGGAACACCATCTCGCAGGACCGGCCCATGTCCCGTGCCGAGCACCTGTGGCTGTGCTTTCGCACACCTTTCAACCTGCTGCTGACGGTGCTGGCCGCCGTGTCGTGGCTGACGGGCGACACCAAGGCCACGGTGGTGATTGGCAGCATGGTGGCGCTGGCGACCGGCCTGCGCTTTTGGCAGGAAGGCCGTGCCAACCAGGCGGCGGCTGGCCTGCAGGCCCTGGTATCGAACACCGCAGCTGTGCTGCGCCGCAGTGCTCAGGATGAGCAGGGGCAAGCGCTGGATGCGCTGCCATCGCGCCTGTCTGCGCTGCAGGCCGTGCGCGAGCTGCCGGTGCGCGACCTGGTGCCAGGCGACATCATCCAGCTGGCGGCCGGCGATATGGTGCCGGCCGACTGCCGCCTGCTGGCCGCCAAGGACTTGTTTTTGGCGCAATCGGCGATGACCGGTGAATCCATGCCGGTGGAGAAATTTGCCCAGGAGCCCGATGGCGCCCAATCCAACCCGGTGGAATTGCGCAACCTGGTGTTCATGGGCACCAACGTGGTCTCGGGTGCGGGTCTGGCGGTGGTGCTGAGCACCGGCAACCAGAGCTACCTCGGCGCGCTGGCCGGCAAGGTCTCGGCCATGGAGCGTGGCCCCACCGCGTTCCAGATGGGGGTCAACAAGGTCAGCTGGGTGCTGATCCGGTTCATGCTGGTGATGGTGCCGCTGGTGCTGCTGATCAATGGCCTGACCAAGGGCGACTGGACCGAGGCGCTGCTGTTTGCGCTGTCGGTGGCCGTGGGCCTGACCCCCGAGATGCTGCCGATGATCGTGACCGCCACGCTTGCCAAGGGGGCGGTGTTCCTGTCGCGCAAGCAAGTGATCGTCAAGCACCTGGATGCCATCCAGAACTTTGGCGCGATGGATGTGCTGTGCACCGACAAGACGGGCACCCTGACCGAGGACCGGATCTCGGTCGAGCGCCACCTCGATGCCTGGGGCGATGTATCGCAGCATGTGCTGGACATGGCCTACCTGAACAGCTACTACCAGACGGGTCTCAAGAGCCTGCTCGATGTGGCCGTGCTGGCCCATGGCGAGCGCGCGCCGCTGGTCGACAGCCATACCAAGGTCGATGAAGTGCCGTTTGACTTTGTGCGCCGGCGCATGTCGGTGGTGGTGCGTGACAGTGGCGGCGCCGGCAAGATCATCACCAAGGGCGCGGTCGAGGAAATCCTGCAGGTGAGCGGCTCGGTGCAGGCCGCCGGTGGCGTGCTGGCGCTCGACGCGGGCTTGCGCCAGCGCATCGTGGCGACGGCCGAGGCGCTCAACGCCCAGGGGCTGCGCGTGGTGGCGGTGGCGACTCGGGATACCGAGCCTGGCCAGAGCAACTTCGGGGTGGCCGATGAGGCCGGCATGGTGCTCTGCGGCTTTCTGGCCTTTGTCGACCCGCCCAAGGAAAGTGCCGCACCCGCGCTGCAGGCGCTTGCTCGCCATGGCGTAAAGACCAAGGTGCTGACCGGCGACAATGCCGCCGTCACCGCCAGAGTCTGCCAGCAGGTGGGCATCACCGAGCAGCACATCGTGCTGGGTGGCGATATCGAGCAGATGGACGACCAGCGCCTGGCTCAGGTGGTCGAGGAAGGCAACATCTTTGCCAAGCTGAGCCCTGCGCACAAGGAGCGCATCGTGCGCATGCTCAAGGCCAATGGCCATGTGGTGGGCTTCATGGGCGACGGCATCAACGATGCGGCAGCGCTGCGCACCGCCGATATCGGCATCTCGGTGGACACGGCCGTCGATGTGGCCAAGGAAGCGGCCGACATCATCTTGCTGGACAAGAGCCTGATGGTGCTGGACCAGGGCGTGCAGGAAGGGCGCCGCACCTTTGCCAACATGCTCAAGTACATCAAGATGACGGCGAGTTCGAACTTCGGCAATGTGTTCTCGGTGCTGATTGCCAGTGCCTTCATCCCCTTTTTGCCCATGCTGCCGATGCAGCTGCTGGTGCAGAACCTGGTGTATGACTTCTCGCAGTCGGCGATCCCGTTTGACCATGTGGACCCCGAACTGCTGACCCAGCCCCAGCGCTGGAACCCTGCCGATGTGGGCCGCTTCATGCTGTTCTTCGGCCCCATCAGCTCGGTCTTCGACATCACCACCTTTGTCGTGATGTGGAAGGTGTTTGGCGCCAACACGCCGGAGCGCCAGGCGCTGTTCCAGTCCGGCTGGTTTGTCGTGGGCCTGCTCACCCAGTCGCTGATCGTGCACATGATCCGAACGATGCGCATTCCGTTCCTCCAGAGCCGCGCTGCCTGGCCGGTGGCCCTGATGACCCTGGTGGTCGTGGCCATCGGCATTTACCTGCCTATGGGCGCGTTGGCACCTTATTTCAAGCTGGTGCCGCTGCCCGGCATGTACTTTGTATTCCTTGTGGCGGTCTTGCTGGCCTATATGGGTCTTACGCAGGTCATGAAAAAGTGGTACATCCGTCGCTATGGCTGGCAATAAGCGCCATGAAGAATAACCGTTTGCCAAGGAGGGCGGCATGCTCGAAGCGCTGAACTACACACAACTGAACTCACTGATCAACACGGCCATCAGCCTGGTGACCGCCTTTGTGCTGGGCGCCGTCATCGGCCTGGAGCGCCAATACCGCCAGCGCACCGCCGGCTTGCGCACCAATGTGCTGGTGGCCGTGGGTGCGGCCATCTTTGTCGACAGTGCCAACACCATTGCCGGCCCTGACGGGGCCGTGCGCGTGATGGCCTATGTGGTCTCGGGGATCGGCTTTCTGGGCGCTGGCGTCATCATGCGCGAGGAAGGCAATGTGCGTGGCCTGAACACCGCCGCTACCCTGTGGGGCTCTGCCGCCGTGGGCGCAGCAGCGGGGGCTGACCTGATCGTGCAGGCGGCCCTGGGCACCGTGCTGGTGCTGGCGGCCAATACCTTGCTGCGCCCGCTCGTCAATGCCATCAACCGCAAGCCGCTGGATGTGGCCTCCACCGAAATGACCAATGCCGTGTTTGTCGTGGCCGAGCGCCTGCACCAGCGGCTGGCACTGGCGATGCTGCAGGATGTGCTGGAGCGTGGCGGCTACCCGCCCGGCGATATCGACATCCAGCCGTTTGGCGATGCCGAGGTGGTCATTGAAGCGACCTTGGCCGCCCAGTCGGTGGAGGGAGAGGAGCTCGATGCGATGGTGCAGCAGCTGGCGGCCAAGCCCGGGGTCCGCCAGGCGTTCTGGAGCCCCAGCACGCGGGATTGAACTGCAGCGCTAGCCTTCAAATGCGAAGCCGACGCCATAGATCGAGCGAATGCAATCGGCGTCGTCTCCCATCACCGTGCGCAGTTTCTTGCGCAGGTTCTTGATATGGCTGTCGATCGCGCGGTCGCTCACTTCCAGCGCATCGGCATAGGCCAGGTCCAGCAACTGGCTGCGGGGGTAGATCTTGCCGGGGTGGCGCTGCAGGATGTGCAGCAATGCAAACTCACGCCGCGTCAGCCCCAGATCCTGGCCGCGCCAGCTGGCCTGGCTGGTGGTCTCGTCCAGCTGCCAGTCGCTGGCGGCCTGGCTGGCTGCCGCACCGGGAGCAGGTGGTGCATGGCGGCGCAGGATCACCTTGACGCGGGCAATCAGCTCGCGCGGCGAAAAGGGCTTGCAGATATAGTCGTCGGCGCCCATCTCCAGGCCGACCAGCCGGTCCACTTCCTCGACCTTGGCGGTCAGGCAGATGACGGGGCAGATCTGGCGCGCGCGGCACTCGCGCAGAATGCTCAGGCCGTCGGTGCCGGGCAGCATCAGATCGAGAATGGCCAGCTGCGGCGCGCGGGCGCGCAGCGCCGCCATGGCCTGGCTGCCATCGGCAAAATGCTCGACCTCATAGCCGGCGTGGTGCAGGTAGTCAATGACAACGGAGGCGATATCGGCCTCGTCTTCGGCATACAGAATGCGGGGTTTGGCGGTGTTCATGCAACAGGGTCTATCAAGGGCAGGATCAAGGTAAGGCGCAGACCGCCCAAGGACGAGATGGAGGCCTGCAATTGTCCTCCATGGGCTTGCACAATGCTTTTGCAGATCGCAAGCCCCAGGCCCGAGCCGCCGCTGGCGCGGCTGCGCGAGGTCTCCACGCGGTAGAAACGTTCAAAAATACGGGGCAGTTCAGCTGGCGGCACCGAGGGGCTGCTGTCATCGAGGTGCAGCTCCAGCCAGCGCTGGCCCGAATCAGGTGCTGGCCCATGCAGGCTGGCGCTGATGCTGACACGGCCCGGCGCATCGGTGTAGCGCAGGCTGTTTTCCAGGATATTGCTCAGCACCTGGTGCAACTGCTGCGCATTGCCCTGCACCCAGGCAGGCGGCAGGGCGGCCAGCAGCTCCTGGGCCGTGGGCAGGCTGATGCCCGCTTGGCTGAAGCGAATCTGCACGGCTTCCACCGCCTCGATGGTCAGGGCCCGCATGTCCAGCGGGCGCGCAGCCGCGGGCAGGTGGGCGGTCAGCTGCAGCGCAGGGGCGGCCTCGGGTGCGTGCACCACCAGTGCGGTCGGGATGGTGGCGCGCATGTCGCTGACCAGCTGGGTCAGGCGCAGGATCTGGCGGTGCAGGCGCGCGGCCGTCTGCGCATCAAAGCTGCGGATGCCATCCTGCACGGCTTCAATCTCGGCCCGTACGGCTGCCAGCGGGGTGCGCAACTCATGGGCCACCTGCGTGAGCCATTCATGCTGCTGTGCCTGGGCTTGCGAGAGCTGCTCGGCCATGTGGTTGTAGCGGTCGGCCAGCTGCACCAGCTCATCATGGCCGGCCACGGCAATGCGGTAGTCCAGCTGTCCGCTGGCAAAGGCCTTTGCCCCTTCGCTCAGCGCCTCGATGGGCCGAATCCAGCGGCGGCTCAGCCACCAGGACAGGGCACCGGCCAACAGCAGGCCCAGCAGACCGGTAATGGCCAGAAACACCAGATGCTCCTTCAAAAAGGCATTGTCGATCTGGTTTTTCAGGTCTTCGGGCTGGTTCAAGGTCAGGGTGCCAATCAGCATGTGCTGGCCATCGAACAGCGGGTTTTTGGCGCTGCCGGGCGTGGGCGGCACACCGGCAATCAGCTTGCCCTGGTTGTCGAGCAGACCCAGGCGCTGGGACAGCGGGTGGCGCTCGATGGGGCGCAATTGCTGGGTCAGTGCAGGCCCGAGTGTGGCCCGGCGCGGTGCCACCGTCTCGGCAGGGGGCGAGACGGGCACGGCCGCCTGGCTGCCAAAGCGGGTCAGTGCATTCCAGCGCTCCGGGGTCAGCGAAGCCCAATGCGGGTCCTTCGCATATTCGCGCCGCAGCTGGCTTTCGAGATACTCCAGCCGCCCCAGCTCGATCTGTGCCACGTAGCCGCCCAGCCCGCGCTGCAGACTCCAGTACGAAAAGCCAAAAAACCCCAGCAGCAGCCCCAGCAGCAGCAGCACCATGGCCAGCAGCACCCGTGTCTGCAAGCGGGTGAAACGCAACTGTTGGAAGCGGGAAGTGGTCACAGAAAGCAGCTGGGGCGTTGGATGGAGGAGCGCAAACGGCAAAAACGGGCAGGCGCAATGCCTGCCCGGCTATTCTCTTACACAGTGCGTGGGTGTGTAAAAGTGTTGCTTGATCGGGGCGTTACCAGCGGACTTCAGGGTCCGATGGATGCGCCACGCTTGGCGACCAGTTGCTTGCCCACCTGGCGGCAGGTGGCCTTGGCGGTGGTGCCATTGTCCAGTGTCAGTTGGACGGCGTCGCCGGCCTTCTTGCCCTGGCAAGCCTCAATGGCTTGCTTGGACGGGGCGGGTTGGGCGGGGCTGGCGGCCTGGGCCTGTGCGGCGGCGATCCAGAGGGCTGCAGTCACGGCGGTGCTGCACAGCAGACGATGGCGAAGTGGTTGAGAACTCATGGCATTCCTTGTATAAAAAGAGGCTCTGCGGCCAGGCCGCGATCTGGTGTGGAACAGAAAGAAGCGGTGAAACAGAGAAACTGGAGTGTGTTTACGCCTCTCCGCAGAGCCTATGGTTGAACTATAGAAGCCAAATGTGGAGGAAGTTGGGCCGGCTTTGTGCAAGGTGTGACAAAGCGAAAACCGCATGCCTATTGGGTTTCGGCGGTATCCGGCCGCGCGCGCAAGGCCGCAAAGTTATGCAAAGCGGAGGCCGCTTCAGGGCAGCGGCGTGGCTGGCAGGGGGCTTGCGCCGTGCGGGCGGCGCGCCGCAATGCGCTGTACCACCCGCTCCGGGCTGCGCAGCAGTCCTGCCTCATAGGCGATGACCGACCAGCCGGCGCAGACTTGCAACAGCTCGCCCGGTTGCAGCAAAAAATCGGGCCGGGAGGGCTTGCCGTAGGCTTCGTTGCCCTGCGCAAAGGTCTCGTACAACAACAGCCCGCCAGGGGCCACACTGGCCAGAATGCGCGGCCACAGCGGGCGCCACAGATAGTTCGTCACGACCACTGCATCGAAGAGCCGGCCTTCCAGCGGCCAGGCACCGTTTTCGATATCGGCCTGCAGCCATTCGCCTGCCGTGTCCGACTGCAGCGATTGCAGGGCCGCACCGTCGCGGTCCACGCCCGTCACCTGCAAACCCTGGGCCTGCAGGTAGCGCGCATGGCGGCCCTGGCCGCAGGCCAGATCCAGCACCTGGCGGCCAGCCGGGATCAGCGCAGAAAAGCGGGTGATCCAGGGCGAGGGGGCGGGGGTGTGGGTGTGGGTGTGGGTGTGGGTGTGGGTGTGGGTCATCGGCTGGATCGTGTCTGCGATCGCTGCATCGCGGCGCGGGGAGAACGTAGACACGTTCTCAGAAGCAGGCCCAGACATGGTCTGCCATGCGCACCATGAATTCCGGTTGCGTATAGAGCATGAAGACCAGCGCCAGCAGCACCGCCACCAGCAGCCAGATGGCAGCGCGCTGCCAGCCGCGCAGCGGCGCGGCGTCCGCGTTGGAGGGTGAGGGTGGTGCAGGCTGTTGCATGAGAGTTCGGTGGTCAGGCCGCCAGTGGCTGGCGCCGCACAGGCTCTTCCTTGACGGGCAGATTGACCAGGCCGGCGAACACGCCCAGCCCAATCGCCACGTACCAGACGACATCATAGCTGCCGGTGTGGTCATACAGGTAGCCGCCCAGCCAGATGCCCAGGAAGCTGCCGATCTGGTGGCTGAAGAACACAAAGCCGCTGAGCATGGACAAATGCTGCACGCCAAAGATCTGCGCAATGGCGCCATTGGTCAGCGGCACGGTGGACAGCCACAAAAAGCCCATCGCGGCGGCAAACACATAGACCGACCAGGGCGACAGCGGGACCAGCAGAAACACCACGATCGCGATCGCGCGGATGAAATAGATGCCCGAGAGCAGGTAGCGCTTGGCCATGCGCTGGCCCAGCGAGCCTGCCAGGTAGGTGCCAAAGATGTTGAACAGGCCGATGAGCGCGAGCGAATAGCTGGCCACATGCGGCGGCAGCCCGAAGTCTTTCAGGTAGCTGGGCATGTGCACGCCAATGAACATCACCTGGAAGCCGCAAACGAAGTAACCCGCCGTCAGCAGCAAGAAGCTGGGATTGCGGAAGGCTTCGCCCACGGCCTGGGCGATGGTTTGCTGCTGGCCTGCGGCCGCGTGGCGCTTGAGTGCGTGGAAATTGGGCTCGCGCAGCGCGATGGCCAGCGGCACGATGGTCAGCACCAACACCGCACAGACCAGCAGCGCGTTCTGCCAGCCCAGGTGGGCGATCAGCTGGCCCTCGACCGGCACCATGAAGAACTGGCCAAAGGAGCCGGCCGCTGCAGCCACCCCCATGGCCCAGGAGCGTTTCTCGGCAGGCAGTTGGCGCCCGATGACGCCATAGATCACCGCATAGGTGGTGCCCGTCTGCGCCATGCCGATCAAAAGTCCGGCCGTGAGTGCGAACACCAGCGTATTGGGCGCCCAGGCCATGCCGGCCAGGCCCAGCGCATAGAGCAGCGCGCCGCAGACCAGCACCTTGCTGGCGCCAAAACGGTCGGCCAGCATGCCGGTGAAGATGCCAATCAGGCCCCAGCTGAGGTTTTGCACCGCCAGCGCCAGCGCAAAGGATTCGCGCGTCCAGCCCATCTCCTGCGTGATCGGCTGCAGCCACAGGCCAAAGCCATGGCGGATGCCCATCGATAAGGTCACTACGGCGCCGCCACACAGCAGCACGCGGGCTATGGACAATGGTTGTGCGTTGTTTTGCATAGTCTAAGGATGTCTCTTTATCCAAGAATTGTTACTCCAACGCCAAAAACCGGCTGTCGCCCGCATATTGCCCGGTGCCCGGCCAAGCCCATTACCGCCTTTTCCGACCAAACGTCGTGAATCGTCAACAAATCCACCTGTTTATCTATACAGCTATTTACAATGGCAGCCGCTAGAATGGAAAGTTATGGCAAGCAAAAACACGTCTACCAGTGAATACGCAGAAGGCTCGATCCGGGTCCTCAAGGGGCTCGAACCGGTCAAGCAGCGCCCGGGTATGTATACCCGTACTGACAACCCGCTGCACATCATCCAGGAGGTGATCGACAACGCCGCTGACGAGGCACTCGCCGGCTTTGGCAAGAAGATCCGCGTCTATCTGCACACCGATGCGTCGATCAGTGTGGAGGACGACGGCCGGGGCATTCCGTTTGGCATGCACCCCGAAGAACATGCGCCGGTGGTGGAGCTGGTGTTCACCCGCCTGCACGCGGGCGGCAAGTTCGACAAGGGCCAGGGCGGCGCCTACAGCTTCTCCGGCGGTCTGCATGGCGTGGGGGTGTCGGTGACCAATGCGTTGGCCACCCGCATGGAAGTGACCGTGCACCGCGACGGCTCGGTGGCCACGATGGCCTTTGCCGGTGGCGATGTGGTCGAGCCGCTGAAGGTGCGGCCGATGGTCAGCGGTGACCGCAAGCAGGGCACGACGGTGCGTGTGTGGCCCGATGCCAAGTATTTCGAATCCAGCCATCTGCCAATGGGCGAGCTGGTGCACCTGCTGCGCAGCAAGGCGGTGCTGATGCCCGGCGTGAGCGTGCAGCTGACGCAGGACAAGAGCCGCGAGACGCAGACCTGGCAGTACAAGGGTGGCCTCAAGGACTACCTGCTGCAGACGCTGCCGGTGGACCCGCTCATTCCGGTGTTCGAAGGCGAGGGTTTTGCCGGCCGCAGCGACGACCATTTTGCCGAGGGCGAAGGGGCGTCCTGGTGCGTGGCCTTCACCGACGAAGGCCAGCCGGTGCGCGAGAGCTATGTCAACCTGATCCCCACCACCGCCGGCGGCACGCATGAAAGCGGTCTGCGCGACGGCCTGTTCCAGGCGGTCAAGAGCTTTATCGAACTGCACTCGCTGCTGCCCAAGGGCGTCAAGCTGATGCCCGAGGACGTGTTTGCCCGCGCCAGCTATGTGCTGTCTGCCAAGGTGCTCGATCCCCAGTTCCAGGGCCAGATCAAGGAGCGCCTGAACTCGCGCGATGCAGTGCGCCTGGTCTCGGGCATGGTGCGGCCTGCGCTGGAGCTGTGGCTGAACCAGAACGTCGAATATGGCAAGAAGCTCGCAGAGATCGCGATCAAGGCGGCACAGACGCGCCAGCGCGCCGGCCAGAAGGTGGAAAAGCGCAAGGGCAGCGGCGTGGCCGTGTTGCCCGGCAAGCTGACCGATTGCGAAAGCCGCGACCTGGCCTACAACGAGGTGTTTCTGGTCGAGGGTGATTCGGCCGGCGGCAGCGCCAAGATGGGGCGCGACAAGGAAACCCAGGCCATCCTGCCGCTGCGCGGCAAGGTGCTCAACACCTGGGAGGTGGACCGTGACCGCCTGTTTGCCAATACCGAAATCCATGATATCTCGGTGGCCATCGGCGTCGATCCCCATGGCCCCGATGACGAGGTGGACCTGAGCGGTCTGCGCTACGGCAAGATCTGCATCCTCAGCGATGCGGACGTGGACGGCTCGCACATCCAGGTGCTGCTGCTGACCCTGTTCTTCAAGCACTTCCCGCAGCTGATCGAGAAAGGCCATGTCTGCGTGGCGCGGCCGCCGCTGTTCCGCGTCGATATTCCTGCCCGGGGCAAAAAGCCCGCTGCCAAGGTCTATGCGCTGGACGAGGCAGAGATGCATGCCATCTTCGACAAGGCCGCCAAGGATGGCGTACCCCGGGAGAAATGCCAGGTCAGCCGCTTCAAGGGCCTGGGCGAGATGAATGCCGAGCAGCTCTGGGAAACCACGTTGAACCCGGACACCCGCCGCCTGCTGCCGGTGCGCCTGAGCCGCACCGACCTGCTGGCCACCCGTGAGGTCATGACCCAGCTGATGGGCAAGGGCGAGGCTGCGGCCCGCCGCGACCTGATGGAACTCCATGGCCACGAAGTAGAAATCGATATCTGATTGCATGTCTCCAGCATCGATGGCTTTGCCGCTTTTGCCTTGCCTGGCCGCAGCCATGCCTGCGTCTGGGCTTCGCATCCTGCCTGACGGAGCCATCGAATGTCCCGCTGCCCATGCCGCTGAATGACAATGCCAACCACAGCCGCGTGCAGCCGTGCCACAAGCAAAGAAAGCTGAACAACCATGAGTGAACAAACCGGTCTGGATTTGCTATCCAACCCCGAGCCCGACGACGGCGACAGCCTGGACCTGGGCAACTACGCCCAGCGCGCCTATCTCGAATACGCGCTGTCAGTGGTCAAGGGCCGTGCGCTGCCCGATGTCTGCGATGGCCTGAAGCCGGTGCAGCGCCGCATCCTGTTTGCGATGGAGCGCATGGGCCTGGGCTACAGCGGCCCCAACCGCGCTACGGCGGCCAAGCCCGTCAAAAGCGCCCGTGTCGTCGGTGATGTGCTGGGCCGCTTCCACCCGCATGGCGACCAATCTGCCTATGACGCGCTGGTGCGCATGGCCCAGGACTTTGCCCAGCGCTACCCGCTGATCGATGGCCAGGGCAACTTTGGCAGCCGTGATGGCGATGGCGCTGCGGCGATGCGCTACACCGAGGCGCGCCTGTCCAAGATCACCAGCCTGCTGCTCGACGAGATCGACATGGGCACGGTGGATTTTGTGCCCAACTACGACGGCTCCACCGAGGAGCCCAGCCAGCTGCCGGCGCGCCTGCCGTTCTCGCTGCTCAACGGCGCCAGCGGCATTGCGGTGGGCCTGGCCACTGAAATCCCCAGCCACAACCTGCGTGAAGTGGCCGATGCCTGTGTGGCACTGATCAAGAAGCCGGCGATGACGGACTTCGACCTGCAGCAGATCATTCCTGGCCCGGACTACCCGGGTGGCGGCCAGATCATCAGCAGCGACAAGGACATTGCCGATGCCTACCGTACGGGTCGCGGCTCGATCAAGGTGCGTGCGCGCTGGACTATCGAAGAGCTCGCGCGCGGCCAGTGGCAGCTGGTCGTCAACGAGCTGCCGCCCGGCGTTTCATCGCAAAAGGTGCTCGAGGAGATCGAGGACCTGACCAACCCCAAGATCAAGACCGGCAAGAAAACCTTGACGCAGGAGCAAAGCCAGCTCAAGGCCACCGTGCTGTCCCTGCTCGATGGCGTGCGCGACGAGTCGAGCAAGGACGCGGCGGTACGCCTGGTGTTCGAGCCCAAGACCGGCAAGATTGCGCAGTCCGAGCTGATCACCTGCCTGCTGGCGCATACCAGCCTGGAGAGCTCCTCGTCGGTCAACCTGACGATGATCGGCATCGACGGCAAGCCCACGCAGAAGTCGCTGCGCCTGATGCTGGAAGAGTGGATCCAGTTCCGCCAGACGACGATCACCCGCCGCTCCGAGCACCGCCTGGCCAAGGTGATGGACCGCATCCATATCCTTGAAGGCCGGCAGACCATTCTGCTCAATATCGACGAGGTGATCGCGATCATCCGCGCCAGCGACGAGCCCAAGGCCGCGCTGATGGCGCGCTTTGACCTGAGCGAGCGCCAGGCCGACGACATCCTGGAAATCCGCCTGCGCCAGCTCGCCCGCCTCGAAGCGATCAAGATCGAGCAGGAGCTGAGCGAGCTGCGCGCAGAGCAGGGCAAGCTCGAAGACATTCTGGCCAACCCGGCGTCGCTCAAGCGCCTGATGGTCAAGGAGATCGAAGCCGATGCCAAGCAGTTTGCCGATGCCCGCCGCACCCTGATCCAGGAAGAGAAAAAGGCCGTCGCCGAAGTCAAGGTGGTCGATGAGCCGGTCACCGTGGTGGTGTCGGAAAAAGGCTGGGTGCGGGCCCGCACCGGCCATGGCCATGCGGCCGACAGCTTCAGCTTCAAGTCGGGCGACAGCCTGTATGGCACCTTTGAATGCCGCACGGTCGACCAGTTGCTGGTCTTTGGCAGCAACGGCCGGGTCTACTCGGTCGCGGTCGCCAACCTGCCGGGCGGCCGGGGTGATGGCCAGCCGGTCACCACGTTGATGGAGCTCGAAGCGGGCACCCAGATCCAGTACTACTTTGCCGGTCCGCTGTCCGCCCGCCTGCTGCTGGCCAGCAGCGCAGGTTATGGCTTCACCGCCTTGGTGGAGAACATGGTTTCGCGCCAGAAGGGTGGCAAGGCCTTTGTCAGTCTGGACGATGGCGATACGCTGTGCGCCCCCTCGCATATCTCGGGCAGCAGCGGCAGCCTGCCATTGGCCGATGCCAGCCATGTGGCCTGCGCCTCGGTCGGTGGCCGCATCCTGACCTTCGAGGTCGCCGAGCTCAACCACATGGCCAAGGGTGGCAAGGGGCTCAAGCTCATCGACCTGGAGGACAAGGACCGCCTCGCCGGTGTCGCCGTCTACACGCGCAGCATCCGCATCGAAGGGATCGGGCGCGGCGGCAAGGCCCGTGAGGAAACCCTGGAGATCCGCAGCCTCAACAATGCCAAGGCCGGGCGCGCCAAAAAAGGCAAGCTCGCCGATCTGGGCTTCAAGCCCAACGCCGTGTTCCGCGTTGAATAAAGCGCACTGCCCACGACCATCCACCGCTCCCAGCCCTGCCAGGCCATGCCCGGCAGGGTTTTTTTTACGGCCTGCGCCGGGGTATCGGGTCAGCGCTGCGCTGGTAACAGCGCCCGCAAATGGTCGACAAAGGCGCGCACGCCCCGGGGCAGGTTGCGGCCCGTCAGCGTTTGCAGTTCGATCGAGCGCGCATGCATGCCGCGCTCGCGGATGGGCACGGTGTGCAGCAGGCCCTGGCGCACATACTCGCGCACGGTGACTTCGCCGCCCAGGGTGAGCCCGCCGCCATGCAGCACAAAGCGCACCAGCGCATCGAACTGCCCGCTCTCCAGCACGGGCTCAAACACCAGGCCACGCTGGCCGCTGGCAATGTCAAACAGCTGGCGCGCGGTATTGCCATCGTCCAGCAAGGCCAGCGGGTAGGGCTGCATTTGCGCCAGGCTCACGCTGGCAAAGCGGGCCAGTGGATGGCCGGGCGGCATGATCAGGATGACCGGTGAGTTCTGGCGGTGCTGCACGTCGATATCGCGCACGGCAGCACGGCTGTAGGTCAGACCGATGTCGGCCTCGCCGTTGCGGACGGCCTGCGTGACCTGGGCGGGCGAGGCGGACACCAGCTGGAACTGCATGCCCGGGTGCTGCTCCCGGAACGTGGCCATGGCCAACGGCAGAAACTCAAACGCAAAGCCGGCCGATGCGCAGACCCGCACCTGGCCTCGGCGCAGGCCTTGCAGCGCCTCGATATCGGCGACGACGCGCTCGGCCTCCAGCGCATGGCGCTTGGCATGGGTGGCCAGCAACTCACCGGCAGCGCTGGCCACCATGCCGCGCGGGCGGCGCTCGAACAGCGGCACCTGCAGCACTTCCTCCAGCGATGCGATCTGGCGGCTGACGGCGGACGCCGAGACATTCAGGCGCAGCGCGGCCTCGCTGACCGAGCCGCTGCGCACGACTTCCAGAAAATAGCGGATGGCGGTGTCCTGGAGGTGTTGCGAGGGGGTCATGGTCTGCTTTGCAAAAAACGCAACGATAACCGCAAAAAATTGTGATTGTCGAAATGGGCAGCATTGCCTATGCTGGATTTTTACGACATCCAAGAGACATACCTCCCATGCCATCCCAGCCTGTTCCTGCCGACCACAGCATCGTCGAGTTGAGCGCCGTGGCGCTGTCCGCCGCCATCCAGCGGCGCGCGCTGTCATGCACCGAGGTGCTGCAGGCCTTCTGGGGCCAGATCGACCGGCTCAACCCCCAGGTCAATGCGCTGGTCGCGCCGATGCCGCGCGAGCCGCTGCTGTCCCAGGCCGCGCAGCTCGATGCCGAACTGGCCCAGGGCAAGAGCCGGGGGCCACTGCACGGCTTTCCGCAGGCGCCCAAAGATATCTCTCCCGCCGCTGGCATGGTCACCACCAAGGGCTCGCCTATTTTCAAAGGCCAGGTCAGCACCAGCGATGCCGTGGTGTTTGAGCGCATGCGTGCCGGTGGTGCGCTCTTTGTGGCGCGCAGCAATTCGCCCGAGTTTGGCCTGGGCGGCCATACCTACAACCCGGTCTACGGCACCACGCGCAATGCCTTTGACCCGAGCCGCTCGGCTGGTGGCAGCAGCGGCGGCGCTGCGGTGGCCGTGGCGCTGCGCATGCTGCCGGTGGCCGATGGCTCGGACATGATGGGCTCGCTGCGCACGCCAGCTGCCTTCAACAATGTGTACGGCCTGCGCACCTCGGTGGGCTGCGTGCCGCATGGCCCGGGCGATGATGTGTTTTTCCAGCAGTTCAGCGTGGCCGGGCCGATGGCGCGCGATATTCCCGATCTGGCCTTGCTGCTGTCGGTGCAGGCAGGTTTTGATGCGCGCCTGCCCTTGACCCACCGCAGCGATGGCGCGCAGGACTGGGGCCAGGGACTGGAGCGCGACTTCCGGGGCCGCAAGATCGCCTGGCTGGGTGACCTGGGCGGGCACCTGCCCACCGAGCCGGGCCTGCTCGACACCTGCGGCGCGGCGCTGGGCGCTTTTGCCGACATCGGTTGCACAGTGGATGAGGTGCTGCCCGACTTTGACCTGGAGCAGCTCTGGCGCGCCTGGATCGATCTGCGCAGCTTCAGCGTGGCGGGCGCCAACGCGGCGCTGTACGACGACCCGCAAAAGCGCGCGCTGCTCAAGCCCGAGGCCTTGTGGGAAATGGAGCGGGGCCGCGCGCTGTCAGGCATGGACATCTATGCCGCAGCCAAGGTGCGCAGCAGCTGGTACGAAGTGCTGCGCCGCCTGTTCGAGCGCTATGACTTCGTCGTGCTGCCCGCTGCACAGGTGTTCCCGTTCGAGGCCGAACTGGACTGGCCCCATGCCGTGGGCGGCCGCAGCATGGACACCTACCACCGCTGGATGCAGACGGTGGTGGGTGCCACGATGGCCGGCTTGCCGGCCCTGTCCGTCCCCGCCGGATTTGGCCCCAACGGGCTGCCCGCTGGCCTGCAGATCATCGGGCCCACGCAGGCTGACCGGGCGCTGCTGCAAATCGGCCATGCCTATGACCAGGCCAGCGGCCATGCGCGCCGGCGCAGCCCTTTGCTGGGCTAGGCGAACCGCGCGCTCCGCCCCTGCTGGTCCACCGCATTTCCCCTGCGCAGACCGCCACAGAGCCAGCGCTGCTGCAGCGCTGGCCTGCGAGGGTCCTGCACCCGTTCGTCGACAAAAAAAGGTAGATCCCATGTCCATGCCGATATCCCGTCACCGCTTTTTGACCTGCCTGGCCGCAGGCGCTGCCAGCCTGGCCTTGCGCCCTGCGTGGGCCCAAGGCTACCCTGACCGTGCGATCAAGCTGGTGGTGCCCTTTGCGCCCGGCGGGGCCACGGACATTCTGGGCCGGCTGCTGGCCTCGCAGCTCAGCGAGAAGCTGGGCCAGTCGGTGTTTGTGGAGAACCGCCCGGGGGCAGGCACGGCCGTGGCGGGCGGGCAGGTCGCCAAATCGGCGCCCGATGGCTATACCTTGTTCTTGGGCGCCAGCTCCACACTGGCGATGAACCCGGTGGTGCGCAAGGCGCTGCCCTATGACCCGGTGCGCAGCTTCAGCATGCTGGGCCTGGTGGCAGACATGGGCCTGGTGCTGGTGGCGAACAATGCCGTCAAGGCCACATCGCTGCAGGACTTGGTGGCGCAATCGAAGGCGGCGCCGGACCGCTTTTCCTACGGCTCCTTTGGCCCGGCCTCATCGGTGCATTTTGGCGGCGAGATGCTCAAGAGCGCGACCGGCATCCGCATGCTGCATGTGCCTTTCAACGGCAGCACACCGAGCCTGACGGCGCTGATGGGTGGCCAGGTGCAACTGGCGGTGGACACCGTGGTGGCGACCACGCCGCTGATCAAGGCCGGCAAGATCAAGCCGATTGCCGCACTGGGCGCCCAGCGCCTGGCCTTGCTGCCCGACGTACCCACGGTTGCGGAAAGCGGCTTTCCCGGTTTTGACATGAGCACCTGGTTTGCCTTTTTGGCGCCTGCCGGTCTGCCCGAGCCGGTGCGTGCCAAGCTCGAGGCCGCCTTGGCCGATGTGATGGCCCAGCCCGCCACGCAGCAGAAGCTGGAGAGCATTGGCCTGACCCCTGCCTGGGGCAATGGCAGTGCGCTGAAGGCGCGCGTGGAGCGCGAACTGCCGCTGATGCGCGATGTGGCGCAGCGCGCCCAGATCGAGGTGGAATAAGTCTTGGCTGAGCGGTGCTGAAGTCGAAGAAAGCGCTTAGCGCAGTGCTTCCCACCACCGCTTGTTGCTGCGCGGCTGGCCCACGGTCAGCACCTCGCCGATCTCGGGCGTGGCCAGTTGGATGCCTTGCTGCTGTGCCAGTGCTGAGAGCCTGTCCATGGGTTCACGCCAGCCGTGCATGGCCAGCGCAAAAGTGCTGTTGTGCACGCTGTACAGCACCTGGCCGCGCACATCGGTAAAGGCCTGGATGGTTTCTTCCGGCGTCATGTGGACGGAGGGCCAGTAGGCGTCATAGGCGCCGTTTTCCATCAGCGCGAGGTCCATGGGGCCGAACTTCTCGCCAATCGCCTTGAAGCCGGGGAAGTAGCCGGTATCGCCACTGTAGTAAATGCGCTGGCCACCCGTTTGCAGCACCCAGGACGCCCAGAGCGTACTGTTGCGGTCGCTCAACGTGCGGCCTGAGAAATGCTGGCTGGGCGTGGCGGTCACTTCCACGCCGGCGTGCTGCTGTTGCTGCCACCAGTCCAGCTCGACAATGCGATCAGGCTCAACCCCCATACCGCGCAGGCGTGCGCCCACGGCCAGCGGCACAAAGTAGCGCTCCACCTTGCCCAGCAGGAACTTGATCGTCGGCTCGTCGAGGTGGTCGTAGTGGTCGTGCGACAGGATCAGGCCGGCAATGGGCGGCAGGTCTTGCAACGGCAGCGGTGTGGGGTGGAAACGCTTGGGGCCAATAAAGCTGAACGGCGATACCCGCTCGCCAAACACCGGGTCGATCAGCCAGTAGTTGCCCTGGAGCTTGAGCAGGTGCGACGAGTGGCCCAGCCGGATCACATGGTTGGCATCCGCTGGCAGCGCCTGCAGCTGCCCCGGGGTGACGGTGTGGACGGGAATGCTGTCCAGCGGTGTGGTGCCGCTCTTGTCGCCGAACAGAAAGCGTGACCAGATCTGGAAGCCGCCGGCATGGGGCTTGGCGGCCGGATTGGGCGGGTTTTGAAAGCGCTTTTCAGCGGAGGAATACTGGGGCGATGCCTGGTAGCGGCGTTGGCTGTCCTCGTCCGGGGTCGAGGCACAGGCCACCAGCGAGCAGGCCGTTGCCACGAGCCATCCGCTGCGCAGCCGTTGAAAGCCGCCGTTGCCACGGGTGGGGTTGTTGGAGGAGGAGGCGGGGCGGGGCTCTTGCATGGCTAATATCAATCGGGCAGGGTGGGGCGTTAAGCGACTGCCATGATACGGCGCCCACAAGAAAGCCGCATGGCTGCGGCTGTTGTAGGGATTTAGCGAAAAATCTATTGATAAATCTACAGATTTATTCCACTTCGGCGATGAGTTCAATCTCCACACAGGCACCCCGGGGCACCTGGGCCACGCCAAACGCGCTGCGGGCATGGGCTCCCTTGTCCGGCCCAAACACCTGGGCCAGCAGTTCGCTGGCGCCGTTGGTGACCAGATGTTGCTCGGTGAAGTCTTCTGTGCTGTTGACCAGGCTCATCAGCTTGACAATGCGCTTGACCTTGTTCAAGTCACCGCCCACCGCTGCCTGCAAGGTACCCATCAGGTCGATGGCGACCGCGCGTGCTGCCTGCTGGCCTTCGGCGGTGTCCATGGTCTTGCCGAGCTTGCCGGTCCAGGGTTGGCCGTTCTTGCTGGCCGTGTGACCGCTGATAAACACGAGCTGGCCTGTCTGCGCATAGGGTGCGTAAGCCGCAGCGGGCGTGCGCACCGGCGGCAGTTCAATGTTCAGGGCTTGGAGTTGGTCGTAGATGCACATGCCGGTCTGGTCCTTGCTGGGGTGGGGAAGAGAGGCATCTTAGAGCCAGCGCCGGCCCAGCACGCATGCAAAAACAATGCGGCGCCATACCCGCAGGGCATGGGCGCCGCATGGTGTGGTGTGCGGCTCAGGCCAGTTCGGCGATCAGCTCGATCTCGACGCAGGCACCCATCGGAATCTGGGCGACGCCAAAGGCGCTGCGGGCATGGGCGCCTTTTTCAGGGCCAAACACTTCAGCGATCAACTCGCTGGCGCCGTTGGTGACCAGGTGCTGCTCGGTGAAGTCACCGGTGCTGTTGACCAGGCTCATCAGCTTGACCACGCGTTTGACCCGGTTCAGATCGCCGCCGGCGGCATGCTGCAAGGTGCCCAGCAGATCGATGGCCACGGCGCGCGCTGCCAGCTTGCCTTCTTCGGTGTTGATGTTGCGGCCAAACTGCGCCACCCAGGGCTTGCCATCCTTGCGGGCAATGTGGCCACTCAAAAACACCATGTTGCCGGTCTGCACATAGGGCAGGTAGGCGGCAGCGGGCACCGCCAGCGGCGGCAGGCTGATGCCGAGGGCCTGGAGTTTGTCGTAAACGCTCATGGAATCCTTTCAACAATGGAGGCGGGGCAAAGCGCCAGTGTGGCACAAATGCCCTGCTTGAGCGTCGTTGCCCGTGTCGCCTGAGAGGGGCCACGACCCACTTTAGGGCAAGTCCGGATCGGGCTGATGGGCAGCGCTGCCTAGCATGTGGGGATGATGGAGACTTCTTCCGCCCAGCCGGCGGACCCGCGCAGGGGAGGGCCGGGCAGGCGCTGCTACTGGCGGCCGGCCGCCTGGCTGTGGGGCATCCTGGCCGGTACGGCGGTGCAACTGCAGCAGGCCAGCCTGGGGTTGGGCTGGCATTACGCCGTATCGGCACTGCTGGGGGCCGTGGCCAGTCTGCTGCTGAGCCGCTGGCGCAGGCCGCTGCCGTGGCCGGATCGCGCTCTATGCTGCCTGGCAGCCGCCGCGCTGGCGTTTGGCCTGGCGGGCATGCGTGCCGTCCACCAAGCACACACGCAGTTGCAACCGCTATTCGAGGGTGTGGACCTGCAGCTGGAGGGTGTCATCGTGGCGATGCCTTTGCCGGTCAGCGGCGGCCAGCGCTTTCGGCTCAAGACCGAGCAGGCCTGGTTGGAGGGTGCGGCGGTAGCCGTGCCGCCGCTGGTCGACCTGTCCTGGTACCGCGCCGACCACCGCGCCTTTGCGCGCGTGCCGATGGAGCAGCCTGCATCGGCAGAGGGCGCCTTGCCGCTGCTGCAGGCGGGGCAGCGCTGGCGGTTGCCGGTGCGTCTGCGCGCTCCCCATGGCAGCCTGAACCCGCATGGCTTTGACTACGAGATGTGGATGTGGGAGCAGGGCGTTCAGGCCACGGGCTATGTGCGGCACGGGCAGGCGCTGGAGCCGCAGCTGCTGGCAGCGCGGCAAGGCCATGCGGTGGAGCGCTTGCGGCAGGCGGTGCGCGATGGCATGGTGCAGCAGCTCGCACCCCCGGGCCAGCCGCAGGCGGCAGAGCGGGCACGCATTGCCGGTGTGCTGGTGGCGCTGGTGACAGGCGAGCAGCGCGCCATTGACCGCGAGGACTGGCGCGTATTCCGCATCACCGGGGTGGCCCATCTGATGGCGATCTCGGGCCTGCACATCACCTTGTTTGCCTGGGTATCGGCGGCGATGATCCGCATTGCCTGGCGGCGCAGCCCGGCGCTGTGCCTGCGGCTGCCGGCACCCCATGTCGCGCTGTGGGGTGGCGTGCTGTGCGCTGCGCTCTATGCGGTGTTCAGCGGCTGGGGCATCCCTGCGCAGCGCACGGTGCTGATGCTGGTCGTCGTGGCTGCGCTGGCATCGAGCGGCCGGCAGTGGCCCTGGTACATGCGCTGGTTGCTGGCCTGCGTCTGCGTGGTGCTGGCCCAGCCGATGGCCTTGTTGCAGGCGGGGTTCTGGCTCAGCTTTCTGGCGGTCGGTATCTTGTTTGCATCCGACCGGGGGCCTGGTGCCACCAACCCCGAAGCCTCTGGGCAAGGCATGGCCCAACGCGGCCTGCGCGGCACCTTGGCGGCCACGGCCCAGCTGCTGCGCGAGCAGTGGGTGGTGACCTTGGCGATCACGCCCTTGTCCCTGCTGCTGTTTGGCCAGGTGTCGGTGGTGGGTTTTGTGGCCAACCTGCTGGCCATTCCGTGGGTGACCTGGGTGGTCACGCCGCTGGCCTTGCTGGGGGCGGTGCTGCCGCCCTTGTGGACGGCAGCGGCCTGGGCGCTGCAGCCCTTGATGCTGGTCCTGCAGTGGCTGGCCAACTGGCCCCATGCGGCACTGTGGCTGGCGGCGGCACCTGGCTGGGCGGCGCTGGCTGCGGTGCTGGGCGGTGTGTGGCTGGTGCTGCCCTGGCCCTGGCGGCTGCGGCTGCTGGGCCTGCCTTGTCTGCTGCCAGCTCTGTTCTGGCAACCGCTGCGGCCGGTGCATGGCCAGTTTGAACTGTGGGCGCTGGATGTGGGCCAGGGGCAGGCGGTGGTGGTGCAGACGGCCAGGCATGGCCTGCTGTACGACGCTGGCCCGCTGTATGGCCCGGGCAGCAACGCCGGTGACCGGGTGGTGGTGCCGGCCATGCGGGCGATGGGTGTGCGCGGGCTGGACAGCGGCCGGCTCGATCTGCTGGTGCTGAGCCATGGGCATGTGGACCATACCGGCGGCGCCGAGGCGGTGGTCGAGCAGCTGCGCCCTGTGGCGGTGATGGGCTCGCTGCTGCCCCATGAGCGCCAGCGCCTGGGCATAGCCGCCGCGCCCTGGCAAGACTGTGCTGCGGGCCAGACATGGACCTGGGATGGCGTGCAGTTCAGCGTGCTGTTTCCAGGCGAGCAGGAGCTGGGTGCTGCCGACAGCCCCATCTCCAGGCTGAGTTCGGGCAATCCCATGAGCTGTGTGTTGCGTATCGAGGCCGCAGCGCTTGGCGGCCATGCGGCCGCGGCCTTGCTGCCAGGCGATATCGAACGCGCCCAGGAGGCGGCACTGGTACAGCGCCATGCCCATGCGCCAGATGCGTTGCGGGCCGACCTGATGCTGGCACCGCACCATGGCAGCAATACCTCGTCCACGCAGCCGCTGTTGGCAGCGGTGCGGCCGCGCTGGGTGGTGGCGCAGACGGGCTACCGCAACCGCTTCAGGCACCCGGCGGCCGCGGTGCGGCAGCGTTACCAGCAGATGCAGATAGTGCTGCGCAACACCGTGCATTGCGGTGCCGCATACTGGCGTTCGGACCAGCCGGAGACACTGGTATGCGAGCGGCAAAAACGGCCCCGCTATTGGCGCCACGAGGCTGCCGAGCTGGGCCCAACGCGTAGGACATTGGATATAAACAAAACAAATCAGCACCTAATTCTTGATGAAGGTTAGTACTTATCTTTGGGTGGCCTGAAACTTGCTAAGCTGCTGGTGCCAGAAAGGGATTCTGCGATGCAAAAGTTCGACGAGATGTACCAGGGCCTGCCTTATGCAGCAGGTGCCGAAAGAGCGCACTACCAAAGCTATGCCAAATGGCTGCAGCAGCAGCCTTTTGAGAAGATGCAGGCCTTGCGGGAGGAGGCCGAGCTGATATTCCGCCGCGTGGGGATCACCTTCGCGGTCTACGGAGAAAAGGACGAAGACGGCTCGGGCACCGAGCGCCTGATTCCGTTTGACCTGATCCCGCGCATCATCCCCTCGCACGAGTGGTCACAGATGCAAAAGGGCCTGGTGCAGCGCGTTGCCGCCCTCAACCGCTTCATCCACGATGTCTACCATGACCAGGAAATTCTGAAAGCCGGCATCATTCCGCGCGATCTGGTGCTGGAGAACAGCCAGTACCGGCCCGAGATGCGGGGCGTGCATGTGCCGCTCGACACCTATGCGCACATCGCAGGCATCGATATCGTGCGTGCGGCCGAGGCCGACGGCAGCGGCACCTACTATGTGCTCGAAGACAACCTGCGTGTGCCGTCCGGCGTGTCATACATGCTGGAAAACCGCCGCATGATGATGCGCCTCTTCCCCGGCCTGTTCAGCAGCCATGCAGTGGCCCCGGTGGCCCATTACCCGGATCTGCTGCTGGACACCTTGCGTGCCAGCGCCCCCAACCAAGCGGCCAACAACCCGACCGTGGTAGTGCTGACACCGGGCATGTACAACAGCGCCTATTTTGAGCATGCCTTCCTCGCCCAGCAGATGGGCGTGGAGCTGGTCGAAGGCCAGGACCTGCTGGTGCGCGATGACATCGTGTACATGCGCACCACGCAGGGCCTGCAGCGCGTGGATGTGATCTACCGCCGGGTCGATGACGACTTTCTCGATCCCCAGGTCTTCCGCCCCAATTCCACCCTGGGTTGTGCCGGCCTGATGCGCGCCTACCGCAAGGGCAATGTGGCCATCTGCAATGCGGTGGGCACTGGCGTGGCCGATGACAAATCGGTCTACCCCTATGTGCCGGCGATGATCCGCTTCTATCTCGGAGAAGAAGCGATCCTGAAGAACGTGCCGACCTGGATGTGCCGCAAGCCCGATGACCTGGCCTATGTGCTGGACCACCTCGACGAACTGGTGGTCAAGGAAGTGCATGGCGCTGGCGGCTACGGCATGCTGATCGGCCCCGCCTCCACCCGCGCCGAGATCGAGGCCTTCCGTGCCGTGCTCAAGGCCAAGCCCAATGGCTATATTGCCCAGCCGACCTTGAGCCTGTCGAGCAGCCCCACCTATGTCGAAAGCGGCATCGCGCCGCGCCATATCGATCTGCGGCCCTTTGTGCTCAGTGGCAAGGATGTGCAGATGGTGCCCGGCGGCCTCACGCGTGTGGCGCTCAAGGATGGCTCGCTGGTGGTCAACTCCTCGCAAGGCGGTGGCACCAAGGACACCTGGGTGCTGCGCGGCCCGGAGGACGATTACAGCGAATGGGATGGGATGCAGCAGTGAGCTCCCGGAGCTTCCTGATTGAAAACCCTCCATCTGCCTAGCGAAAGAATGTCACTATGTTGAGCCGAACCGCCGACCACCTCTACTGGATGTCCCGCTACACCGAGCGGGCCGAAAACACTGCCCGCATGCTCAATGTGAGCTACGAGACCTCGATGCTGCCGCAGACCGTCTCTGCGGCGACCAAGGCCTGGCAAAGCGTGCTGTCCATCAGCGAGCTGCTGCCTGCCTACTATGAGCGCCATGACGAGATCACCCTCGATGGGGTGCTGCACTTCATGGTGCGCGACGAGACCAACACCTCGTCGATCTACAGCTGCCTGCTGGCCGCGCGCGAGAACGCGCGTGCCGTGCGCGGCGCGCTCACTACCGAAGCCTGGGAGACCCTGAACGCGACCTGGCTCGATGTGAACCGCTTGTTCAAGGCCAAGAAGTTCGAGAATGACCCGGCCAAGTTTTTCGAATGGGTGAAGCTGCGCTCGCACCTGTCGCGCGGCGTCGTGTCGGGCACGATGCTGCAGGACGATGCGTTTCTGTTCCTGCGCCTGGGCACCTTCATCGAGCGGGCCGACAACACCGCCCGCCTGCTGGATGTGCGCTTCCATGCGGTCAAGAATGACTACCATGGCTCCTACCAGCCGGGCAAAGGCAGCCAGCCGTCGGACTTCTACCACTGGAGCGCGATCTTGCGCAGCGTCTCGGCCTTTGAGGTCTACCGCAAGGTCTACCGCAATGTGATCACGCCCGAGCGCGTGGCCGAGATGCTGATCCTGCGGCGCGACATGCCGCGCTCGCTGCATGCCAGCATGTACGAGGTGGTGCAGATTCTGGAGGCCGTTGCCAACGACCATTCGGCCGAAACCCAGCGCCAGGCCGGGCTGCTGCTGGCCGAGCTGCAATACGGCCGCATCGATGAGCTGCTGGCCACCGGCCTGCATGCCTTCCTGGTGCGCTTTCTGGAGCGGGTGCATGCGCTGGGTGGACGTATCGGGCAGGATTTTCTGGCGACCACGGAGCCGGTGGCTGCCTGATTTTTCGGCGGGCCCACAAGGCAAAAGGCTGCGGTGTCACCGCAGCCTTTTTTTCGCTCTCTGGCGGGCATTCTGCAGCCCGCGATCCGAGCTGACCGGTGGCGATCAGTAGCGGTAGGTCGCGGTCAGCAGAAAGTTGCGGCGCTCGCCGTAGAAGCAATCCCCGCGTGACAGGCACTGCGTGATCACGACCTTGTCGGTGAGGTTGTTGGCATGGAAGGCCAGACGCCAGTCACCGCTGTCGTAGGCCACCATGGCATCGGTCAGCAAGGACGAGGGCGTGTCGATGGCGCTGGTGCCCGACCACTGCGAGCCGGTGTAGCGCATGCCGGCGCCGACGCTCCAGCCGCCGCGCCCCTGGCTGGCAAAGCGGTGCATCAGCCAGCTCGATGCCATATGGCGAGAGACGGCGGCCACGCGCTGGCCCTGGTCGCCCGCATTGCTGCGGCTGATCTTGGCGTCGGTATACGCATAGGCGACGGTCCAGTCCCAGCTTTTGGCCAGGCTGGCGGTCATCTCGGCTTCAAAGCCCTGGGTTTTGACCTCGCCCAGCTGCAGGCTGTTGAGCGGGTTGGCCGGGTCATTGGTCTTGCGGTTTTGCTCACGCAGGCTGTAGACGGCCGCATAGCCGGAGATGCCCTTGCCTTCGGGGATCCATTTCACACCCGCCTCCACCTGCTTGCCACGCTGCGGCTTGTAGGGCGTGCCGTAAAAGTCCACGCCGCCCAGCGGCTGGAAGGACTCGGTATAGCTGATGTAAGGCGCCCAGCCGCCACCGGCCTGGTAGGTCAGGCCGACGCGCTTGGTCCAGGCCGAATCATCGGCAGCGGCTGCGGGCCGGCCTTCGGTCTCTGTCTTGGCATGGTCGCGGCGCAGGCCGGCCGTGGCCGTCCAGTCGCCCCAGCGCAGCTGGTCCTGCAGGTAAAAACCGAGCTGGCGCTGCGAGACATTGGGCGCCTGCACCAACTGCGATGCCGTGGGCGGCGTGAACGAGCCGTAGACGGGGTTGTAGACATCGAGCGGTGTGCCCAGCGCGCGCCAGCTCGCCTGGCTCGTGGTATTGCGCTGCCAGTCCATGCCGGCCAGCACCGTGTGCTGCACATCGCCAGTCTGCAGCTTGCCTTCCAGCTGGGTATCGACCAGCAGCATGCGGCCGCCGTTGATCTGCCAGACGGCATCGCGCTGCACGGTGCGGCCATCGGCATCGAACACCGGGCGGGCCGGGCGGCCGGTGGCGGCGTTGGCGGCAAAGCTGGTGTAGAGCGTGCGGTAGTCCACCTCGCTGGTGGTGCGGCGCAGGTTCTGGCGCAAGGTCCAGTGGTCGTTCAGCTGGTGGCTGAACAGGTAGCCGAAGGACTTGTTCTCGGAGTCGTACTTGTCAAAGTTCGGCTCGCTGATGAAGGTGTTGGTGGGAATCTGGCCGTAGGGGCCGGGCAGGCGCGTGCCCTGCCAGGGGAAGAACTGGGTGATCGAGCCGCTCTTGTCCTTGTGGTACATGGCCTGCAGGGTCAGCGACGTACCGGCAAAGGGCTTGAAAGTCAGCGAGGGCGCAATCACCAGGCGGTCGTCCTTGACATGGTCGACCTGGGTGTTGCTGTCCCGGCCCACGGCCACCAGGCGGTAGAGCCAGCGGCCGTCTTCGTCGATGGGGCCGGTGATGTCGCTGGCAATCTGCTTGCGGCTATGGCTGCCCAGCTGCAGCTGCACTTCGCGCTGGGGCTGGTCCAGCGGGCGCTTGCTGGTCAGGTTGAGCACTCCGCCCACGCTGCCCTGGCCATAGAGCACCGACGAGGGGCCACGCAGAAACTCAACCCGCTCCAAGGTATAGGGCTCGACCTTGATGTTGTTGTAGGTGCCATAGGTGCGCAGCAGGCCATCCTGGTACTGGCTGACATCGCCGCCCCGGGCCTTGAAGCTGTCGACCCGGTTGTCGAAATAGCTGGAGTTGATGCCCGCCGCGTAGCGCGTGGTTTCGCGCAGCGTTGTCACACCCTGGGCGTCGATCTGGTCGCGGGTCACGACGCTGATGGCCTGTGGTGTCTCGATCAGCGGGGTATCGGTCTTGGTGGCGGAGATGGCACGTTTGGCCACAAAGCCCTTGACCGGGCCGGTGGCTGTTTCGGCCTCTGTGGCGCCCTGCACGGTAATGGGCGCCAACGTGGTTTCCGCAGCGGCTGCCGGTGCGGGCTGGTCGGTTTGCGCCAGCGCGTTGCTGCCCCAGCAGGCCAGGGCGGCCCACAGGGCCGTGTGCAATGCGGTATGCAGCGCACGCGGCGCGGCAGCGGAGATCAGGGTGTCAGACATGGTGAGCGGGTGTTGAACGCGGAAAAACAGGGGCGCCGACGAGGACGGCGCGAGGGCTTGACCGGGTCCGGCCACTGCGATGCGGGTAGGCTGCGCGGTTGATGCAAGGGCATCCAACGCAAGCCGCTGCGGCCTGGTGGACCGCAAGGCGAAGGGAGGGGCAGGCACGCAGCATGGCAGTGAGGGGGTGACCCGGGGCGCTGGCTGGCACCGGTGAACAAACGATGCTGGCGTGCGAAGAAAGATGAAGGCGCAGTGTAATTGAAGTTGTGAATGATTATTGTTTAACCTTCTATCGAGGCAGGTTTGTGCGGCGGATACAACAAAAAAGGACCCGAAGGTCCTTTTTGAGAGCGAGTTGCTGGCGTCGTCGTTTATTCGACCTCGCCCATGATGGACTGCAGGTAATTCTGAATGCCGACCTTGTCCACCAGGTCCAGCTGGGTTTCCAGAAAATCGATGTGCTCTTCGGTGTCGTCCAGGATCTTTTGCAGCAGATCGCGCGAAACATAGTCGCGCACGCTTTCGCAGTGGGCGATGCCGTCCTTGATGGTCGCCTGTGCTGCTTGCTCCAGACGCAGGTCGCAGGCCAGCGCTTCGGGCACGTCTTCACCGATCTGCAGCTTGCCCAGATCCTGCAGGTTGGGCAATCCATCGAGCATGAAGATGCGGTCCATCAGCCAGTCCGCATGCTTCATCTCACCGATGGATTCCTCGTATTCCTTCTTGGCCAGCTTGTCCAGGCCCCAGTGCTTGTACATGCGGTAGTGCAGAAAGTACTGGTTGATGGCGGTGAGTTCGTTCTTCAGCTGCGCCTGCAGAAAACCGATGACCTTGGGATCGCCTTTCATGGTGGGCTCCTTCTCTTGTGTGAATGACGGGGATTGGGACTATTGTCCCTGCGAAAGGTCAAGCAACCAAACCGGGCAGCGCTTATCCCCCGCGCTTTTGCTCTGGCTGCGTGTAAGGCTGAGTCGTGTTCTCATTTGACGCCGCAGCGCCCTTGCTTGCATGATGCGGCTTGCTGCAGCGCAACTGCGCTGTCATGGCGCTGTGATAAGTTTGCAGCAATCAAGGCGCAGGGCGGGCGCAGACTTGCAATATCTGATTCAGCCCGCATATAACCATCTGCCTTGGGTCAGCATTTAGATAATAGTTTGTTTAAATTGAAATGATTATTTTAATTGAGTTGATCAATTATTAAGAAGTTTCTACACTGACTCCTGTCAATCGTTTTTACTCAACAGAAGGAAACAACCATGTCCGTACTCAACAGCAAGATCAAGCCTTTCACGACGCAAGCCTTCAAGGATGGCAAGTTCATCGAAGTGACCGAAAAAGACGTCCTGGGCAAGTGGGCTGTGTTCTTCTTCTACCCTGCTGACTTCACCTTCGTGTGCCCGACCGAACTGGGCGACGTGGCTGACCACTACGCAGAACTGCAAAAGCTGGGCGTGGAAGTCTATTCCGTGTCGACCGACACCCACTTCGTGCACAAGGCATGGCACGACACCTCGGACACCATCGCCAAGATCAAGTACACCATGCTGGGTGACCCTACCTGGCAGATCAGCCAGAACTTTGACTGCCTGCGCGAAGGCCAGGGCCTGGCAGACCGTGCCACCTTCATCGTGGATCCAGAAGGCGTGATCCAGGCGATGGAAATCACCGCTGAAGGCATTGGCCGCAATGCAGAAGACCTGCTGCGCAAGATCAAGGCTGCCCAGTACGTGGCTTCGCACCCCGGTGAAGTCTGCCCTGCCAAGTGGCAAGAAGGCGAAAAGACCTTGGCTCCTTCGCTGGACCTGGTCGGCAAGATCTAAGCCCAGCATCAGCCTTTCTTAACTGCTGCCATTCCAACGTAGTAGACGCCCGGGTGCCTGGCGCCCGGGCTTTGTTTTTTTGAAAAGTGCTGCAAGCCAACGAGGCTGGGCACAAGAAGTTTGAAGGAAGTCCCATGCTCGACAACACCATGAAAGCCCAACTGAAAGCCTACCTGGAGCGCTTGACCAAGCCCGTCGAGCTGGTGGCGACCCTGGACGACGGTGAAAAGTCGAATGAAGTGCGCCAACTGCTGGCCGATATCAAGGCGCTGAATGACAAGATTTCGGTGGTCGAGGACAACGCGGCCGATGTGCGCAAGCCCTCGTTCCTGATCACCAACCCCGGCACCGATGTCGGCGTGCGTTTCGCTGGCGTGCCGCTGGGCCATGAGTTCACCTCGCTGGTGCTGGCCCTGCTGCAGGTGGGTGGGCACCCGTCGAAGGAATCGGCAGAGCTGCTCGAGCAGGTCAAGAACATCGACACGCCGCTGCACTTCGAGACCTTCTACTCGCTGTCCTGCCACAACTGCCCGGACGTCGTGCAGGCGCTGAACCTGATGTCCGTGCTCAACCCCAAGATCACGCACACCGCGATCGACGGTGGTCTGTTCCAGAAGGAAGTGCAAGAACGCGAAATCATGGGTGTGCCTACCGTGTTCGTCAATGGCCAGCGTTTTGGCCAGGGCCGCATGGAGCTGGCCGAGATTGTCGCCAAGGTGGATACCGGCGCCGCAGCCCGCGAAGCGCAAAAGATTTCGGCCAAGGAGGCCTTTGATGTGCTGATCGTCGGCGGGGGCCCTGCTGGCGCAGCCGCTGCGATCTATGCGGCGCGCAAGGGCATACGCACTGGCATTGCGGCCGAGCGCCTCGGCGGCCAGGTGCTCGATACCGTCGATATCGAGAACTTCGTCTCCGTCAGCAAGACCGATGGCCCCAAGTTTGCAGCGGCGATGGAGAGCCATATCCGCGACTACGAGGTCGACATCATGAACCTGCAGACCGCCAAGTCCTTGACGCCTGCAGCGCAAGCGGGTGGCCTGATCGAGATCGAGACCGAATCGGGTGCCAAGCTCAAGGCCCGCACGGTGATCCTGTCGACCGGCGCGCGCTGGCGCAACATGAATGTGCCCGGCGAAGACACCTACCGCACCAAGGGCGTGACCTACTGTCCGCACTGCGATGGCCCGCTCTTCAAGGGCAAGCCCGTCGCGGTGATCGGTGGTGGCAACTCGGGTGTCGAGGCGGCCATTGACCTGGCTGGCGTGGTCAAGCATGTGACCTTGCTGGAGTTTGCCTCCGAGCTGAAGGCCGACGCCGTGCTGCAGCGCAAGCTGCGCAGCCTGCCGAACGTGACGGTCATCCTGAATGCGCAGACCACCGAAGTGAACGGTGACGGCAAGAAGGTGACGGGCCTGACCTACAAGGACCGCACGAACGACGAGACCAAGACCGTCGCGCTGGAAGGCATCTTTGTGCAGATCGGCCTGCTGCCCAACACCGGCTGGCTCAAGGGCACCGTGCAGCTGACCCCGTTTGGCGAGATCGAGATCGATGCCAAGGGCCACACCAACCTGCCTGGCGTCTTCGCTGCCGGTGACTGCACGAATGTGCCGTACAAGCAGATCGTGATTGCCGCAGGTGCTGGTGCGACTGCCGCGCTGAGCGCGTTTGACCACCTGATCCGAACGACGGCACCCGCTGCCTGATCTGCCTGATTTGACTGGTAGGCGCTGAAATAACAATGCCCCGATACCGGAAGGTTCGGGGCATTGCTGCATCTGGAGGGGCCGGGGTGGCTCAGCCAGCCGATGAACAGCCGCTGGATTGGTGGCACCGAAAGGCGTTAACACGGCCCTTGAGACGAGGCGCCGAGTCGCAGGCAGTACTTTAGTACGACAAGACGCGGCAACGAAGTATCAAGGGTTGTGTTAGCGCCGCCTAGCCTTGCTTGCCGATCAGCAGGTACTCCATCAAAGCCTTTTGCACATGCATGCGGTTCTCGGCCTCGTCCCAGACGACGGACTGCGGGCCGTCGATGACCTCGGCCTGCACCTCTTCGCCGCGGTGGGCGGGCAGGCAGTGCATGAAGAGCGCGTCCTTCTTGGCGACGGCCATCATGTCGAGGTCCACGCACCAGTCGGCAAAGGCCTTCTTGCGCTTTTCGTTTTCCTCTTCATAGCCCATGCTGGTCCACACGTCGGTGGTGACCAGGTCGGCGCCCTTGCAGGCCTCCTGCGGATCGCTGAACAGCTGGTAGCAGCCCTTGTCGTAGGGGCGGCCGCTGAACGCCAGTTGCTCATCAATGCCATAGCCGCTGGGCGTGCTGACATGGACCTTGAAGCCCAGCAGGTTGGCCGCCTGCAGCCAGGTGTTGGCCATGTTGTTGCCATCACCCACCCAGGCAACCGTCTTGCCCTGGATGGAGCCACGGTGCTCGATGAAGGTGAAGATGTCGGCCAGGATCTGGCAGGGATGGAACTCGTTGGTCAGGCCATTGATGACCGGCACGCGCGAATGTGCCGCAAAGCGCTCGATCTTGTCCTGGCCGAAGGTGCGGATCATCACCAGGTCGGTCATGCGGCTGATCACGCGGGCGCTGTCCTCGATCGGCTCGGCACGGCCCAGCTGGCTGTCGCCGGTGGTCAGGTGGACCACCGAGCCGCCCAGCTGGTACATACCGGCTTCAAAGCTCACGCGCGTGCGGGTGCTGGCTTTCTCGAAGATCATGGCCAGGGTGCGGTCGGCCAGCGTGTGGTGGGTCACATAGCCCTTGAACTTCTGCTTGATCAGCGCGGCGCGCTTGAGCAGGTATTCGTATTCGTCGGCGCTGAAGTCCTGGAATTGCAGATAGTGTTTCATTGCGTTCTTTTTCCGGCCTTATTGGCCTGCCAGGAAGGATTTGACCAGCGGTACCAGCTTGGCGACGATTTCATCGGCCTCGGCCTTGGTGAGGATCAGCGGTGGCACGATGCGGATCACCGTGTCGGCGGTCACGCTGAACAGCAGGCCGGCTTCCTGCACGCCGCGCGTGATCAGCTCGCCGCAGGGCTTGTTCAGCTCCACGCCGATCATCAGGCCCTGGCCGCGCACTTCGACAAAGCCGGGTGTGCCAGCGAGCGCCTGGTTCAGCGCTGCCTTCAGGTGATCGCCGACCTGGGTGGCGTTGGCCAGCAGGCCTTCTTCTTCCATGATCGCAATGGTTTCCACGCCGGCACGCATGGCCAGCGGGTTGCCACCAAAGGTGGTGCCGTGGTTGCCTGGCTGCAGCACCTTGGCTGCCTTGGGGCCGGCAACGACGGCGCCCACCGGCACGCCCGATCCCAGGCCCTTGGCCAGCGACATCACATCGGGCACGATGCCGGCCCATTGGTGGGCAAACCACTTGCCGGTGCGGCCCATACCGGCCTGGATTTCATCAACGATGAACAGCCAGTCCTTGGCATCGCACAGCTCGCGCACCTGCTTCATGAACTCCGCGCGCATCGGGTGCAGGCCGCCTTCGCCCTGGATGGGCTCCATCATCACGCCCACGATGTTCGGGTTGCCTTCGGTCGCTTCCTGCAGCGCGACGAAGTCATTGGCCGGCACACGCAGAAAGCCGTCGAGCAGGGGGCCGAAGCCGTTGCGCACCTTGGGGTTGGCGGTGGCGCTCATCGTGGCGATCGAGCGGCCATGGAAGGCATGGTCGAACACGACGATCACCGGCTTTTCGATGCCCTTGTCCACGCCGTACTTGCGCGCGATCTTGATCGAGGCCTCGTTCGCCTCCAGACCGGTGGAGCAGAAGAAGACATTGGTCATCTTCGAACGCTCGACCAGCAGGGCCGCCAGCTTTTCCTGGCCGGGCACATAGTAGTAGTTGCTGGTGTGGATCAGCTTGGTCATCTGGTCGTGCAGCGCAGCGACCAGCTTGCCGTGGTTGTGGCCCAGCGTGTTGACGGCGATGCCGCCCAGCGCGTCGAGGTATTCCTTGCCGTTGACATCCCACACACGCACGCCCTGGCCTCGCTCCAGTGCGACCGGCACGCGGCCATAGGTAGTCATCACGTGGGGCTCAGAAGGCTTGACAGTGTCTTGCATGGAAATCTCCGGAAAAAGGATCAGAATCAAAAAATCCGCTTGGGCCCCATACCCCTATGGCATGGCACCAGCGGAAGTCCCATTCTAGGGGCTGCATTGCGGCAGACTAGTGAAGAATGCGCATCACAGAATCGCGGTGCTGCCTGACTGCCTGCGCGGCCCTTTCTGCGCAGGCTAGACTGCAGAGCGCAAAAAACCGGGCTGGGCCGTTCCGGCGGCTACTGCATGCGCTGCAGGGTTATGCGTTTCTTGCATTTCCTGATGTTTTGAACTTATGCCTTGCGCGTGCGTATCTCTTATATAAGAGTTAAAATACGGGTTTGGCCTGAGGCAGTGATCCTGTGCTCAGGCGTCTATCAGAGGCTTCCACCCCATGGTTTCTCCAACATCTCAAGAAGTTTTCATTCTGGGCCTGACCCAGAATGGGAAGACCTTTCGCCCCAGCGACTGGGCGGAGCGTCTCGCGGGAGTGATGAGCCAGTTTCGTCCGGGCGGTATGCGCCGTGGTGGCCATCTGGGCTATTCGCCCTGGTGCGTCCCTACAACGATGAACGGCGCCAAATGCGTCATCGTCAAGCGGGAACTGCAGGTCCATGAGCCGATGGCCTGGGATTTCGTGATGAACTTTGCGCGCGACAACGGACTGCAGACCACCGATGCCTGCCTGATTCCCGAGGCGGCGGTGGATCCCGGCAAGCCCGGAGCCAGCACTTCCAGCGACACGACCAAGGCCTGATTTTCAGGCCTTTTTTGCGGCTGGGCCATGGGCCGTCAACGCGGTTGCGCTGGGGCTCAGCCGGTGGCGTGCCCGTGAGCTGGCCGAGCCCGTCCGGCTGGCTCGCCATCCGGGACGTGCGGCGGCAGGCCGATGCAGATCAGGCAGTGGGCAAAAGAGGCCCATACAACGAAAAAAGCCGTCTTGCGACGGCTTTTTAGTTCACTGAGAGCGCACCCGTTACAAACGGCGGGCAGGGGATCCTGCCCGTGCGATTGCCTAATGGGCTTAGGCGGCCAGTGCCAGGGCCTTGACCTTGGCAGCGATGCGGCTCTTATCGCGAGCAGCCTTGTTCTTGTGGAAGATGCCCTTGTCGGCAATCGTGTCCAGCACGGATTGCGCCTTGGCAAACAGTTCGGTGGCCTTGGTCTTGTCGCCAGCGGCAACAGCCTTTTCCACGTTCTTGATGGCGGTACGGTACTTGGAACGCAGCGAGGTGTTGGCGGCGTTCAGCTTGATGGTTTGGCGGGCGCGCTTGCGGCCGGATGCCAAACGGGGGTTTTTCTTGACTGGCTTAGATGCCATGATGAGTGTCCTTTGAGTCTGCGGATGTTTTCAGTGAATCGGGCATTATAGCTGCTCTTTACTCAGAAATCCAGATATCCGGCAATTTCCTGCCAGCGGCGCAGCTACACTGCCCGGGTGTCACTGTTCAAAGCTGCCTCCACCGTCTCCCTGTTTACGCTGCTCTCGCGTATCACAGGGCTTGCCCGCGACCTGCTGATGGCCACCATGTTTGGTGCCAGCGCGTTGACCGACGCATTCAATGTAGCGTTCCGCATTCCCAATCTGTTCCGGCGCTTGTTTGCAGAAGGGGCATTCAGCCAGGCCTTTGTGCCGGTGCTTGCCACCACCCTGACCAAGGAAGGCGAGGAGCGCACGCGCACCCTGGTGCACAGTGTGGCCACGGTGCTGTTCTGGATTCTGGCGCTGACCTGTGTGGTGGGCGTGGTCGCAGCGCCCGTGCTGGTCTGGCTGCTGGCCAGTGGCCTGCGGCAAAACCCGCACAGTTATGACGCGGCCGTGCTGATGACGCGCTGGATGTTTCCCTATATCGGTTTCATGTCGCTGGTGGCATTGGCTGCCGGGGTGCTCAATACCTGGAAGCGATTTATCGTGCCGGCTTTCACGCCGGTGCTGCTCAATCTCAGCATGATTGTGGCTGCCTTGGCGCTGACGCCCTGGATGCGCAGCCATGGGCTGGAGCCCATCTACGGCATGGCCATCGGCGTGATGGCCGGAGGCGTGCTGCAGCTGGTGGTGCAGTTTCCGGCGCTGCGCCGCATCGGCATGCTGCCACGCATCTCGTGCCGGCCTTCGGCCATCAGGCAGGCCTGGGCCGATGCCGGTGTGCGCCGCATCCTGTCGCTGATGGCGCCCGCGTTGCTGGGTGTGGGCGTGGCCCAGATCTCGCTGATGATCAATACCCAGATCGCCTCCTACCTGGCCCCTGGCAGTGTGACCTGGTTGTTCTACGCCGACCGACTGATGGAATTTCCCACCGCCTTGCTGGGTGTGGCGCTGGGCGTGGTGCTGACGCCGCAGCTGTCCTCGGCCAAGGCAGCGGGCGATGACGAGCGCTATGGCGCGATGCTGGACTGGGGCCTGCGCATCGTGGTGCTGCTGGCCGCCCCCTGTGCGGCTGGCCTGCTGCTGTTTGCCAAGCCCTTGGTGGCGGTGCTGTTTCACTACGGTGCGCTCAAGGGCTCGGATGTGGGCCAGATTGCGCTGGCGCTGCAAGGCTATGGCGTGGGCCTGTTGGCCATGGTGGCCATCAAGGTGCTGGCCCCTGGCTTTTATGCGAGCCAGGACATCCGCACACCGGTGAAGATTGCCATCTGTGTGCTGGTGCTGACGCAGCTGTTGAATCTGGTGCTGGTGCCGACAATGGCCCATACCGGCCTGGCCTTGTCGATTGGGCTGGGTGCCGTCATCAATGCGCTGTGGCTGCTGGTGGGCCTGATCCGGCGCGGCAGCTTCCAGCCCAGGCCGGGCTGGTGGATCTTTCTGGCCCGGGTCTCGCTGGCGGTGGCACTGCTGGGCATCTTTCTGGCCTGGGGCGCACAGATGACCGACTGGGTGGCGATGGGCGCGCACCGTCTGGAGCGCGTGGGCCTGCTGGCGCTGTGGATGGCCGGCGCCGCGCTGCTGTACTTTGGCGTGCTGGCCTTGTCAGGCATGAAGCTGCGCGGCTTGCTGCGCCGCTGAACGCCTTGCGCTCACTGCAGGCGCAGTGGTGGCATCTGCCCGGCATTGGTTCCTAAGGGCATTCCTGGGGGATAGCCTGCATATTTACGCAGCTTTTGCACAATTGTGTCCTACAGGGCCTGCATTCGGGGCTGTCTCGTGCTATACATGGCGTCATGGCACAGGCAGCGCCCGAATGTGCCAGCGATGTATGCGGCGGCGCTGCAGTTGGGATGTGTATGGACTTCCGCTTTTCTATCCCCACACCGTTGGAGCATTTCGAATCGTTGGTCAGCAGCGATGAGGGTTTTCCGCTGCTGGAAGCGGCTGCTGCCGTGGCCTGCATCGAATACCCGCAACTCGATACCCAGCAGGTGTTGAACGAGGTCGATCAGCTGCTGGGTCAACTGATGGAAAGCCGCGATGCCAGCAGCCGCAGCGCGCTGACCCGGCTCAAGGCGCTCAACCACCGGTTTTATGCCGACTGGGGGTTTCAGGGCAATCCCAATGACTTCTACGCACTGGACAACAGTTGCCTCAATGCCGTGTTGCACCGCAGGCGCGGCATCCCCGTATCGTTGGCTGTCATATGGCTGGAGCTCGCATCGGCATTGCAGCTGCCCGCCCATGGCATCTGCTTTCCCGGCCATTTTCTGCTCAAAGTGAGTGTGGCCGAAGGGCAGATCGTGCTTGACCCGCTGTCGGGCCAGTCGTTTTCCAGCAATATGCTTGCCGAGATGCTCGAGCCGATGCAAAAGGCGTTTCACCGCGTCGACGAAGACGATGTGCCGCTGGGCCTGTACCTGCAGGCGGCCACTCCACGCGACATCATTGCGCGCATGCTCTCCAATATGAAGGAGGTCTACCGCAGTGACAAGAACTGGGCCAAGCTGATCGAGGTGCAAAACCGCCTGCTGGTGCTGCTGCCCGATGCCTGGACGGAGCTGCGCGACCGAGGCCTGGCCTATGCAGAACTGGGCGTGCATGACCGAGCGCGTGAAGACCTGCAGGCCTACCTGAACCACACCGGCAATCCGGAGGATGCGGCGTATATCCGTGCGGCTTTGTTAGATTTGCAACGAATGTAACGTTTGACGTGGTTCTGACATTTCTTTGTCATTGTGTCGTCACACAACTTCGGCAAGATGGCAGCACTAGGGATGCGCCATTATGAAAGACCGATTGGGAATATCGCCAGAAGACGTCATGCACAAGATTGCGCGTGACGTGATGGATGACTATGACGAGTCTCTGGAGCTCGAGATGGAAGATGGCATGCTGGGCACGCCGTTTGCCGCCGGGATGACGGAGCATGACTACCAGTACTTTCGCGAGCTGCTCAGGCTGCAGGGTGAGCTCGTCAAGCTGCAGGACTGGGTGCAGCACACCGGTCAAAAGGTGGTGGTGCTGTTCGAGGGGCGCGACGCCGCAGGCAAGGGCGGTGTCATCAAGCGCATCACCCAGCGCCTCAACCCCCGCGTGGTGCGCGTGGCGGCCTTGCCGGCGCCCAATGACCGCGAACGCACGCAGTGGTACTTCCAGCGCTATGTGGCGCACCTGCCTGCAGCCGGCGAGATCGTGCTGTTTGACCGCAGCTGGTACAACCGCGCTGGCGTCGAGAAGGTCATGGGCTTTTGCACCAACGACCAGTACGAAGAGTTTTTCCGTACCGTGCCCGAGTTTGAAAAAATGCTGGTGCGCTCGGGTATCCGCCTGGTCAAATACTGGTTTTCGATCAGCGACGAAGAGCAGCATCTGCGCTTCCTCGGGCGTATCCATGATCCGCTCAAGCAGTGGAAGCTGTCGCCGATGGATCTGCAAAGCCGCGTGCGCTGGGAGGAGTACACCAAGGCCAAGGAGGTGATGCTGGAGCGCACCCACATCCCCGAAGCGCCGTGGTGGCTGGTGCATGCCGATGACAAGAAAAAGGCGCGCTTGAACTGCATCGCGCATTTCCTCTCGCAGGTGCCCTACACCGATGTGGACCACGAGAATGTCGTGCTGCCCGATCGGGTGCGCCATCCGGATTACACGCGCCTGCCGGTGCCCGCATCCATGTATGTTCCGGAAGTCTATTGATCAACGGCGCAGCGCATTTCGTACACAGAACCCCGGTTTGATCACCGGGGTTTTTTGCGCCTGTGCGGTGCCGATGGTGCATGGAAGGCATGGCCTGGACATCCCTCTGTGCGGTTCGCGCTGATCGGGGGCTGACAGACTGCGGGACCGCGTGACGCAGAGGCATGGGCCTGGGCTCAGCCCGTGCAGGTGAGCGCTGTGATGGATGCCTGGCGCTCTGTACCTGGAGCGACCGGAGGTGGGGCATCTGCACCTGCCTGGGGTGCCATGCCCGTGGAGACGAATGCTAGATCAGCCGCGCCGCAAACAACTCTTTTTTCAGATAGGCGTAAAAGAGCGGCGCTGCGACCAGCCCGGCAGGGCCAAAGATGGCTTCCGCGACAAACATCACCGACAGCAGTTCCCAGACGCCCATATGCGTTTTGGCGCCGACGACCTTGGCATTGATCAGGTACTCGGCCTTGTGGATCAGCACCAAAAAGGCCAGGCAGGCCACGGCGGTCAGCGGAGAGACCGACAGGCCCACGGTGGTGATGACGGCATTGCAGACCAGGTTGCCGACAATGGGGATCAGACCGCCGAAAAACGTCAGCATGATCAGCGCCCCGCTATAGGGCAGGCGCATGTTGATCAGCGGCAGGATGCCGAGCAGGAAGATGGCGGTCAGTACCGTGTTGAACAGCGCGATCCAGAACTGCGCCGCAACAATCTGCCGGAAGGCATCGCCAAAGCGCTGCACGCGCAGCTGCAGCTGGTAGGCCAGCGGCGCATGGGAGTGGCGGCTGTGGCGCACGGCGGCCAGTGCACCAATCAGCAGGCCCACAAACACATAGAGCAGGCCGGTGAGCCAGAGCCGGCCCATGTTGGCAATGGCACCTGCCTTGGTGCCCAGGTACTCGGCAGCCCTTTGCTGCAGGTCCTGCACGCCGTCGGGCAGCACATTGGCCAACTCGGGCGGCAGCTTGCTGCGCAGGTCGAGCAGGGTCTTGGCCATCGACACCAGCATCTCGCGGTACTGCTGCGGCGCGTTCAGCAGATAGCCCTGCGAGTGGATCAGGCCGATGGTCACGAGCACCACGGGCACCACCAGCACGATGGTCACGGACAGGTATTCCATCCACAGCGGGGGAGGGGTGTTCAGCGATGCCGGCACGCGGCTGAGCTCGCGGATCTTGTGCACCAGAAACAACGTGAAGGTGTAGCCGGCGCATGCGGCCAGCAGGCCCACCAGCAGGCCATTGAGCATGATCAGCAGCAAGGCGGCGGCCATCAGCACATAGGAGGCCACCCTGACGCCCCAGTGCGCAGGAGGCGGCCGCCAAACATGCGGCAGGTCCGCAGCGCCACTGGCCGGCTGGCCGGGGCTGTTGGACGTGGGCTTTGCAGAATCCGGTTGCATCGTAGGCCATCCATCTGAGCGAGTCGGAGGGCCAGGAGCTGGCCCGTGCTGCGCACGGGGCAGGCGGCTCAATGCGCCCGCCCTGTCGGGGAAGCTTAGCGCACCGTGACCGCAGCATCCGCGCCGCGGGGGCCGATGCTGCCAATCGTCCACACTTGTTCACCAAGCGCAGAGAAGGCGTCCTTGACCGCCTGTTCGCTGTCGGCGGGAACGACCACCACCATGCCGATGCCATTGTTGAACGTGCGGTTCATCTCGATGTCATCGATCCCCGCCGTCTTTTGCAGCCAGGCGAACAGCTCGGTCTGGGGCCAGCTGCCCTTGACCAGGTGCGCGCCCAGGCCTTCCGGCAGCACGCGGGGGATGTTCTCCAGCAGGCCGCCACCGGTGATGTGGGCCAGCGCCTTGATGGGCTGCGCTGCCAGCACCTTCAGCACGTTGAGCACATAGAGGCGCGTGGGCTCCATGATGGCGTTCTTGAAAGGCTTGCCGTCCAGGGTGTCGGGCAGGCCGCCCTGGCTTTGCGCGCGCTCGATGCACTTGCGCACCAGCGAGAATCCATTGGAGTGCACGCCGTGCGAGGCCAGGCCCAGCACCACGTCGCCGGCCTGCACGTTCTGGCCGGTCAGGATCTTGCTTTTCTCGACAGCGCCGACGGCAAAGCCGGCCAGGTCGTATTCGCCGTCCGGGTACATGCCGGGCATCTCGGCGGTCTCACCACCGATCAGTGCGCAGCCCGACAGCTCGCAGCCCTTGGCGATGCCGCCCACCACAGCTGCTGCGGTGTCCACATCCAGCTTGCCGCAGGCAAAGTAGTCGAGGAAGAACAGCGGCTCGGCGCCTTGCACCAGCACGTCGTTGACGCTCATGGCCACCAGGTCGATGCCCACGGTGTCATGCATGTTCCACTCAAAAGCCAGGCGCAGCTTGGTGCCAACGCCGTCGGTACCCGAGACCAGCACCGGCTCCTTGTAGCGCTTGGGCACTTCAAACAGCGCGCCAAAACCACCGATACCCGCCATCACGCCTTCGCGCATGGTTTTCTTGGCCAGGGGCTTGATGCGCTCGACCAGCGCGTCGCCTGCGTCAATATCAACGCCAGCGTCTTTGTACGAAAGGGGGGTGGAGGAATGGGAAGAGCTCATGAGGGACTACAAAGGCAATAAAGCTGACAAGCTGACCCAACGGGGGCCAGAAACGTCGATTTTATGCCGCAAGCCATACCTGAGGGGCCAGAATGCCCGTCCGGTGTGCACTGTTAACGGCTGTGCAGCCATTTGCAGCGCGCGGTGTGGCCGATTTCCTGCATAAATGCGGCACTTCGGCCTTTTGTGTCACACGGTCGTGACTACCGACTAAAATCAATGGGTTTGCATGTACGCCTCTGGCCAGTACATATGCCCCGAGCAGGGGAGCCCCCAGTTGGCGCGCGTTGCGCCCAACCACACTGAACGCTTTCTTGTATTGAACGCAGCCATGCGTGAGATTTCCTTTTATCCGAACCCCACCAACGCAGTGCCCCACGCACGGCGGGCACGGGTGCGGATAGGAGTTGGCGCATGAAGCAAATGGCTTTGGATCTGGGCTTGGCGCCAGCGCCAAGCCTGAACCGGTTTTTTGCGGGCTCGAACCACGCAGCACTCGCGCATCTGCATGCCCAGGTCAATGAGGCCTGGGACACGCCGCGCTCGACCGTGCCGACCTACCTGTGGGGTGAGATGGGCTGTGGCAAGACCTATGTGCTGCGTGCGGTCGCGGAGGCCTTGCGCGAGCAGGGCTCACCGGTGGGCTGGCTCGATGCGAGCACGCGCTTTCCCAGTGCTTTCAATGAGCGTTGGTCAGCGGTGATTCTGGATGAGGTGCAGTTCTACAACCCGGTGCAGCAGGCGGCGGCCTTCAACTGGTTCGTCAACGCCACCAGCCCGGCAACCGGCGCGCGGCGCTGGGTGCTGGCGGCGGGCGATGTGCCGCCCTCGGACCTGAAACTGCGTGACGACTTGCGCACCCGGCTGGGCTGGGGCGAGATCTACCAGCTGCATCTGCTCAGCGAAGCACAGCGCAGGGACGTGCTCAAGGATGAAGCCAAACGACGTGGCCTGGTATTGACCGACGATGTGATGGATTACATGCTCAAGCGCTTCTCACGCGATTTGGGCAGTCTGATGCAGCTGTTGGACCACCTGGACAATTTTGCCTTGCGCAATAAGAGGGGCCTGACGATCCCCTTGCTCAAGGACATGCTGGAGACGGAGTAAATGGTCTTGGATCACAAACACGTTCTTCCAGCAACAACCGAGATTTTTTGAATGAATAACTCTGCTGGCACAAGCACTAGGCTTGCGCTTTTTGACCTGGACCATACTTTGCTGCCGCTCGATTCGGACTACGAATGGGGGGAGTTCACGTTGCGCAAGGGCTGGTGCGACAAGCAGGAGTTCGGCAGCCGCAACGCGGCCTTTTTTGCCGATTACCAAAAAGGCACGCTCGATATCCATGCCTATGTGCGTTTTGCCACTGAGGCCATTCGCAAACTGGGGCCGCAGGCCGCCGACGACGCCCATCTCGCGTTCATGCAGGAGGTCATCGAGCCGCATATCCAGCCGGCGGCGCTGGCGCTGCTGCAGCAGCACCGGGACGCGGGTGACACCATCGTGATCGTCACCGCCACCAATGAATTCGTGACCCGCCCCATCGCCAAGGCCTTGGGTGTGGACCACCTGCTGGCCGTCAACCTGGCGCGTGATGCCTCGGGCTGGATCACCGGCGAGATCGATGGCGTGCCGACGATGCGTGCCGGCAAGGTCACCCGCATGGAAGCCTGGATGGCCGAGCGCGGCCTGAGCTGGGACAGCGTGGACAGCATCTTCTACAGCGATTCGATGAACGACGTGCCGCTGCTGGAGAAAGTCAATACGCCGGTGGCCACCAACCCTGACGACCGCCTGCGCCAATTGGCGACAGAACGCGGCTGGCGCATTCTGGACCTGCTGGAGCCTCACGCATGATCAAGACCATCATCGATAAATTGCTCGGCAAAGCCACGGCGGCCAGCAAGACCAAGAACCCCTTTGGCAAGCGCGAGGAAGTCGGCGTCGATGTGCACAACATCGATCCCAAGCTGGTGGACCGCCGCGCGCTGGATGTCTGCAGCACGTTGAAGGAAGCAGGGTTTGAGGCCTATATCGTCGGCGGGGCCGTGCGCGACCTGCTGCTGGGCCTGCGCCCCAAGGACTTCGACGTGGCCACCAACGCCACGCCCGAGCAGGTCAAGAGCCTGTTCCGCCGCGCCTTCATCATCGGCCGGCGTTTTCGCATTGTGCACGTGGTCTATGGCCGTGGCCGCGAGAACGAGGTCATCGAAGTCACCACCTTCCGGGCCTTCCTGGACAGCTCCAAGGCCGAACAGGTGCAGGGCAACGAGAAAACCAGCAAGGCCGCACTGGCCGGCATGAAGCTGGCGGTGGACGAAAGCGGCCGTGTGCTGCGCGACAACGTCTGGGGTCCCCAGAACGAAGATGCGGCGCGGCGCGACTTCACCGTCAACGCCATGTACTACGACCCGCAGACCCAGATCGTCGTGGACTACCACAAGGGCATCCGCGACTCGCAAAAGCATGTGCTGCGCATGATTGGTGATCCGGCCACCCGCTACCGCGAAGACCCGGTGCGCATCATCCGCGCGGTGCGCTTTGCCGCCAAGCTCAGCAAGAAGGGCTTCACGCTCGACCCCAAGACCGCCAAACCGCTGGTCGAATGTGCCCAGCTGCTGCAGGAAGTGCCGCAAAGCCGCATGTTTGACGAAATGCTCAAGCTTTTGCAGACAGGGCATTCGCTGGCCTCGATCGAGCAACTGCGCCTGCTGGGCCTGGCCAAGGGCATCTACCCGCTGCTGGATGTGGTGGTGGACCGCGCCGACCTGCCGTTTGTGCAGGCTGCGCTGATGGACACCGACCGCCGCGTGGCCGAAGGCAAGAGCGTGGCGCCAAGCTTCTTGCTCGCCTGCGTGCTGTGGCAGGACGTGAAAGCGGGCTGGGACAAGCGCATGCTCAAGGGCGAGCACCCGCACCCGGCGCTGCAGGATGCGATCGACGATGTCTTCAACCACCGCATCGGCGATGTCTCCGGCCGGGGCAAGCTCGCCGCTGATATGCGCGAAATCTGGGTGATGCAGCCGCGCTTTGAAAAGCGCACCGGCAGCACGCCGTTCGGCATGATCGCACAGGCGCGCTTCCGTGCCGGCTTCGACTTTCTGCGTCTGCGCGCCGATGTGGGCGAGGTGGACGAAGCGCTGGCCAACTGGTGGCAGGAGTTCCAGCAGGCCGATGAGGCCCGCCGCGAAGACCTGATCGCCCAGGTGCGTGAAGAGCAGCGTGCCAAGCCCAAGGCAGGCGCTGCCAAGCCCAAGCGCGCCCCGAGAAAGCCGGCAGCCGCCACAGAAGCGCAGGAAGGCTCCAGCCTGGACCAGGTGGCTCAGCAGGCCATCGACAGCGACAGCGAAGCCCATGGTGATGCGCCAGCGAAGAAGCGCCGCCGCCGCCGCCGCAAACCCGGTGCGGGTGATGCCGGCGGTGCAGCAGGTGGCGGCAATGGTGGTGATGCAGCCGCCAATGGCGACTGAAGCGATGGGCCAGGCGCAGCGCTTGGCCAATGGTGATGCCGCACCGCCCGCCGGGCAGAGCTTGCGCGCCTGGATAGGCCTGGGTGCCAATTTGGGCGACCGGGGTGCTGCGATGGCGCAGGCTTTGCAGCAATTGGCGGGCAGCGCGGGTGTGGCCGTGCAGGCGGTCTCGTCGTTGTACAGCAGCCGGCCGGTGGATTCCAACGGGCCCGACTACCTCAATGCCGTGGCCGAGCTGCGCACATCGCTGTCAGCACAGCAGCTGTTGCACTTGCTGCAGCAACTGGAGCTGGCCGCCGGCCGCGAGCGCCCCTACCGCAATGCCCCGCGCACGCTGGACCTGGATGTGCTGCTCTATGCGGATATCGGCACGTCGATCGCGATGCCCGACCTGCAAGTGCCCCATCCGCGCATGTGGCAGCGTGCCTTTGTGCTGGCACCGCTGCAGGAGCTGGCGCCGGCCTGGGTCAGCGAGGCACAGCTGCAGCCGCTTTTGCCACAGGGTGTGCAGCGCAGCCAAGGGCCGGACTGGTGGCGCTGAGCCGGCGAGAGAGAGATACCGCCCCACAAGAACAAAGCCCCGCAGCTGCACGCTGGCGGGGCTTCTTGCTGGGCGCTACGGATTCGCAGCGCGGCGCTTAGTCGACCTTGGCGCCAGAGAGCTTGACCACCGATTCGTACTTGTTGCGCTCGGAGGCCATGAACTTGTCAAACTCGGCCGGCGTAGTGGGCACGGGCTCGGCCATCAGGCTGGCAAAACGGGTCTTGGTGGCCGGATCCTTCAGCGCATCGGTAAAGGCCTTGTTGAGGCGGTTGATCACATCAGGCGGCGTGTTGGCCGGTGCCACCAGACCCCACCAGGTGTCGATCTCGAAGCCTTTGAGGGTGTCGGCCAGCGGTGGCACGCCGGGCAGCATCGGGCTGGCGTGCAGGCTGGTGACGGCCAGCGCGGTGAGCTTGCCGCTGTGGATGTTGGCCGACGCGGCCGCCAGGTTGTCGATGTTGAAATCCACCTCGCCCGACAGCAGCGCCAGCTGCGCAGGGTTGGCGCCCCGGTAGGGCACGTGCACGGCAAAGATGCCGGCCTGGCGCTTCATCATCTCGCCGGCCAGGTGGCCGGAGCTGCCATTGCCGCCGCTGCCGAAATTGAGCTTGCCGGGGTTCTTCTTGGCATAGGCAATGAGGTCCTGCACATTGCTGATCTGCAGCGCCTTGGCGCGCTCGGTGTTCATCACCAGCACATTGGGCACGCGCACCATCTGGGTGATGGCGGTGAAATCCTTGGCGGCGTTGAAAGGCATCTTGGTGTACAGCCAGGGATTGACGGCATGCGTGGCCGTCGCCGACAGGCCGATGGTCAGGCCGTCCGGTGCGGCCTTGGCCACGATGTCGGCACCGATGTTGCCACCGGCACCCGCCTTGTTGTCGATCACCACGGTACCCAGTTGGTCGCGGACACGTTCAGCCAGGATGCGCGAGGTGACATCCAGTGGACCTCCCGGGGCGTAAGGCACGACCAGGCGAATCACCGGATCGGCCGCAAAAGCGGCAGGTGCAGCGAAAGCGGCGGCGGCCAGGACGGTGGATAACAGGATATTTCTGCGTTGCATGGTTTGGTGTCTTCTTGACGAGAGTGAATAACGACGAAGCGCCTGATACGAGCAGGCACTACCCCCTGAGTGCCGCCAGCACAGCCCCGCCAGCCAAAGCTTGGCGTTGCAGAGGGAGGGGTCCAGCCTGCAGCATGACAAACGCACGACAAGGCGGGGCCCTAACGCAGGTTGGACTGTGTGAGCGGCTCTAAACTTTCTAGTGTAGCGGCTGGGGCATGTACATGCCGTGACGCGGAAGTGGGACAGGGCCGCGATTGCGCCCTGTCAGACCCCGTGTCTCAGCCATTCATACGATCTGGTTCTGCTTGTCGGCCTCGGTCACGAAGGCATCGGCAAAGAAGGCGTCTTCCGGCAGGCCGCGCTGGCTGGTAAAGCTGGCGCGGGCAGAATCCACGACAATTGGCGCGCCACAGGCATAGACCTCGTAGCCCGACAAGTCGGCAAAATCATCGAGCACGGCCTGGTGCACAAAGCCGCTGCGGCCTTGCCAGGCGTCTTCTGCCAGCGCGTCGGACACCACCGGCACATAGCGCAGCTGGGGCATCTCGGCGCTGCGTGCCAGCATCCAGTCGTGCATATACAGGTCTTGCGGGCGCCTGCCGCCCCAGTACACCACCACCGGGCGCTGGATGTCGTGGTGCTGCAGATGTTCGATGAGCGCCTTGATCGGCGCAAAGCCGGTGCCCGAGGCCAGAAAGACCATCGGTTTGTCGCCGTCATGCAGGAAGAAGCTGCCGAACGGGCCTTCGATGCGCAGGATCTCGCGCTCCTTCATCGCGCCAAACACGTGGTCGGTAAAAAGACCGCCGGGTGTGTGGCGGATATGCAACTCCAAGCCAGGCGCGCTGTCCTGGTGGTGCGGCGCAATCGCCATCGAATAGGCACGGCGCGTGCCACCGGCAAGCAAAAACTCGATGTACTGACCGGCGTGGTAGCGAAAGCTGTCTGCGGCAGGCAGCTGCAGGCGCAGCTTGACGACATCGGGCGACAAGCGCTCGATGGTCTGCACGCGCACCGGCATTTTTTTGATCGGAAAGGCGCTTTCATCGGTGACATGGCGCGACTCGATCACCACATCGCTGGTGGGCACGGCGCAGCACGGCAGGATCATGCCGTCGGCCTCTTCCTGCGGGCTCAGCGCACGTTCGCTGTGGGGACCATGCACGACGGTGCCGCTGAGCTTCTTGCATTTGCAGGAGCTGCAGGCGCCATCCTTGCAACCATACGGCAGACCTACGCCGCTGCGGATCGCAGCCGTCAGGATCGCTTCCGAGGCCTGGGTGGCAAATGCGCGTCCGCTGGGCAGGACCGAAATTTGAAACGCGCTGGACGAAGAGCTCATTGCACCAAAATTCCTTATCGACACAAAACAACGGCGCTCATCGGCGCCTGGGGTTGCATAAATGGGGTGAGCGCTGGCATTTGCAAGCAGGTTCAGACGCTAGACTGCAGTGTGATGGCTGCCATCTGAACCAAGAAAGCTTATTGTGCCTTTAAACCAAAGCCCGCGAAGCGGGCCCCGACAGCGCTGCGCCATGGCAGCTGGCCAGGCCTTGCCGGCGCGTTTTCGGCGCCAACGGGTGCTGATCGTGGGCTGCGGCGATGTCGGCCAGCGGGTGCTGCAGCTGTGGCAGCGGCCAGGCCAGCATGCGCATGCGGCGCGCGGCCCGCTGGTGCGGGCGCTCAGTTCATCGCCGCAGCGCTTTGACAGCCTGCGTGCCCTGGGTGCTACGCCGTTGCTGGGCAATCTGGACGAGCCGCGCAGCCTGCGCCGGCTGGCTGGCTTGGCCCAGCGCGTGGTACATCTGGCGCCACCGGCGCAGCCCGCTGCGGGAACGCCGCCCACGCTAGCCTCGCGCGATCTGCGCACACGCCACCTGCTGCAAGCACTGGCCTGCCGCGCGGGGCAGGCGCCGCAGCTGGTGTACGGCTCCACCAGCGGTGTCTATGGCAACTGGGACGGTGCCTGGGTCACGGAGACCCATCCGCTGCGCGCCAGCACCGCCCGGGCGCTGCGCCGGGTCGATGCCGAACGCCAATTGCGGGCCTGGGCGCGGCGCTTGGTGGCCAGCGGCGCTGCCGTGCATGTACTGCGCATCCCCGGCATCTACGCAGGCGACCGCGAGGGCGGCACCCCGTTGGGGCGGCTGCAGCGCGGCACGCCGCTGTTGCGGCGCGAGGACGATGTCTACACCAGCCACATCCATGCCGATGACCTGGCGCGCGCGGTGGTGCGGGCGCTATGGCGCGGTATGCCACAGCGCATCACCAATGTGGCCGATGACTCTGCGATGCTGATGGGCGATTATTTTGACCTGGCCGCTGACCTGTGGCGCCTGCCGCACCCGATGCGAATCAGCCTTGCCGAGGCCGAGCAGCAACTGAGCCCCACCTTGCTGAGTTTCATGCGCGAGTCGCGGCGCCTGAGCAATACGCGTATGCGGCAGGAGCTGGGCCTGGTACTGCGCTACCAGACGGTGCACCACGGCTTGCAGGCCGCTGTGTACCTGGTGGGGGCGGGCACTGCGGCGGGCCCTGGTGCTTGAGCCTCGCCCGGGCTAGCAGGGTGCCGAGCCGCCCTGGCTGCGGCAGCTGCGCGGGTTGGCGCCGGGGCTCGGTGGCCGTGCGGTTTCGCCAATCTGGCCCCGGGGGTGCGAATAGCCCTGCGTATCCACGCACTTGAACACATCGCAGCGGCTGATGCTGGGTGCGGGGGCGGGCGGTGGTGCCGGTGGGCGGGGGCGATGGGGGCGGTATGGGTAGCCGTCCCAATAGGGATCAGCGGGCAGTACCGCCGTCGGGGCGGGGCGGCTGGCCTCCAGCCGGCTATAGGCCTCGGGGCCCATGCAGTCGAGCTCCATCTGGCGCTTGGCCGCATCGAGCCGGGCATGGCTGCCCATGGTCTTGTCGGCAGCCTCTTCGGATGCGGCGCTGTAGCGCTCACGCGATTGCTGGCAGGCGGCAGACTGCGCGGGGTTGGCGCGAGCGGGGCGGTTGGCGGCCCGTTGCGCCAAATCCTCGGCGCGTTCATCGGCCTGCAGCCGGCGCTGGGCCAGCTCCTGCTGGCGCCGCTCGGCCTTGGCTTGCAGGGCTTCCTGCTCGCGGGCGCGGTCCTGGGCCAGCTCCTCATCGGATTTGCGGCGCTCTATCTCGGTCGCGCTGGCACCGCTGGCGCAGGCGCCATCGGTGTAGGTCACCTTGCCCGTGCCCGGGTCCACGCAGCGGGTGACCTGGGCCTGCGCCAACGGCGCCGCCAATGCGCAAGCACACCAAAAACCCAGCCATGCGGCATAGCGAAGGCTGGGCAGAGGGGGGCGTGGCATGAGGCGCATGGTGGTGACCGAAGGTTAGCGCTCGAACTGTCCACCAAACCGGCCGCCGTTGGGGCGCGACGCGGGCGCTGCCGGGCGCGGGCCCGAACCATAAGGGCGGCCAAAGTTGGAGCCCGTGCCGGGTGCCAACTGCTGGGGTCGCGATGGTGGTGGCCGGCTGCTGCCGCCATGGCCGGGGCGGTCATAGCCACCGCCGGGGCGGTAGTAACCGCCACCCGGGCGGTAATAGGGGCGGCCGCCGCCATACACGTAAGTCGGAGAGCTCTGGATGACCAGCGAGCTGCTGCCGTAGTAGGGGTAGCTGTTGTAGCCATACCCGTAGCCCCCATAGCCGTAGCCATAGCTGGGGGTGGAGTAGGTCGAATAGGCATCGCCGTAGTACACGCCGTCTGCGGGTGCGACCACGCAGCCGCCCAAGAGCAGGGCGCTGGCCGCAGCGATGGCCATCGTTCCGAGACGAATGGTACGCATGGTGAAAACTCCTTGAGGAATAAGCCCGCGCGCTCGGCTCGCGGGCGGGTCAGCGGGTCAGCGGCAGGGGCGGCTGGGGGTCAGCACATTGTCGCTGCCAGCGGCATTCTGGCGGGCAGCGGCCGCGCATTCCTGCTGGTGACGGCTTTCGCCAAAGCGGTTGCGATCGCGCTCGCGGTTTTGGCGTTCACGGTCTTGCGCCTGGCGCTCCAGTGCGCGGCGGCGGTCTTCGTCACGGGCGCGCTGGTCGCGTTCGCGTTCACGGGCCTGGCGATCGCGGTCACGGTTACGCTCGCGTTCACGGGCTTCGCGCTCGCGGGCTGCGCGGTCCCGGTCACGTTCACGGTCGCGGTAATAGCGGTCGTCGTTGTAGCGGTCCTGCACATAAATGGTTTGCGAAGGCTGCTGGTAACCATAGCCATAACCGCCGCCATAGCTGCCGTAGCCCGAATCGCTGTAGTAGCCGTCGCTGCCGGTGGCAACGCAGCCGGTCGTGGCCAGCGCGCTGAACGCGATGGTGGCAATGCTGAGCAGATGACGATGATTCATATTCGAGCCTTTCTGGTTGTGTGGTGGCAGGACTTGCGTGATGCCATAGGGCCAGCAATCGCGATTCCCAATGCTAACCGTTACACCCTCAAAACCGGAGACATGGGCCCATGTATGTAAAGACGTTTTTCCGGCCTTGGGGGTTGACGGCGATGCCACAGCCATGCTGTGTTTTGCCAATCTTTACAGACAATCCCTGGGTGGTATGCAGGAGACATGCCTGTTGTGGGATGTCAATATCCGTATTCGTCGGTGTTGAGAAGTTAGACAAATAACGGCTGTCACCGTTCCGATTGATGCAATGCAGCAATCGCTGGAATGCGTTGCGTGCTGGCGCTTATATGCGATTTCAAACCCACTGTGTCGCTATTTTTACAGGACTTGTCCTAATACCGTCGTAGGCCCGGGTAGATAAAAAATCTCACTCACGCTATCGAGTTCGATGATGTACCGAATGTGCGGCCTCCATTACAAGTGGCAAGGCGGCAGATGCCGGTACCGGTGGCGCTTAACAGACGCTTTTGATGGAGTACGACGCAATGGATAAAAGTATCAAGGCTGCAGTGGCCCTGGTGGTGGCCGGTATGGCCGTGGCTGCAAGCGCACAAGAGGTGGTGAAGATCGGTACGATGAGCCCGCTGTCCGGTCCTCAGGCGCACTATGGCAAGGACAACGTCACCGGCGTGCGCTTTGCGGTGGAAGACCTCAACACCCAGGGCGTGACCATCGGTGGCAAGAAGATCAAGTTCGAAGTGGTGGCCGAAGACGATGCGGCCGACCCCAAGCAAGGCACGGCTGCTGCGCAAAAGCTCTGCGATGACAAGGTGGCGGCGGTTGCCGGTATTCTGAACTCGGGCGTCGCGATCCCCTCATCCAAGATCTTCAACGACTGCGGTGTGCCCTTCATCACCGGCGCGGCCACCAACCCCGAGCTGACCCGCCCTGGCTACCCCGGCGTCTTCCGCATCATCGCCAACGACAACGCGCTGGGCGCTGCGCTGGCAGGCTACGCGGCCGACACCCTGAAGCTGAAGAACGTGGCCGTGATCGACGACCGCACCGCCTACGGCCAAGGCCTGGCCAATGTGTTCAAGAAGGACGCGGGCGCCAAGGGCGTGAACATCGTGGCGTCCGAGTTCACCAACGACAAGGCCACCGACTTCATGGCCATCCTGACTTCCATCAAGGCCAAGAAGCCCGATGCGATCTTCTACGGCGGCATGGATGCGCAAGCCGGCCCCATGCTGCGCCAGATGGTGCAACTGGGCATGACCAATGTGAAGTTCTTCGGCGGCGACGGCATCTGCACGGCCGAGCTGGCCAAGCTGGCCACCGGCACCAAGACCTTGGGCAATGTGGTCTGCGCCGACGGTGGTGCATCGCTGGCCAAGATGCCTGGCGGCACTGAATGGAAGAAGCGCTACGATGCCAAGAACCCTGGCGTGTTCCAGGTCTACAGCCCATACTTCTATGACGCGACCATGCTGATCGTCGACGCGATGAAGCGTGCCGATTCCACCGATCCGAAGAAGTACCTGCCCGAGCTGCGCAAGTCCGAGTACAACGGCGTGACCGCGAAGATTGCGTTCCAGGAAAACGGCGAGCTGAAGGTACCTCTGTACACGCTGAGCCACTACATCGACGGCAAGAAGACCCCGATCGGCGAATAAGCTGCCAAACCGGTGCTGATAGCCTCCCCGAGCCCGCCCTAGGCGGGCTTTTTGCTGTGCCGCGCTTCATGCGCCAGCAGCCACTGCTTGCGCGCCAGGCCGCCGGCATAGCCGGTGAGCGATGCATCGCTGCCGATCACCCGGTGGCAAGGCAGCACGATGCTGATGGGGTTGGCGCCATTGGCCATGCCCAGCGCACGCACTGCTGCCGGCCGCCCGATCTGCGCGGCCAGGCTGGCATAGCTGCGCGTGCTGCCTGCAGGGATGCCGCGCAATGCCGTCCAGACCTGGCGCTGAAAATCGGTGCCACCCAGTGCCAGTTCCAGGCGATCAAGCGCCTGCAGCTCGCCATCAAAATACGCGGCCAGGGCATCGGCCACCGGCGCGGGCACAGCCGCGCTGCTGTGCATCTGGACGGCATTGCGCGGGTACTGGCGGCGCATCAGCAAGGCCATGCGGGCTTCATAGCCTTGCCAGTCCAGCGCGCGCAGGCGCTGCTGCGCGTCGCACAGCAGCAGGATGCCGCCTTGCGGGCTGGGGAGGCGGGAGAGCATGAAGTTCAGCAGGGCCATGGTGGGGACGGGGGATGGATGGAGCGCTTAGCTACCGCAGTGTAGAGCGCTGGCGCGGTAATGGAGATAGGCGGGCTAAAGCTGCACAACTAGATCCATAACAAGTTTCCTGCGCACCAAAAACCTGGGTGACGGTGTTTGTATCGCAGCCCCTCTACAATCGGCCGGCGAGCTGCAGCAGGCTTGGGCCCTCCGGGCCTTGCCGGCAGCGGCTCAGCGTTATTCTCAGGGCGGGGCGCAATTCCCCACCGGCGGTATCTGGCTTTGAGGAGCCAGGAGCCCGCGAGCGCTTGCAAGGCCTACGGCTGCGCAAGGTCAGCAGATCTGGTGCGATGCCAGAGCCGACGGTCACAGTCCGGATGAAAGAGAATCGCGCAAACCTTGTGTCGCCCTGCGTCTGTACGTGGGGTGCTGCGATGGGCTTGCGCGCGCCCTGATTCAGGTCATTGAAGGACAGCAAAACCATGAATCAGCATTCCAGCATTTCTTACTCCATCAACAAGGCTGCACGCCTGGCGATTGTCTGCGCGCAATGGCATTCGGACATCGTGCACCAGGCCCGCGATGCCGCCCTCGCCGAGTTGGCACAACACGGCTGGCGCGCCGACCAGATCGACCTCTACGATGTGCCCGGCGCCTTCGAGATCCCCTTGCTGCTCAAGCGCCTGGCCCAAAGCGGCCAATATGCGGGTCTGATGGCCTGCGGCCTGGTGGTCAACGGCGGCATCTACCGCCATGAGTTTGTCACCACCGCCGTGATCGATGGCCTGATGCGGGTGCAGCTGGACACCGGCGTGCCGGTGTTCTCGGCCGTGCTGACGCCACGCGACTTCCATGAATCGCAGGAGCACCACGATTTCTTCCACCAGCATTTTGTGAAGAAGGGTGCCGAGCTGGCCCGCGCCTGCGCGGCCACGGTACAGCTGCACCGCACGTTGGAAGCGCAGCAGTTGCAGCAACTGCAGCCGCAAACCCTGGCAGCCTGACAGCTGCCAACAACCGGGACCAAAGGGTTTTCCCTGGCCATTCTGGGCAGGTAAGCGTTTTTTGGCACACTGGCGAGCCGCTCTCCGCTTTGGGGCTGCGGCTTTTTTATTGCCATGACTGACTCCGCATCTTTGACCCGCCGCCAGGCCTGGCTCGGCGTGCTCGCCCTGGCCATGGGCGCCTTTGTTTTCAACACCACCGAGTTCGTGCCGGTGGGCCTGCTCAGTGACATTGGCGGCAGCTTTGGCATGACCACCGAGCAGGTGGGCCTGATGCTGACCATCTATGCCTGGATCGTCGCGCTCACCTCGCTGCCCTGCATGCTGATGACCAAGAATGTCGAACGCCGCAAGCTGCTGATGGGCGTGTTCGCGCTGTTCATCGTGAGCCATGGTTTGTCGGCCATCGCCTGGAACTATGCCACCTTGCTGATCAGCCGCATGGGCATTGCGCTGGCACATGCGGTGTTCTGGTCGATCACCGCATCGCTGGCGGTGCGCATTGCGCCGCAGGATAAGCGCCCGCAGGCGCTGGGCCTGCTGGCTACCGGCACCACGTTGGCCATGGTGCTGGGCGTGCCGCTGGGGCGCATGGTGGGTGAGGCGCTGGGCTGGCGCACGACCTTTGGCATCATCGGCGTGCTGGCGCTGCTCGTCATGCTGGTGCTGTGGCGCATGCTGCCCTTGCTGCCCAGCGAGAATGCCGGCTCGCTGCGCAGCATTCCGGTGCTGTTCAAGCGCCCGGCGCTGTCGGCCACCTATGCCCTGCTGATCCTGATGGTGACGGCCCAGTTCACCGTCTACAGCTATATCGAGCCGCTGATCCAGCGCGAGGCCGGGCTGAACAACCAGGTGACCACCTGGGTGCTGCTGCTGTACGGCGGCATGGGCATTGTCGGCAGCATCTTGTTCAGCAGCTTTGGCATGCGCTGGCCGCGCGGCTTTTTGCTGGGCGCGATGGCGGTGCTGACCGCCTGCCTGTGGCTGCTGCTGCCCAGCACGCGCTGGCCGCCTGCGCTGTACCTGGTCTGTGCCGTGTGGGGCGTGGTCATGCTGTGCATGGTGCTGCCGCTGCAGGCCAAGGTGCTGCGCCTGGCCTCCGATGCCACCGATGTGGGCATGTCGCTGTTCTCGGGCATCTTCAATATCGGCATTGGCGCAGGCGCGTTGCTGGGCAGCCAGGTGGGCATGCATGCCGGTCTGCACTACCTGGGCCCCATCGGCGGCAGCATTGCCGTGCTGGGTGTGCTGTGGTGTGCCTATGCGGGCTGGAAGTGGCGCAGCAGCTTCGCGCCCACGGGGACGGCGGCGCGCATCGTACCGCACTGACCTGCTGCGAACCAACTCCGTCCACCTGCCCGGCACCGCCTCTGTGCCGGGCTTTTTTGGGTCTAGGGATCCTCTGCAAACCCCTCGCCAAGCGGGATGGACGCGGATCGGGATGAGATGCAAGGCGT
>NZ_CAXYJV010000027.1:0-133422 GCF_964277875.1 uncultured Comamonas sp.
GCGCACTTCTTTTGCTTACTTTTCTTTGGTCCGGCACACCGGTGCGAGCAAGAAAAGTGAGTCGGCTGCCGGACGAAATCCGGCTTCTGTCCTTCGATTAAGCAATTGAGATAAAGAGGAAGCTGAGTCCGTCAGCATCTCTTACTTGGACACTCCCGGCCTCTGTCATCAAAGCAACCACAGTTGCCAAAACAATAGCCTTGCGGCACAGAGCAAACAAACAAGCGAGCTACTGCACCAAAGGCGTCTCCGCCCCTTCCAAATCCACCCCCACCACCAGCGCCCGCCCAGCCAACACCCGCAGATACTGCGACAACCCCGTCGCAAAACTCTGCTGCCGCAACTGCTGCAACACAGCGGCCCGCACCTGCTCATAAGGCGGCACGGTGCCCGCCTCACGCTCCAGCACCTCCACCACATGCAGACCAAAACGGCTGTGCACCAACCGCGGCAACACCCCCACCTCGGCATGGCCGAAAAGCTCGCGGGCAAATTCAGGGGCGCAGTCTTCGATGCGCAGCCAGCCCAGCTGGCCACCCTGCGCGCCGCTGGGGCAGTTGCTGCTGGCGCTGGCAGCGGCGGCAAAGCGGTCGCCGGCGGCCTGCTCTTGTGGGGTGGCGCTGCGCACATCCAGCAGGCAGGCCTCGGCGCGCTGGCGCAAGGCGTGGATGTCGACACCCGGCGTCACGGCGAAGAGCACATGGCGTGCCCTTACGCGCTCGCCCCGGGCGTAGCGGGCTGCATGGGCCTGGTAGTGGCGGCGGCCGGCGTTGTCGTCGGGATCGGGCAGTGGCAGCTCGGCGTCCAGCAGCTGCTCGATGGCGCTGCCGGCCGCTTCGCTGATGGCGCCAGCGCTGGGCACGGGGTCGTCCGCCGCCAGCAGGCCCTGGGCCTGGGCGGCCTGGCGCAGCAGCTCGGTGCAGGCGCGCTGGCGCAGCTCCATCGGGTCCAGCAGCTCGTCGGCATCGCACAGCGCAATGCCGTTGACCTGGGCAGCGGCCAGCGCACCGCGCGGGGCGCCGAGTGGGGCCTCGATGCGGGGCAGGCTGGGGGTGGCGGGGCTGTCCTGGCAGCTGCAGGCCGCGCTTCCGCAGCCACCGGTGGGGGGGTGCAGGTCGGCGTTCATGGGCGGCCTCCTTGCTGTTTGTTGGGCAGGTTCAGACGGCGCGCACGCACCAGCTGGTAGGGGCGTGCCAGGTAGGCGACCGAGGCCAGCCCGCTCCAGACATGCACCAGGCGGCTGAAGGGGAAGAGCAGGAAGATCGTCATGCCCAGCACCATGTGCACCTTGAACTGCCAGTCCAGCCCCACCAGGCCTGCCGCGTCGGGGCGGAAGGTGACGATGCGCTGGGCCCAGTCGGCCAGCACCAGCATCGCGTGGGCATCGACCCGGTGCGAGAACGAGGCGGGCAAGGTGGCCAGGCCCAGCACCAGCTGCACCCACAGGATGATGAGGATGGCCAGGTCAGTGCGGTGGCTGGTGCGGCGAATGCGCGGATCGACAATGCGGCGGTGCAGCAGCAGGCTCAGGCCGATAAAGCAGACCAGGCCGGCAGTACCGCCGGAGATGATGGCCAGCATCTGCTTTTGCGGTGCGGTGATCAGCCACTCATACATGAAGTGTGGCGTGAGCAGGCCCACCGTGTGGCCGAACAGCAAGAACAGAATGCCGATATGGAACAGGTTGCTGCCCCAGCGCAGCTGGCCGGCGCGCAGCATCTGCGAGGAGTCGCTCTTCCAGGTGTACTGGTCGCGGTCAAAGCGCGCCAGGCTGCCCATCAGAAAGACGGCCAGGCAGATGTAGGGATAGACATTAAACAGGAAGTTGTGCAATGCAATGGGCATGGCGGTCTCCTCGGGGTTCAGCGGGCCGCGCCAGCGGGTGGCTGGCGCCGCGTGATGTGGATGGGTTGGGTGCTGCCCGGTGCGGCCTGGCCCTGGCTGTTGCAGCCGCCAAAGGCAGCGGGCTCTTCCCAGCTTGCGTCCAGCGGCTCGTCGGCGGGCAGCGGTGCAGCGGGGGTGTCGGCCACCACCGGCTGGCCGGCCAGATCGAGCACGGCCGACACGACGGCGGCGTAGTCGCTGTGCCGGCGGCTCAGTGCAGCGGCGATGGATTGCAGGATGTGCGCAAACTCACCGATGAAGGCGCGCGCCTCCAAGGTCGGCTGGGTGGAGGCGAACTCCAGCAGCACGGTCATGTGGTCGGGCAGCTCGGCAGGGTCGAGCAGCAGGCCGGCCTGCTCATAGGTCTGGACCAGGTCCACCATCGCCGGGCCCCGGTCGCGCGAGTCGCCATGCACATGCTCGAAAAGGTGCAGCGCAGTGCCACGGCCGCGGTCAAACAGGTCCACATAGATGGCCTCGGCATCCATGCCTTCGGCCAGCAGGCGGTCCATCAATGCGTCCAGCTCGCTGCGGCGCACATGGCCCAAGGCGTTCTCGGCATTGAGCGCCGTGTGGATGTCCACCAGATGACCGCGCATGTCGGCGTCGGGGTAGCGCAGCAGGTGGGCCAGTGCGCGCAAGGTAAAGCTGATGCTGTCTTTCATGTCGTCTCTCCTCACAGGCTCGCCTGGATCGGGATGGTGCGTTTTTTCTCGCTGCCGAACAGGCTGGTGTCGGTCACGCCTTCGCTGCAACCGTTGCCAAACGAGAAGCCGCAGCCGCCGCGCACATTGAAGGCGTTCTCGGCGTATTCGCGGTGCGTGGTGGGGATCACAAAGCGGTCTTCGTAGTTGGCAATGGCCATGATCCGGTACATCTCCTCGGCCTCGGCCACCGTCAGCTCGGCCTGCTGCAGCGCGGCCTCGTTGGGCACGCCATCGACATGCTTGCCGCGCTGGTAGGCGCGCATGGCCAGCATGCGCTCCAGCGCGCGCACCACCGGCACCGTGTCGCCTGCGGTGAGCAGGTTGGCCAGGTATTTAACGGGGATGCGCAGCTGGTCCACATCGGGCAGCTCGCCATTGGCGCTCACATGGCCGGCCTGGGCGGCGGCGGTGATGGGCGACAGCGGCGGCACATACCAGACCATCGGCAAGGTGCGGTACTCAGGGTGCAGCGGCAGGGCCACCTGCCAGTCCACCGCCATCTTGTAGACGGGGCTGCTCTTGGCCGCGATCAGCCAGGCCTCGGGGATGCCATCGGCCCGCGCCTGGGTGATCACCGCCGGGTCGTTGGGGTCGAGGAAGATGTCGAGCTGGGCCTGGTACAAGTCCTTGTCCTGGGTGACGCTGGCCGCTTCTTCAATGCGGTCGGCGTCGTACAGCAGCACACCCAGATAGCGGATGCGGCCGACGCAGGTTTCGGAGCAGACCGTGGGCTGGCCCGCCTCGATGCGCGGGTAGCAGAAGATGCACTTCTCGGCCTTGCCGCTTTTCCAGTTGTAGTAGATCTTCTTGTAGGGGCAGCCCGAGACGCACATGCGCCAGCCACGGCACTTGTCCTGGTCGATCAGCACAATGCCGTCTTCCTCGCGCTTGTAGATCGAGCCGCTGGGGCAACTGGCCACGCAGGCGGGGTTGAGGCAGTGCTCGCACAGGCGCGGCAGGTACATCATGAAGGTGTTCTCGAACTGGCCGTAGATGTCCTTTTGCACCTCGTCGAAGTTCACATCCTTGCTGCGCTTGCTGAACTCGCCGCCCAGGATCTCTTCCCAGTTCGGGCCCCAGACGATCTTGTCCATGCGCTGGCCGGTGATCAGGCTACGCGGCCGGGCCGTGGGCGCGGCCTTCATCTCCTTGGCGGTTTGCAGGTGCTCGTAGTCGAAGGTAAAGGGCTCGTAGTAGTCGTCGATCTCGGGCAGGTTGGGGTTGGCGAAGATCTTCATCAACAGCTGCCATTTGCCGCCCTGGCGTGGCGCGATGGAGCCATCGGCCTTGCGGACCCAGCCGCCATTCCAGCGGTCCTGGTTTTCCCATTCCTTGGGGTAGCCGATGCCCGGTTTGGTCTCGACGTTGTTGAACCAGGCGTACTCGACGCCGGGGCGGTTGGTCCAGACGTTCTTGCAGGTGACGCTGCAGGTATGGCAGCCGATGCATTTGTCCAGGTTCAGGACCATGCCGATTTGTGCGCGAACCTTCATGTTGGGTTCTCCGTGGGGGTTGGTGTGGGGGTCGGTGCGAAAAGCATGACCAGGGCCGAGGCGGCCTCCTGGGCATGCACAGCGTGGGGCTCGCCCGCGCCGATATGGCAGAAGTCACCCGGCGCCATGGCCAGCTGGCGGCCCATGGTCTCGAAGATGAAACGACCTTCGATGCACTGGATCACCATGCGCTCGGGCACCTGGTGGCGGTGCAGGCGCTGGCCGGCCTGCAGCACCAGGCGGAAGATCTGCAGATCGGGATCGCGCACCAAGGTGTACGAGCTCGCCTCGCCCAGCGCGGCCGCCAGGGGCCGCGCCGAGAAGATGGCGCCAGCAGGGGTGTGGATCAGTGCCATGGCGGGGACTCCTTCTGCGCGGCGCTCAGGGGTTCTCGCCCTGGGCCTGGTAGGCGGCGGCCAGGTGGTCATCGCGCGGCGTGTCCAGCCAGTCCACCTTGGCCATCTTGCGCACCACGACGAACTCGTCGCGGTTGGTGCCGATGGTGCCGTAGTAGTTGAAGCCGTAGCTGTACTGCGCGTAGCCGCCGATCATGTGCGTGGGTTTGAGCACAATCCGCGTGACCGAGTTGTGGATACCGCCGCGCACCCCAGTGATCTCGCTGCCGGGCGTGTTGATGATCTTCTCCTGCGCGTGGTACATCATCACCATGCCGGGCTTGACCCGCTGGCTGACGACCGCCCGCACGGCGACAGCGCCGTTGAGGTTGAACATCTCCATCCAGTCGTTGTCCTCGATGCCGGCGCGCTGGGCGTCCTCCTCGCTGATCCAGGCCACCGGCCCGCCCCGGTTGAGCGTGAGCATCAACAGGTTGTCGGTATAGGTGCTGTGGATGCCCCATTTCTGGTGCGGCGTGATGAAGTTCAGCTGGATCTCGGGGTGGCCATTGGGCTGGATGCCCTGCATGCCGGCCGTGGCCTTCATGTCCACCGGCGGACGGTAGCTGGAGAAGCCCTCGCCAAAGGCCACCATCCAGGGATGGTCCTGGTAGAACTGCTGGCGGCCGGTGAGGGTGCGCCATGGGATCAGCTCATGCACATTGGTGTAGCCGGCGTTGTAGCTGACCGTCTCGCTCTCGATGCCGCTCCAGGTGGGCGAGCTGATGATCTTGCGCGGCTGCGCCTGGATGTCGCGGTAGCGGATCTTCTCGTCCTCGCGGTAGATCGCCAGGTGCTTGTGCTCGCGGCCGGTGAACTTCTCCAGCGCCACCCAGGCCTTCACCGCCACATGGCCGTTGGTCTCGGGGGCCAGCTGCAGGATGACTTCGCAGGCATCGATGTCGCTGACGATGCGCGGGCGGCCTTCGGTCACGCCAGGCTCGGTGGTCAGGCCATTCAACTGGCCCAGCTGCTCGACCTCGGTGCCGGTCTGCCAGCCAATGCCCTTGCCGCCATTGCCCAGCTTGTCCATCAGCGGGCCCAGTGCGGTAAAGCGCTTGTAGGTGTTGGGGTAGTCGCGCTCCACCACAGTCACCTGCGGCGCGGTCTTGCCGGGGATCAGCTCGCACTCGCCCTTTTTCCACTCGGCCACGCCATAGGGCTGGGCCAGCTCGGCGGGGGTGTCGTGCATCAGCGGGGTCAGCACGGTGTCGCGCTCCACGCCCAGGTGGCCCACGCAGACCTCGCTGAAGGACTTGGCAAAGCCCTTGTAGATTTCCCAGTCCGAGCGCGATTCCCACACCGGATCGACCGCTGCCGACAGCGGGTGGATGAAGGGGTGCATGTCGCTGGTGTTGAGGTCGTTCTTCTCGTACCAGCTGGCCGTGGGCAGCACGATGTCCGAATACAGACAGGTGGTGCTCATGCGGAAGTCCAGGGTGACCAGCAGATCGAGCTTGCCCTGGGGCGCATCGGCATGCCAGGTCACCTCTTCGGGCCTGGCGTCATCGGGGCCCAGGTCCTTGCCCTGCACGCCGTTGTCGGTGCCCAGCAGGTGCTTGCAGAAGTACTCATGGCCCTTGCCGCTGGAGCCCAGCAGGTTGCTGCGCCACACAAACAGGTTGCGCGGCCAGTTCTCGGGCGCATCGGGGTCTTCGCAGCTCATCGCCAGGCTGCCGCTTTGCAGGCCCTGGGCCACATAGTCGCGCGGCGCCAGGTTGGCGGCATCGGCGGCGGCCGCTATCGACAAGGGGTTGGTCTTGAGCTGCGGCGCGCTGGGCAGCCAGCCCATGCGTTCGGCGCGCACGTTGTAGTCGATCATGCTGCCGCCGTACTGGCTGCGGTCGGCCAGCGGGCTCACGATCTCTTCAAGGCCCAGCTTCTCATAGCGCCACTGGTCGGTGTGGGCGTAGAAGAAGCTGGTCGAGTTCTGCTGGCGTGGTGGGCGTGCCCAGTCCAGTGCAAAGGCCAGCGCGGTCCAGCCGGTCTGGGGGCGCAGCTTTTCCTGGCCCACATAGTGCGACCAGCCGCCGCCGCTTTGGCCCACGCAGCCGCAGAGCATCAGCAGGTTGATGACGCCCCGGTAGTTCATGTCGCAGTGGTACCAGTGGTTCATCGCCGCGCCGATGATGACCATGGACTTGCCCTTGGTCTTGTCGGCATTGGCGGCAAACTCGCGCGCCACCATCGTGATCTGTTCGCGCGGCACGCCGGTGATGCTCTCGGCCCAGGCGGGCGTGTAGGCGGCATTGTCGTCGTAGCTGGCAGCACCGCTGCCCAGCCCCCGGTTGATACCGTATTGCGCAGCCTGCAGGTCGAACACGGTGGCTACCAGGGCCTCGTGGTATTCGCCATCGCTGCCCAGGCGCAGGCGCACGGCCGGCACCTTGGCGCGGCTCACGTCGCCTTGCTGTTCGTTGGCGGTGAAGTGCGGCGTGGCAATGCCGCCAAAGTACGGAAAGCCCACATCCACAATCTCATGGGCCTGGCTGCCGTCTTCCAGCACCGAGAGCTTGAGGGTGACCTCGTCGCCATGGCGTGCTTCCTTGGACTCCAGGTTCCACTTGCCCGCGTCATCGCGGCCCTCGGCGCCCCAGCGAAAGCCGATGGAGCCATGGGGCAGCACGGCGCGGCCCTGGCTGTCAAAGGCCATGGTCTTCCACTCGGGGTTGTTGTCCTGGCCGAGCTTGCCGTTGAAATCGTTGGCGCGCAGGTAGCGGCCGGGCACCTGCACCACGCTGCCGTCGGCCAGGGTCTTGCTCTCGAGCAGTACCAGCATCGGCAGGTCGGTGAAGCGGCGTGCGTAGTCGTCAAAGTATTCGCTGCGCTTGTCGAAGTAGAACTCCTTGAACGCCACATGGCCCATGGCCATCGCCAGCGCCGCATCGGTGCCCTGCTTGGGGTGCAGCCAGACATCGGAGAGCTTGGCCACCTCGCTGTAGTCGGGGGTGACGGCGACGGTCTTGGCGCCCTTGTAGCGCACTTCGGTGAAGAAGTGGGCATCGGGCGTGCGCGTCTGCGGCACGTTCGAGCCCCAGGCAATGATGTAGCTGCTGTTGTACCAGTCCGCCGATTCGGGCACGTCGGTCTGCTCGCCCCAGACTTGGGGGCTGGCCGGCGGCAGGTCGCAGTACCAGTCGTAAAAGCTCATGCAGACGCCGCCGATCAGGCTCAGGTAGCGGCTGCCGGCCGCGTAGCTGACCATGCTCATCGCCGGGATGGGCGAGAAGCCGATGATGCGGTCCGGCCCGTGCTGCTTGATGGTGTAGACATTGGCAGCGGCCACCAGCTGGTTGACCTCGTCCCAGGTGGAGCGGACAAAGCCGCCCAGGCCACGCACCTGCTGGTAGTCGCGGCGTGCAGCGTCGTCCTGCGCAATCAAGGCCCAGGCATCGACCGGCGTCCTGGCGACCTGGAGCGCAGCGCGCCAGCGCTCCAGCAGACGACCGCGCACCATCGGGTACTTGACCCGGTTGGCGCTGTACAGATACCAGCTGTAGCTGGCGCCCCGGGCGCAGCCACGCGGCTCATGGTTGGGCATGTCCCAGCGGGTGCGGGGGTAGTCGGTCTGCTGGGTTTCCCAGGTGACGATGCCGCCTTTGACATAGATCTTCCAGGAGCAGGAGCCCGTGCAGTTGACGCCATGCGTGCTGCGCACGATCTTGTCATGCGCCCAGCGGGCGCGGTAGGCATCTTCCCAGGTGCGGTCTTCGCCGGTGGTGCGGCCGTGGCCGCCGGCAAAGCTCTCCTTGGGCAGACGAAAGTGGGTGAGTCGGTCGAGGAAATGGCTCATAACAGTTCTCTTTCTCGTGGGGTCCAGGCTTTAGCAGGGCATCGCGGCGTTGCGGCGGGCATAGCACCACCAGGTCACCACGGCACACAGCAGATAGAACGCAGAAAAGACCCACAGCGCGGCCTCGGGCCCGCCGGTGGATGCGATCGAGCTGCCATAGCTCTTGGGAATGAAAAAGCCCCCGTAGGCGCCCAGTGCACCGGCAAAGCCGACAGCAGCGGCGCCCAGCACATTGCCTTCCTTGAGGGCGGCGGCCTGCGAGGCCGCATCCTTGCCGGCACCTTGCGTAGCCAGCTGGTTGAAGATCACGGGGATCATGCGGAAGGTCGATCCGTTGCCGATGCCGGTGGTGACAAACAGCACCAGGAACATCAGAAAGAAACCGGTGAAGCTGCCCGCCTGGGGCCCCACGGCCAGCGCGTAGCTGCCCGTGCCCTTGGGCAGAAACCACAGCACGCCCAGCACGGCCAGCGCCATCACCAGAAAGTTCCAGAACGTGACCACGCCGCCACCGACCTTGTCGGCCAGCCAGCCACCAAAGGGGCGCACCAGCGCGCCCACCAGCGGGCCCAGCCAGGCGTAGGCCAGCGGATTGACCTCGGGGAACAGGCCCTTGATGAGCAGCGGAAAGCCGGCCGCAAAGCCGATGAAGGAGCCGAAGGTGCCCAGGTAGAGCACGCACATGATCCAGTTGTGGGGCTGCACAAAGATGGCAGCCTGCGCGGCCACCGAAGCCTTGGCATCGGCCACGTCATTCATCGTGAACCAGGCCACCACCGAGGTCAGCGCGATCCAGGGCACCCAGATGAAGGCGGCGTTCTGCATCCACACCTTGACCTGCACACCGCCCTGGGTGATGGTTTGCGGCTCACCGCCAAAGATGCCCAGCAGGCCCACGGTGACGACGATGGGGCTCAGGAACTGCACCACCGACACGCCCAGGTTGCCCAGGCCGGCATTCACGCCCAGCGCCGAGCCCTTGCGGTCCTTGGGGAAGAAGTAGCTGATGTTGGCCATGCTGGAGCTGAAATTGCCCCCGCCCAGGCCGCACAGCAAGGCCAGGATCAGCATGGTCGGGTATGGCGTGGCGGGGTCCTGCACGGCAATGCCGATGCCGATCGCAGGGATCAGCAGGCTGGCAGTGGAGATCGCCGTCCAGCGCCGGCCGCCCACCAGCGGCACCATGAAGGAGTAGAAGATGCGCAAGGTGGCACCTGACAGCGCAGGCGCGGCCGCCAGCCAGAACAGCTGGTTGGTGGAGTACTGGAAGCCCAGGCCCGGCAGACTGACGGCCACCACACTCCAGACCTGCCAGACGGCAAAGGCCAGGAACAGGGCCGGCACGGAGATCCAGAGGTTGAGCTTGGCGATGGCCTCGCCCTCCTTCTCCCAGAAGGCCTTGTCCTCCGGGGTCCAGATCTTCAAGGTGCTGCCGCGGCGCGGTGCAGAGGGGGTGTTGGTTTTCATGGAGAGTCTTTCCGGGGGAAATCGATGGCGGCTGTCATGCCTTGCGGTCAGCGGCAGCGCCCATCACATCGGTGCGGCGCACCTCGGTCCAGTACATCCAGATCAGCGAGACCCAGACCACGCCATAGAGCAGCATGAAAGCGCTGGAGCGCACGCCCGTCAGATCGAGCAGCAGGCCGAACAGGATGGGCAGCACAAAGCCGCCCAGGCCGCCGGCCAGGCCCACGATGCCGCTGATGGCACCGATGTTGTCGGGGTAGTCGTTGCCGATGTACTTGAAGACGCTGGCCTTGCCAAACGCAAAGGCCACGCCCAGCACGCCCATCAGCGCGGTGAAGCTGTAGACGTTCAGGCCCAGGTGGAAGGTCTTGGGGCCGTTGACGGTGGCAATGGTGAAATCGGTCTGCGGGTAGCTGAGCAGGAACAGGCAGATCCAGCTCACCCACATCACCCACCAGGTGACCTTGTGGGCGCCGTATTTGTCGGACAGCACACCGCCAATAGCGCGCAGCACGCCGCCGGGCAGCGAGAAGCAGGCCGCCAGCAAGGCAGCCACGCGGATGTCCAGGCCGTACTCGCCCACGTAGTACTGCACCATCCACAGCGCCAGCGCCACATAGCCGCCAAAGACGATGCTGTAGTACTGGCAGTACTTGAGCACGCGCGGGTCCCTCAAGGCCTGCAGCTGGTCGACAAAGCGGACATTGCTGGCCACCAGGTGGCGCGGGTCGTGCGCGCTGAACAGCCAAAACAGCACCACGGTGCCGGCCAGAATGGCTGCATAGACCTGGGGCACCAGCGCCCAGCCGCCGGCCACCAACAGGACCGGGGCCAGAAACTTGTTGACGGCCGAGCCCGAGTTGCCCGCGCCATAGACACCCATGGCCATGCCCTGGCGCTGCTGGGGGAACCAGCGCGCCACATAGGGCGTGCCCACCGAGAACGAGCCCCCCGCCAGGCCGACAAACAGGCCGATGACGAGAAACTGCCAGTACTGCGTGGCGTATGCCATGAGCCAGACGGCTGGCACGGTGACCGCCATCAACAGGGTCATCACGTTGCGGCCGCCAAAGCGGTCGGTCCAGATGCCCAGCGGCACCCGCACCAGCGAGCCCGAGAGCACCGGCATGGCGGTGAGCAGGCCGAACTCGGTCGCGTTCAGGCCCAGTTGCTGCTTGAGCGGGATGCCGATGACGCCGAACATCATCCACACCATGAAGCAGACCGTGAAGGCCAGCGTGCTGACGGCGAGCACGCTCCAGGCCTGGCGCGAGACAGCGGGAGGGGCAGTGGCGGAATCCATGGTGGGGGCAGATGTTGTTGGTCTACCCCTACTGTCCTGCGCCAGCGCGCAGCGCACCATCCACCGGTTAGCGCATCAGGCCGCGCCGGAAGAACGATGGCCTGCGCCCTGCCATCGTTCTGAAGAACTACGCCGCCACTTTTCTCGGCAGCGCCTGATATGCATCAAACCGGCCCTGCGGCCGGGCCGGCATGATGCCCGGTTGCTCAGGCCAGATCGACCTGCATGCCGACGGCGCGCAGCTTGTCCACCACCTCGTCGATATGCGCCTTGCTGCGGGTCTGCAGCACGATGTCGATCTCGGTGTTCTGCGCGGCCAGCTTGGTGAAGGCGCGCTGGTGGTGCACCTCTTCGATGTTGGCCCCCGCCTCGGCCACGATGGCGGTGATGCGCGCGAGCATGCCGGGCACATCGCGCGAGCTGATGCGCAGGCGCGCGAGCCGGCCCGAGCGCACCATGCCGCGCTGGATGATGGAGGCCAGCAGCAGCGGATCGATATTGCCGCCCGACAGCACCAGGCCCACCTTCTGGCCCCGGAAGCGCTCGGGGTAGCGCAGAAGCGCCGCCAGACCCACCGAGCCAGCCCCTTCGACCAGGGTCTTTTCAATCTCCAGCAGCATCAGCACGGCCTGCTCGATATCGCTCTCTTCGACCAGCACCAGGTCATCGACGGTGCGGGCCACGATCTCGCGGGTGATCATGCCGGCCGTGGCCACGGCAATGCCTTCGGCCATCGTCGATACGCCCACCGGCAAATCCAGGTGCTGCACCGCATTGACCATGCTGGGAAAGCGCGAGGTCTGCACGCCCACCACCTGGATGCCGGGCTTGACGGCCTTGGCCGCCGTGGCGATGCCGGCAATCAGGCCACCACCGCCCACGGCGATGAGCAAGGTGTCCAGATCGGGCTGGTCTTCGAGCATCTCCAGCGCCAAGGTGCCCTGGCCCGCGGCAATGTCGGCATCGTCAAACGGATGCACAAACACCAGCTTCTGGTCCTCGGCCATCGCATAGGCATGGGCGCGGGCCTCTTCCAGGGTGTCGCCATGCAGCACCACCTCGGCACCAAAGCTGCGCGTGCGCTCCACCTTGACGCCCGGCGTGAAGCGCGGCATCACGATCACCGCCCGCACACCCAGCTGCTGCGCATGGTAGGCCACGCCCTGGGCATGGTTGCCCGCGCTCATCGCGATCACGCCCCGTGCGCGCTGCTCGGCGTCCAGCTGCATCAGCTTGTTGCAGGCACCGCGCTCCTTGAACGCCGCCGTGAACTGCAGGTTCTCGAACTTGAGATAGACCTTGGCGCCCACGATCTGGGACAGCGTATGGGAGTAGAGGCAGGGCGTGCGCTCGACCTTGCCTTGGATGCGCTGCGCGGCATTGCGGATGTCTTGGATGCTGAGCATGGGATGACTCGCTGAAGGGATGGGGTGCCGCCCGGCCAGGGGCTGGCTGTTGTCATGGAATGTCTCGTCGTCTCGATGGCTGGCGCGGCGTTCAGTCGGCGCTGGGCGGCTGGTAGACATGGTCAAAAAACGCCTGCTCCAGCGCGACCGCGCGGCTGAAATAATCGGCCGCCTCGGCGCGTGCATCGGGGTCGATGCTTTCGCCCATGCGGTCGAGCTCAGCACGCAGCCAGCCCACAAAATCGCGGAAGAAGTCGTTGGCATGCAGGCTGATCCATTCGGCATGCACAAAGCGCGGCGGCAGGGTCTGGCCGGGCTGGTCAAAGCCGTCCAGGTACAGGCCTTCGGCCACGCAGAGCACGGCCAGGCAGTTGGCGTATTTCTGGCTGCGCGCGGCCTGGCCCATCAGCGCCTGGAACTGCACGGTCGGCAGCGTCAGCGGCGGTGTCTCGCGCTCCTGCGCGGGCACCTGCAGCTCGTCCAAGCTGCGCTGGAAATAGGTGTTCTCGTCGCTGGTGATCATCGCCGCAAACTGCGCCAGCCGCACGCGCGGCGCAAAGCTGTCGGCACTGGCGATGGCCGCGCCCAGCAGCGCCACGAACTGGTTGATGAACTGGTAGTCCTGCACCAGGTAGCGGCGCAGCACCGCATCGTCCAGGCTGCCGGCCCGCATCTCGTCAATGAAGCGGTGGTGGATGCAGGCATCCCAAACGGGCTGGTTCAGCGCTTGGAGCGATTCAGAAAAGCGGTCGGTCATGGTGGGCGGCAGAGGCAGCAACGGCAAAGAGGGCCATTGTGCCGCAACAGCCTTGTGCCTGCGCACGGGCCTGGCGATGCGCTATGATTTTTGCGTATCCCCCTCCGTTACCGAAAGACGAGCATGACCTCTGCCATCGACCGCCGCCACGTCGGCGCACGCCTGTCCGAAACCGCCATCCACAACGGCACCGTCTACCTGGCGGGCCAGATCCCCGAGAACAACCCCGGTGCCGATATCGTCACCCAAACGCAAGAAGTGCTGGGCCATATCGACCGCCTGCTGGGCGAGGCCGGATCGAGCAAGGCCAGCATCCTGCAGTGCCAGATCTACCTGACCGACATCACCGAGATCGGCCAGATGAACAGCGTCTGGGACGCCTGGGTCGCCCCCGGCCACACGCCGCCCCGCGCCACCGTGCAGGCCACCTTGGGCAACCCCGATTACAAGATCGAAGTGGTGGTGGTCGCAGCCGTCGAAAAGGCCTGATCGCCCCGCACGGCCCTGAGCGGGCCGTTGCAGAATGCTGCATTCCTTGCATACAAAGCCTGTCTTGCATCTTGCATGGCAGGCTTTTTGCTTCTGTCTCCGAGGCCGCACAAGTCGGTGAACACTCACGGGTAATCCCTGTTCACCAAATGCTTTGTGCTTGGGTACATTTTTGCATACAAGAAATCTATAACTTGTATACAAACTCAAAAGGAATGCGTATGCGTCGCTTTGTCAGATCGCTGTTCGGGCAGGTGGTGGTGGCTCTCATCATCGGGGTCATCGTCGGCCTGCTGGCGCCGGAATGGGCCGTCAAACTCAAGCCTTTGGGCGATGGCTTCATCAAGCTCATCAAGATGATCATCCCGGTGCTGGTGTTCTGCGTGGTGGTGCATGGCATTGCCGGGGCGGGCGACCTCAAGCGCGTGGGCAGGGTCGGCGTCAAGGCGCTGATCTATTTCGAGGTGCTGACCACCATTGCACTGGTTCTGGGCCTGGTGCTGGCCTTTGTGTTCCAACCTGGTGCAGGCATGAACGTGGACCCGAGCAAGCTCGATGCCTCGGCGATGAGCGCTTACGCCAGCAATGCCGACAAGCTGACCAGCGGCGGCACGGTCGATTTCCTGATGAAGCTGATCCCCACCACCGTGGTGCAGGCCTTTGCCACTGGCGATGTGCTGCAGGTGCTGCTGTTTGCCGTGCTGTTTGGCTGCGGCCTGACGATGCTGGGCGAGCGCGGCGCGCCGGTCAGCCTGTTGATCGACACCATGTCGCATGTGCTGTTCAAGGTGATGGGCATCATCATCAAGCTGGCGCCGCTGGGCGTGCTGGGTGCGATTGCGTTTACCGTCGGCCAGTACGGCGTGGGCTCGCTCAAGCAGCTGGGCATGCTGGTGCTGCTGTTCTATGTCGCAGTCGCCTTCTTCGTTTTTGTCGTGCTGGGTTTTGCGATGCGCGTCTCGGGCTTCAGCCTGATCAAGCTGCTGCGCTACCTGCGCGAAGAGCTGATGGTCGTCTTCGCCACCACCTCGTCCGACAGCGTGCTGCCCCAGATCATGGCCAAGCTGCGCCACCTGGGCATCCGCGACTCCACCGTCGGCCTGGTGATTCCCACCGGCTACTCGTTCAACCTCGACGCGTTCTCGATCTACATCACGTTGGCAGCGGTCTTCATTGCGCAGGCCACCAACACGCCGATCTCGATGACCGATCTGCTGACCATCCTGGCCATTGCGCTGGTGACCTCCAAGGGTGCGCATGGCGTGCCGGGCTCGGCCATTGTGGTGCTGGCCGCCACCTTGCATGCGATCCCCGCGATCCCGGCCATCGGCCTGGTGCTGGTGCTGTCGGTGGACTGGTTCATGGGTATTGCCCGCGCGCTGGGCAACCTGATCGGCAACTGCGTGGCGACCGTGGCGATTGCGTCCTGGGAAGGCGATATCGACCGCGAGCGGGCCCATAAGGTGCTCAATGGCGAGAAGCTGCCGCAAGACACGGCACAATCGGAGCTGTCCACACCCCACGCCTGAGCCTCATGACTGCTGTCAGCCCCACCACCATCGCGGAACGCGTTGTCGAAGCCATCCTCGCACAGAAGCTGTCGCCAGGAGAGCGCCTGGGAGAGCAGGCGCTGGCGGACAACTTCTCGGTCAGCCGCACCCTGGTGCGTGAGGCGCTGATGCAGCTGCAGGCGCGCGGCTTTGTGCAGGTGCAGCCGCGCCGGGGCTGGTATGTGGTGCAGCCCAGTGCCGAGGAGGCGCGCGACGCCTTTGCCGCCCGCCGCATCATCGAGGCCGGCATCCTGGAGACGGCAGGCCGCCCGATGCAGCAGGTGATCCGCCAGCTGCGCCTGCATATCGACGAGGAGCAGCGCGCGATCCAGGGCGCCGATGCCGCCACGCGCGCCTTCCTGCTGGCCGATTTCCATGTCTGCCTGGCCGAGAACATGGGCCACCGTCTGCTGGCCGATACCCTGCGCGACCTGACCGCCCGCACCACCTTGGCAGCAACGCTCTACCAGTCCGACCACAGCGCCGAGCAGTCCTGCGCCGACCACGCGAGCATTGTCCAAGCGCTGGAGCGCGGCGACGCCGAGCAGGCCCGCGCGCTGATGCTGGCCCACATCGGCAACGTGGAAGAAGCGCTGGAGACCACGCCGCCGCCGCCGGAGACCGCACCCGGCGAGCGCCTGCGGGCCACCCTGAGCCCCGTGCAGCGCTGATGCCCGGGCCACGCATGCGCCCGCGCAAGAGCGGCGGGCCCGTTCAATTCCTCAAAGCTTCCAAGCCCGCCAGTCCGGCCGGTCCGCCACGGCTGTTGGGTTTTCACAAGCCCTATGGCGTCGTCAGCCAGTTCACGCCCGAGGGGCGCTGGCAAGGCCTCAAGGACTTTATCGATGTGCCTGGCGTCTATGTGGCTGGCCGGCTCGATGGCGACAGCGAAGGCCTGCTGCTGCTGACCAACGACGGCCAGCTGCAGGCCCGCATTGCCGACCCGCGCCACAAGATGGCCAAGACCTACTGGGTGCAGGTGGAAGGCATCCCCGATGCAGCGGCCTTGCAGCAGCTGCGCGATGGCGTGGACCTGAAAGACGGCAGGACCCTGCCTGCCCAGGTGCGCATGCTCGACCCGCAGCCGGCGATGTGGCCCCGCCACCCGCCGATCCGCGTGCGCCAGAGCGTGCCCGATTGCTGGATCGAGCTCATCATCCGCGAAGGCCGTAACCGCCAGGTGCGGCGCATGACGGCCGCCGTCGGCCACCCCACCCTGCGCCTGGTGCGCATGGCGATCGGCCCCTATACGCTCGATGGCCTGGAGCCCGGGCAGTGGACGGATCTGGCGCTGTAAAAAGCCGCCGCGCCACGCCTCAATGCGCCAGCATCGGCAGGTCGTTCAAAGCCTCGTCCCCCGTGGGCAAGGCCACGGCCTGCCAGCCGCCGCGCCGGGGCCAGGGCCGGTAGTGCGCCAGCGGCAATAGCTCCACCTGCAGGATCTGCCCCTGCAGCTGCGCGCCCAGCGCTTGCAAGGCCTGGCTGCGCTGCTGCGCGCAGGCCTGCATCTGTGCCCCCTGCGCGCGCCGCGCTGCCGCGCTGAGGGCCGCCATCGCACTGGGGGCCGGCAGGCATTGCGCCGCGGCCAACCAGCGCAGCGCGGCGTGGTCGCCCGCGCCCAGCTGCTGCAGCTGCTGCGCATAGCGCTGCAGCCCCTCCGGATCCAGGCGGCCTGCCAATTGGATATCGAGCACATCGCCCTGCAGCCGGTAGCGCGCCGGCAGGGCGGCCGTCCAGTGGCTGCTGCCGTGGCGGCTGCGCATGCTGGCACGGATACGGCGGCTGCCCTGCACCAGCAAAGGCTGCACCAGCTCCAGCAAGGCGGCATCGCGCAGGCGCGCCTGCTCAGGGTGGCTGGCGGGCGCCAGCTGGATACGGAGCGGCTGGCTGTCATAACCGCGCCATTGCAGGCCCCATGCCTGCAGCCCAGCCCGGTCTGGCGCCAGCAGGCCCATGGCCAGCATGGCCGGCACAAAGGCGATCGCCGCCCAAACCCACCATTCGGGCGACATGCGGCGCGCATTCCAGGCCTGGCCCTGGCGCAGCAGTGACCAGCCGGTGCTGAGCTGCCCCAGCAGCCACACGGCCACCAGCACCACAATGGCACCAGCCAGGCCCGTGCCCATCTGCACCATCTCGGCCGGGTGCAGGCTGTCGGGCAGCAGGAACAACACCATCCAGCCGCAGGCCGTGGCCACCAGGGCTGCCAGCATGGCGTAAAACGGCAGCCACACCGGCGTGCGCAAGCGCCCGTCCTCCATCCGCAACGCCGGATCGCGCAGCGCGCGCCGCCCTTCCAGCATCCAGCCGATACGGCCCACCTGTGACAGCAGCACAAACACCAGCCCGCCTGCGGCCACCGCGATCAGCAGCGGCAGCCACAGCCAGAACAGCAGCACCCCGAGCGCCACCATCACCACCCCGCCCAGCACCAGCAGCGCCGCATGGCCGCGCTGCTGCCTGCGCGCATGGCTCCCACCCATTCGTCTCTCCACTCCGTTGCCTCTCATCTCCATTGGCCTTCAATTCTTGTGCAAGAATGGCCTTTCACACCCGTAAATCCTTCAAGACCAGCTATGGTTTTGGGAGTATATGAACTGGAGGGGATGGACTCGGCTGCCATACCCCCGCTGTAAGGAGACCCGATGCGCCCCTTGCTCAGCCTCTGCCTTGGCCTGGCCTTTCAACTGACGCAGCCCGCTGCCCACGCACAGAACATGACCACGCTCGCCCTGCACCAGGCAGCGGCTGCCAACAACAGCAGCCGCATCCAGCAACTGCTGCAAAACGGGGGCGCCAGCGCCATCGATGCGCGCGATGCCCAGGGCCGCACGCCCTTGCTGGTAGCGACCCAGAGCAACCAGGTGGCGGCGGCCAAGGCCTTGATCGACGCCGGCGCCGATGTGAACGCCAAGGACAACATCGAAGACAGCCCCTACCTCTATGCCGGCGCGCGTGGCCACCAGGAGATCCTGCAGATGACCCTGGCCCATGGCGCCGACCTGCGCAGCACCAACCGCTATGGCGGCACCGCGCTGATTCCGGCGGCCGAGCGCGGCCACGTAGATACGGTGCGCACCCTCATCCAGGCCGGCGTCGATGTGAACCATGTCAACCGCCTGGGCTGGACGGCGCTGATGGAGGCCATCATCCTGAGCGACGGCGGGCCGCGCCACCAGCAGATCCTGCAACTGCTGATCGATGCCAAGGCCGATGTGAACCTGGCCGACAAGGACGGCGTTACGCCACTGGCCCATGCGCGCCAGCGCGGCTACAGCGCGATGGTGGAGATGCTGACGGCCGCTGGCGCACGCTGATGCAGCCCAGCCCAGTCCGGCGCGGCGTTGGCGGGACGGTAGCCATGTCTGCGTTATGTAATAAAACAATAAAAACTGGCTTTTTTATAACCGATGCTATATAGTGGATCGCTTGCAGGGGCAGTGCCCTATGGGCAAGCCTCTTTCTTGCGCAGCGGCCCAGCACTGCGCAAGCCGCATTCCTGGCGACCTTCGCCTGGTTGGTCTGTAGAGCAGCAGGCAACCGTTTATCTCCCCGCTCACACAGGCGGCCACAGCCTGTGCCCCTGATTGATCCCCATTTCCAAGACTTTTATTGCCATCGGGAAGTACGTCGTTTCCCCCTCGACCCACCCGGCCCCCAACGGACGCTTCGGCGCGTCCTTCTCCGTTCAGCGATCCGGAGGCAACGGCAGCTATTGCCGCGTGTTCCGCTTCGACAAGACATTCGCCACTGCAGAAGCAGCACGCATCTTTGCCGTGACCCAGGGCTGGCTCCAATCGTCGATGCCCAAGCCCCCCGTCTGTTGATGGCCCGGTAGCAACCACTCCATTTCGCCCCTTTGCGATGCAACGCCGATCCCGGCGCTTGCATTCCACCCCTGCGCTGCGTGGCGCAACCTCTTTGAGAAAGGCTCTGACATGAGCAACAAAATCTATGTGGGCAACCTGCCCTACTCGGTGACCGATTCCAACCTCCACGACAACTTCTCCGAATTCGGCACCGTGAACTCGGCCAAGGTCATGATGGACCGCGAGACCGGCCGCTCCAAGGGCTTTGGCTTTGTCGAAATGGCCTCCGCCGAAGTGGCTCAAGCAGCGATCGACGCCCTCAATGGCATGTCGGTGGACGGGCGCCAGATCGTCGTCAACCTGGCCCGCCCGCGTGAAGCATCCCGCACCGCTGGCGGCTATGGTGATGCCGGCTACCGTTCGAGCGGCCGTTCCGACGTGGGTTACGGCAATGGCGGCTATGGCGGTGGCCGCTACTGAGCACATTACCTCCTGAAGACCCGGCTGCCCTGGCCGCTGCACTTCGGGTGGGATCCGCCCGCTCCCCCGCAAGAGCCTCTCAACGCCCTATCGCGTGAGAGGCTCTTTGTCATGGCGGGTTGGAAGCGCCGGCCGTGCCCGGCGCAATCGCCCCGGCCTGCACCAACAGCTGCGCCATCCAGTCGATGAACACCCGCACCCGGCGTGACAGGTGCGCGCGATGCAGGTAGAGCACATGCACCGGCAAAGCGGGCGGCGGGTAGGCCTGCAGCACCTCGACCAATTCTCCCGATTGCAGATGGCCCTGCACGTCATAGCGCGGTATCTGGATCAGCCCCAGACCGGCCAGCGCGCAGGCAATATAGCTCTCCACATGGTTGGCCCCCACGGTGCCCGGCAGCGCCATGCTGTGCCCGGCGCCGCCCTCCACCCATTCCCAGGCGGCAGCGCGCCCCGTGGTGGGCGAGTTGTAGCGCACGCTCAGGTGGCCTGCCAGCTCCGCCGGGCTTTGCGGCATGCCATGCCGGGCCAGGTAGGCGGGACTGGCGCAGTTGATCAGCGCCATGCTGCCCAGCGCCTTGGCCACCAGCGAACTGTCCGCCAGCGGGCCCACGCGCAACGCGCAGTCGATGTGCTCCTGCACCAGGTCCACCGCCCGGTCGCTGGAGCCCAGGTCCACCTCCAGCCCCGGGTGCTGCGCCAGCAGAGCGGGCAATGCAGGGGCTACGATCAAGCGTGCCACGCGGCTGGGCACATCGATGCGCAGGCGCCCCGCCACCGCATGCGACTGCGGGCGGAAGCGCTGCTCCAGATCCTGCATGTCGTTGACCAGGCTGCTGGCCCTGTCGACCAGCGCCTGGCCGTCCAAGGTCAGCGCCACCTTGCGCGTGGTGCGGTGGAGCAGGCGCGTGCCCAGCCGGGCTTCCAGCTGCTGCACCGCCAGTGACACGGTGGGCCGGGGCAGCGCCAGCTGGTCGGCCGCCTGGGAGAAGCTGCCGGTGGCCGCCACGCGCAAGAAGATGCGCAACAGATCAATGCGGTCCATGGCACCTCTGCAGCGCAGTCATTGTTAGTAAATCATGGATAAACATGGAATAAATTCTATATTTATCTTTGATTTATGACCAATTACGCTGAACAGCTTCCCCCATCACAGGAGCTTTTCATGTCCCATCCCAAGCACAGCCTCCAAGGCAAGACCGTTCTGATCGCTGGCGGCGCCAAGAACCTCGGGGGCCTGCTGGCGACCGATTTCGTCCACCACGGCGCCCAGGCCGTCGCCATCCACTACAACAGCGCCGCCAGCAAGGCGGATGCCGAAAAGACGCTGGCTGCATTGCACAAGCTCGGCGCCAAGGCGGTGATCCTGCAAGCGGACCTGACCACGGCCGCTGCCGTGGAAAAGCTGTTTGCCGATGCGGTGGCCGCTGTGGGCCGCCCCGACATCGCGATCAACACCGTCGGCAAGGTGCTGAAAAAGCCGATGTCCGAGATCAGCGAGGCCGAGTTCGACGAGATGGATGCGGTCAACAACAAGGCGGCTTTCTTCTTTCTGAAAGAGGCGGGCAAGCAGGTGAACGACGGCGGCAAGATCTGCACCCTGGTCACCTCGCTGCTGGGCGCGTTCACGCCGTTCTATTCGTCCTACGCGGGCACCAAGGCGCCTGTGGAACACTACACCCGCGCAGCGGCCAAGGAGCTGGGCACGCGGGGCATCTCGGTCACCGCCGTGGGCCCCGGTCCCATGGACACGCCCTTCTTCTACGGCCAGGAGAGCGCCGATGCCCAGGCCTACCACAAGAGCGCAGCCGCGCTGTCGCCGTTCAGCCAGACGGGCCTGACCGACATCGAAGATGTGGTGCCCTTTGTGCGCCACCTGGTGAGCGATGGCTGGTGGATCACCGGACAGACGATTCTGATCAACGGCGGCTATACGACAAAATAAGCCCACGGAGGGCCGCGCCCTCCGGCCACTACAAGGAGTTGCCCATGCATATGATTTTGGTCATGCTGACCGGCCTGCTGCTGTTGGCCGTCTTTGCCCTGCTGGGCAAGCTCTGGGGTGCCGATGCGGCCAGCATCATGCTGGCCGCCAAATATTTCATCCCCGTCTGGCTGGCCGTGGCGCTGGTCAATATGTGGGTGGGGGTGCACAAGGCCGGCTACACCGTTGCGCAAGAGCTGCCCATCCTGCTCGTCAACTTTGCCGTGCCTGCGGCGCTGGCGCTGGGCCTGGTATGGTGGCTGGGCCGCGCCTGATTGGCGATTGGACAGAACACCACAGTTGACGCGCTGCAGCATCGAAAACACTGGGCCCGCCACCGGGCTTGCACTACGCTGGTGCGCTGGATGCGGATGCCTGCGGCAACCGGTGCGGAGGTGCTCTACAGAAGCTTTCAACGGCCAGCAAGGGGCCCGCACACCTCGCCTGTTGTGAGCCGTAGACGCGCGCTTTACATTGTCACAGCGCCGTCATACCGTCCCCGCAGCATCCATCCACTTGCTGATTCACCAACCCTGGGGACAACGGACGATGACAACACACCAACCCACATTTCGCCTGGCTGCGCTGGGCTCTGCCCTGTGCGGCGCACTGCTGCTGACCGCTTGTGGCGGCGGCGATGATGATCCCAGCTTCAAGACCCTGGACGGCAAACAGCCCCAGGTGATCGCGCACCGTGGCTACTCCGGCATGTACCCCGAGCAGACGCGCATGGCCTACGAAAAGGCAGCAGACGCCGGCGCCGACATGCTGGAGCTGGACATGCACATGACGCGTGACTGCCAGTTGGTGGCACGCCATAACGCCTGGCTGAGCGACAGCACCAACATCGCCGATGTAGCCAAGACCAATTCCGCCGTGGCAGCCCGCAAGCGCACCACCCCTGGCGTGCTGGTCGATGTGAAGTACCCCGCCATTCCAGCCAACGGCCCCAGCCAATATCTGACGGACCTGGTCGAGCCCAGCAACCAGAAGTCGGTGCTCAAGGCCCTGATTGTGGATGGCGAAGACCACACCAATGACTGGTCGATCAGCGACTTCACGATGCAGGAGCTGCGCGACTGGATTGCCGGCACCACGTTGGACAACCGCGCCGACCGCCCCACCGAGTGGAACGGCAAGCTGCCGCTGATCAGCGCCCAGGATGTGATCGACATCGCAGCGGCCAAGGGCAAGGCGCTGGGCCGCACCATCCCCGTGTATGCCGAAACCAAGAACCCCTACTGGAACAACCAGCAGGCGATCGCCAACGGTTGCGGCACCGGTAACCACCCGTTTGAAGATGCGGTGATGGCGCTGCTCGAGAAGAACAAGCTCAACAGCAAGGACGCGGCCATCTACATCCAGAGCTTTGACCCCGAGAGCCTGAAGTACCTGCGCAAGGCCGGCATGAAGGCCAAGGGCGTGCAGCTGATCGATGGCAATGACTTCGACCTCAAGGACGGCTCGATGGTCTACATCACCACCGATGAATGGACCTTCATCAGTGGCCGCCCCTACAGCTGGACCCTCGCCGGCGATGCCCGCACCTTTGCCGTGATGCAGACCCCTGCTGGCCTGGCCGAGATCAAGACCTATGCCGACGGCATCGGCCCCTGGAAGCCACAGGTCCTCGCCCATTCCGTCGTGCCGTACAAGGAAGGCGCCGGCCTGAAGGATGTCAACACGCTCAAGGACACGGGCCTGATCGCCAACGCCCACAAGGCCGGCCTGATCGTGCACAGCTTCACTTTCCGCAACGAAGCGGGCCGCCTGGCTGGCATCTACAAGGGTGATCCGGTGCAAGAGTTCCTGGCCTACTACAGCCTGGGCATCGACGGCGTGTTCACCGACTTCACCCCCACCGGTGTGAAGGCTCGCGATGCCTACATCGCCGAGCTGAAAAACCAGTAATCGCGGCACTGCAGCACTGACCCAAAAAGGACGCCTGGCGTCCTTTTTTCATGCCCGCATCAGCGTGCCAACTCAGCGTACCAAATGCGGCTGGCTACGCCGCGCCACCGCCCAGGCCAGCAGGTTGAGCGCCGAGCACATCAGCCAGTAGATGGCGCCCACCAGCAGGAACACCTCGGCCGGGTGCACCATCAGCCGCGCATTGACCTGGGTGGACAGAAAGGACAGCTCGCCCACGCCGACGATATAGGCCAGCGAGCTGTCCTTGATCAGGGTCACCCACTGGTTGACGAACGAGGGCAGCATCACCGCCAGCGCCTGGGGCAGGATCAGGCTGCGCAGCACCTGCCAGCGCGTCAGGCCCAGTGCAGCGCCGGCATCCCACTGGCCCGGCGCAATCGCCTGCAGGCCAGCGGCCACGCCATGGGCCAGGTAGGCGCCGCTGACCAGTGACAGCGCGCACACCACCGAGAAGCTGCCCGGCACATCGAGCCGGAACAGCACCGGCAGCAAGAAATAAATCCAGAAGATCAGCAGCAGCACCGGAATGGCGCGCAGAAAGCCCAGCACCACCCGCAGGCACTGCAGGGCCCGGCCGCGCCCCATCACCAGTGCAATGCCCAGCGCCAGCCCCAGCAGCGCAGACAGCACGCCGGAGACGGCGCTCAGGATCAGGCTCAGCAGCGCGCCGCCCGGCGGTCCGTCAGGGAAAGTACCCAGCAGCAGGTAGCACCAGTCATCACTCAGAGCAGCAAAGTTCATGCGCGCCGCACCTCCACCCGGCCCCAGCGGCGGCGCTGGGCCAGGTGCTGGCTGAGCAGCTCCAGCCCGATGATCAGCACGATGTAGAGCAAGGTGGTGATGCCGTAGACCTGGAAAGACTGGAAGGTTTCGGCCTCTGCCTGGCGTGCCCGGTACGAGAGCTCGGCCAGGCCAATGGCCATGCCCAGCGAGGTGTTCTTGACGATGTTCATGTACTGGCCCATCAGCGGCGACACCACGCGCGCCAGCGCCTGGGGCAGCACGATGTGGCGCAGCAACTGCCAGCCATCCATGCCCAGCGAGCGCGCCGCCTGGCTCTGGCTGGCGGGCACGCTGTTGATGCCGGCGCGCACCTCTTCGCCCACGTAGGCGGTGGCATAGAACACCATGCCGATGCAGGCCGAGAGGAATTCCAGCGACGGCCAGCCCAGGCTGAGCGGGCCCAGCGCCAGGCTGTGCGCCTGGTTGAGCCAGGCCATCCACGCGGGCGGCAGCAGGCTGGGCACACCAAAGTACCAAAAGAACAGCTGCACCAGGAGCGGCGTATTGCGAAACACCGACAGGTAGCCCAGCGCCAGCCAGCGCAGCGGCGCCCAGGCCGCACTGCGCGCGACCGCAAAGCCGATGCCCAGCACCGTGGATGCTGCAATCACCAGCAACGACGCCAGCACCGTGGTGCACCAGCCATCGAGCAGCCAGCGCCAGTACTTGCCCGCCAGCAGATGGGGCCACAGCGGCTCCAGCCAGGACATCAAGAGTTGCATAAATGCCAACGCCAAACGCACGCAGCCGCGTCTTGTCGGACGCGGGGCTGCGCAGCAGCTAGGTGCTTATTGCTTGTCGCCGATCTTGAAGTTGCGCACCAGCGGCGTCGCGCTGTGCGGCCCGAACCAGGTGTCGTAGATCTTGCCGGCCTGGCCGCTGGCCTCCAGCTCCTTCAACGCGGTGTTGACGAAATCGGTCAATGCCGCTTCCCCCTTCGGAATGCCCACGCCAATGTAGTCGCTGGAGATCGTGAACGCCGGCACCTCCCACTTGTCGCGCTCCTTCTTGTCCTTGATGGTGGCCAGCAGGCCGACCAGCTTGGGGCCGTCTTGCGAGATGGCCTGCACATTGCCATTGCGCAGCGCGGTGAACGCAAACGGCGTGTCGTCGTAGGCCACCAAGGTGGCCTGCGGGTGCTTCTCGCGCAACACGATCTCGTTGGTGGTGCCCTTGTCCACGCCAATGCGCAGCTGGTTCAGCTGCTCGGGCGAAGTCAACGTGCCCTTGGCGGCGATGAACTGGGTGCCCGAGGCAAAGTAGGGAACGCTGAAGCCCACCTGCTTGGCACGCTCGTCGGTGATCGTGAAATTGGCCAGCACCAGATCGACCTTGTTCGACAGCAGCAGCGGCACGCGGTTGGCCGGGTTGGTCGGCACCAGCTGCAGCTTGACCCCCAGGCGCTGCGCAAAGGCCTGCGCATAGTCCACATCCAGGCCCACGATCTTGCGGGTCTTGGGATCGACAAAACCAAACGGTGGATTGGCATCGAAGGCTGCCACGCGCAGCACCCCTGCCTGCTTGATATCCTGCAGGCGATCCGCCCACACCGCCCCCGATGCCAGTGCTGCGACCGCAGCGGTCGCCACCATCGCCCATACCTTGTTTTTCATAGCTATGCTTTCTGAGATCGCCTCGCCAGGGCACCATGCCCTTGCCAGCGAAACCTTGACTGAGGACCCAGTGTAGAAATGCATAGCGTCGTCAGGCAACGACGATTTCATTCAATCGATATGTAGATTCCGCATGTAGCGATCGACGACAAAGCAAGCCATCCAGAACCGTTTATAAGCTGGGAAGCGCTGCGGACCCCCGGTCTGCACCATCCACCCGAACACCCACCAGCCACAGCCATGGACCGTAAAACGATTACCAGCGAACTGCGTGCGCAGTTCTTTCCGCTGCTGCAGGCCACCGGCTTTGTGCGCCAAGGCGATATCGCCCGGCGTGTGCTGGACGGCAGTGTGGTGCACATCGTCGAGATCCAGCACCGCCCGCGCAGCGCAGTGTTCCAGGTCAACCTGGGGGCCCATCTGTTGGCGCTGGGCGATGTGGCCGGCGGCACCCTGCCCGCGCCGCAAACCATGCGCGACCATGACTGCGCCTGGCGCGGCTCGGTCATCGCCGGCTTTCGCAACGCCACAGACGCCGAGTTGGCCTACGGCGCCAGCGCACACGAGGCGGCCGAATCGGTGGCCTTTCTGGTGTCGGAATGGCAGCGGCAGTCCCAGGCCTTTTTTGCGCCTTTCAGCGACTATCCCGCATCGTTGCTGGCCGCCGCCCGGCAGGCTGCGCAGGACCGGGAGAGGCACCCCGCCCACCTGCTCACCTGGGCCCGGGTCGCCGCGCTGCTGGGTGAGGCTGCACTGGCACAGTCCATCGCCCAGGCAGCGCTGCCCCGGGTGCCGGAGCGCGCTACTTCGCTGCGTGCGAAGCTGGAGGCTGTTTTGGCGGGTTGAGCTATGCAACGATGGGGCGAGCGCTGCCGTGGCTCAACACGGCAGCTCAGTCATGCACTTTGCCCAGGCGGTTCGCTGCGTCTTGCAGGCCATGGAATATGGCCGTTGACACGCTCTCCGGAAAGTCAGGGGGCAGCTGTTTTTCGACGCGTGCAATCACGTCCGGAGTCATCTCTACCACCTGGTCGATGATTGTTCGCACATCCAAGCCTTGGGGCGAGCGGATGCCATAGCGCTCGCCAACAGCCTCCCAGTGGCGGCGCATGATCTTGTTCATGTGCCAGTGCGCATTTTTGGAACGCACGGCCATGGCCATGCGCGCCTTGTGGGGCGACAACTTGCCAGGCCCGGCTCCCAAAATCGGGTAAGCCGAGATCACGTCATACAGCGGCGTCATCTCGAACACACCCTGGGGGCGCAAAAAGATGCTGAAGTTCTTGGCATGGCCGTCAGTGCCGCACAGCATCCAAAACAACAGCTGTGCCATGAAGAACTGGAACCGGTCTGTTGCTGGATTTCTGGATCTCATCAGCAAATTCATGATGGTGTCGACGCCGGGCCCGCCATCACTCTCGTATTTGAGAATCGGAGAGACGCCGCTGGCCTGGCACATGTCCTCCTGCGGAATCCGCACCAGGACTTTCTCCTGCCATACGCTCCGGTCAAAGCGTTCCACGGCCAACACCTTCTGGTCTTCAAAGCGCAGCATGTCGCAGCGCGCAATCGGAATCCCAAAGGCGGCCACCAGCTTTGAACACAGCCATTCGTTCTCCACCGAGTGGCGCATGTCGATCTGCATATTGCCAATCAGACCCAGCGGCAATTTCAGGATGTGTGAAGTGGGTGTTGCACCCAGGGGCCTGCACCATTGGCCAGCCCAGTAAAGCAGCGCGGTTTTCTCCTGTGCCCCGGCAATCGAGATCCGGAAATCGTCGTCGTCCAGACCGCCATCGCCGGACTGCGTCGGGCTCACTACCGCGCGAACCAGGCGTGCCACATCCGCCTCACTCAGCACCTCGTACTGCATCTCTGGCTCTTCGGGGGGCGCCTCACCAGCGGGCAGGATCTGCAATGCGCCAACGCAGTCTCTGCCGATTTCCCGCAACAGCGCATTGGGGTCTGTAGCACCCACTTTGTAGCGGCGCGCGATGCGCTCCAAAATCTGCTCATTGTCCGGCAGCAGATTCTGGAAATAGAAGCGCACCGCCTCGCCTTTGTGCGGACCATTTCCCGGTGTGAAGGGCAGTGACAAGGACAAGGGCCGGCGCAAAGCCACATCATGCACCCAGGCGTCGTCGTACTGCAGAACATCGTTGCCCGCCTCGATGCGCCATGTCCCGACACGGTGACCGTTCATCCAGAGGCCCAGGGCTTTGTTATGGCCAACGCTGCGCATGGCTTACCAGCTATCGAGTGTCAGCAGTTCACGGCCGGTGTCCGGAGACGGAGACGCGGCCGGCCGGGCGCGCAATACCAGATCCACGCCCAGGATGCCCATCAGCTTCATCAAGCGCTCAGCGCTGACCGACTCGGCATTGCGCTCCATGGCCGAGACCGTCTGCTGGGTGACCCCCAGACGCATGGCCACATCCGCCTGGGTCAGCTTGGCGGTCTTGCGAAAGGCTTTGAGCAGCGTCGGCAACTGTGCCGTCGTGCGTACGGTGAATTCTTCCATGGCGCGTTCCCCTGCAATCAGCAGAAAAACACACTATACGCTGTATTTTAGATTTACAAAATATAGGCTGTATTTTCAAAATACAAGTCTTGGTTTGTATTTCCGTTTTACGGCCTATGGCTTGTATTTATGCCAGATTCGGCGCCAGCGCCCGGCGCAGCACTTCGATGTCCATGCCCCGGCGCTCTGCCATATCGGCCAGTTGGTCTTCACCGATTTCGCCGACGTTGAAGTACACCGCTTCGGGGTAGCCCAGGTAGAAGCCGCTGACGCTGGAGGCGGGGAACATGGCCAGGCTCTCGGTCAGGTGCATGCCGATATCGGCGGCGTCCAGCGCCTTGAACAGGTCGATCTTGGCGGTGTGGTCAGGGCAGGCGGGGTAGCCGGGAGCAGGGCGCACGCCCTGGTATTTTTCCTTGATCAGCTCCTCGTTGCTCAGCTGCTCGCCGGCGGCGTAGCCCCAGAGGTCCTTGCGCACGCGCAGGTGCAGGCATTCGGCAAAGGCTTCGGCCAGGCGGTCGGCCAGGGCCTTGAACATGATGCCGCTGTAGTCGTCCAGCGCGGCTTCAAATTCCTGGTCCTTCTTCTCGGCTCCGATGCCGGCGGTGACCGCAAACAGGCCGGCGTAATCGCCAATGCCCGATTCCTTGCTGGCCACAAAGTCGGAAAGGCAGCGGCTCGGGCGCATTACGGGCCGGCCATCCGGGCCGTCCACCGCCTGCTTTTCGGTTTGCTGGCGCATGCCGTACCAGGTCAGCAGCTCGGTGCTGCGCGACTCATCGGTATAGAACACGATGTCGTCACCCACCCGGTTGGCGGGGAACAGGCCCATCACGCCATTGGCCTGCAGCCAGCGGCCTTCGATGATCTTCTTGAGCATGGCCTGGGCATCGGCGAGCACCTTGCGCGCCTCCACACCCACGACCTCATCGTCAAGGATGGCGGGGTACGGGCCGGCCAGGTCCCAGGTCTGGAAGAACGGGCCCCAGTCGATGTACTGGGCGATCTCGGCCAGGTCGAAGTTCTTGAACACGCGGCGGCCCAAAACGCGGGGCGTGACGGGCGGGTGTGCGGCAAAGTCCACCGGGGTCGCATTGGCGCGGGCCTGTGCCAGGGTCCACAGCGGTGTCTTCTTCTTGTTGGCGTGCTGGGTGCGCACCTTGTCGTAGTCGGCCTCGACCTCCTGCAGGTAGCGGTCCTTGTTCTCGCCGAGCAGGCTCTGGGCCACGCTCACACTGCGCGAGGCATCGGGCACATAGAGCACCGGGCCTTCGTACTTGGGGGCGATCTTCACGGCGGTATGCACGCGTGAGCAGGTGGCGCCGCCGATCAGCAGCGGGATCTTTTTGACACGGAAATAGTCGTCCTTGTGCATCTCGCCGGCCACGTACTGCATCTCTTCCAGGCTGGGCGTGATCAGACCCGACAGGCCGATGATGTCGGCGCCCTCGGCCTTGGCCCGGGCCAGGATCTCGTGGCAGGGCACCATCACGCCCATGTTGATGACCTCGAAGTTATTGCACTGCAGCACCACGGTGACGATGTTCTTGCCGATGTCATGCACATCGCCCTTGACGGTGGCGATAACGATCTTGCCCTTGCTCGAGACATCCATGCCAGCCGCTTCCTGCTGGCGCTTTTCCTCCTCGATGTAGGGCACCAGGTGAGCGACGGCCTGCTTCATCACGCGGGCCGACTTGACCACCTGGGGCAGGAACATCTTGCCGGCGCCAAACAGGTCGCCGACGATGTTCATGCCGTCCATCAGCGGCCCTTCGATCACATGCAGCGGGCGGCCACCGCCTTGCACGACGATCTGCTGGTAGGCCTCTTCGGTGTCTTCGGTGATGAAGTCGGTGATGCCATGCACCAGCGCATGCGACAGGCGCTCGTTCACGGTCTTCGGGCTCTCGGGCGTGCCACGCCACTCCAGCTTCTTGCTGTCGTCCTTGGCGCCGCTCTTGGCGCTGTCAGCCACTTCCACCAAGCGCTCGCCGGCGTCGGGGCGGCGGTTCAGCACCACGTCCTCGACGCGTTCGCGCAGCACCGGCTCCAGGTCGTCATAAACGCCGACCATGCCGGCGTTGACAATGCCCATGTCCATGCCCGCCTGGATCGCGTGGTAGAGGAACACCGTGTGGATCGCCTCACGCACCGGGTCGTTGCCACGGAACGAGAACGACACGTTGGACACGCCGCCGCTCACCTTGGCGCCGGGCAGGTTCTGCTTGATCCAGCGCGTCGCCTCGATGAAGTCCACGCCATAGTTGTTGTGCTCTTCGATGCCGGTGGCCACGGCAAAGATGTTCGGGTCGAAGATGATGTCCTCGGGCGGGAAACCCACCTCGTCGACCAGGATGCGGTAGGCACGCTCGCAGATCTCGATCTTGCGCTCGTAGGTGTCGGCCTGGCCTTTTTCGTCAAAGGCCATGACCACGGCCGCCGCGCCATAGCGCTTGACCAGACGCGCATGCTTCTTGAACTCGTCCACCCCCTCCTTCATCGAGATGGAGTTGACGATGCCCTTGCCCTGGATGCAGCGCAGGCCCGCCTCGATCACCTCCCATTTGGAGCTGTCGACCATGATGGGCACGCGGGCGATATCGGGCTCGGAGGCGATCAGGTTCAGAAAGCGCACCATCGCGGCCTTGCTGTCGAGCATGGCCTCGTCCATGTTCACGTCGATCACCTGGGCGCCGTTTTCCACCTGCTGGCGCGCAACGGCCAGCGCTTCTTCGTACTGCTCGTTGAGAATCAGGCGCGCAAAGGCCTTGGAGCCCGTCACGTTGGTGCGCTCACCGACGTTGACAAACAGGCTGTCCTCGCCAACAAACACGGGCTCCAGGCCCGACAGGCGCATGGGAGGAACGGAAACGGGGACGGCAGACGCAGACATGGGGCTCACCTGTAAAAACCAGAAAACAGAGACAGAACAGGTGAGCGCCGTTGATGCGGGCCATGCGAAATCAGCCCGTCGACCTGCCCCAAGCCTGACAGGCCTGTGGTGGTTACCACTGGCCAGCTGCAGCGCTCCTTGGAACAAGGCCCTGCATTTTAAGCCAGCCCAGGCGCGTAAGCACAGGCGGGGGGACTTGTCCATAGCCATAAACACCACTCACGAACGTTGGTTATAGCCTTATTAAATTAAACGATGCATCAGCTTTCACCCATATTGCAGCACTTTGCTGGCAACCTGCGTGAACGTCTACGCAACGCCGGCTTTCTGTGTTTAACCAGGTCAAGGCCTGCGATTTGAGGAGAATTCCCTTGCATCTGAGTTTCGGTGCTTACTACACGCTGATCTTTGCCGTCCTCGTGCTCTTGCTAGGCAAGCTGCTGACGCGGCACATCCGCTTTCTGCGTGACTTCAACATCCCCGAGCCGGTCTCCGGCGGCCTGGTGGTCGCGGCCATCATCTTTGCGCTGCACCAGGCCACCGGTCTGACGCTGGCCTTTGCCAGCGGCATGCAGACCACCTTCATGCTGGTGTTCTTCTCGTCGATCGGGCTGAGCGCCAACTTTGCCAAGCTCCGTGAGGGCGGCATGGGCCTGGTGGTGTTTCTGGGCGTGATCGTTGCCTTTATCTTTGTGCAAAACGGCGTGGGCGTCGGCCTGGCCACGTTGCTGGGGCTGGACCCGCTGATTGGCCTGGTCGCAGGCTCGATCACCCTGCTGGGCGGCCACGGCACTGCGGGCGCCTGGGGTTCGGTGCTGGAGAACCAATACGGCCTGAGCGGTGCCACCGCGTTGGGCATTGCCTGCGCCACCTTTGGCCTGGTCATTGGCGGCCTGCTCGGCGGCCCGTTGGCCAAGCGCCTGATCACCCGCCACCAGCTGGCCCAGCCACGCAGCCTGGCAGACGCGCAGACCGGCGCGCACGGCAGCGCCAGCGAAGGCACGGAGCCTGCCAACTTTGAAACGCCCAATACCGCCCCGCGCCTGATCACGGCCGAGGCGGCCATCGAGACCCTGGCACTGTTTGCCGGTTGCCTGGCCTTTGCCGAGTTCATGACCAGCGCCACCCAGGGCACCAAGCTGCAGCTGCCCACCTTTGTCTGGGCGCTGGGCGGCGGCGTGGTGATCCGCAATGTGCTCGACTATGGTTTTGGCTTCAAGGTGTTTGACCGCGCCATCGATGTGTTCGGCAACGCCGGCCTGTCGATCTACCTGGCCATTGCGCTGCTGTCGCTCAAGCTGTGGGAGCTGGCCGATCTGGCCGGGCCGCTGATGCTCATCCTGGCCGTGCAGACCGTGGCACTGGCGCTGTTTGCCGTCTTCGTCACCTTCCGTACGATGGGCCGCAACTACGATGCGGCCGTGCTGGCCGCCGGCCACTGCGGCTTTGGCATGGGCGCCACGCCCACCGCTGTTGCCAACATGCAGGCCATCACCAGCCAGTACGGCCCGTCGCACAAGGCCTTTCTGATCGTGCCGTTGGTGGGCGCGTTCTTTATCGACATCATCAACGCCTTTGTGCTGCAGCTGATGATTGCCTGGATACGCTGAGGCCGGGGCCATAGACAAGCGGGGCGTCGTGTTACCACGACGCCCCGCTGCGTTTTCAGACCGGGGAGGTCACTGCGCCGATTGCGGCAGGCCAAACAGACGGTCGAATGACCAGTTGAACACAAAGGTGTAGACCAGGAAGAAAAGCAGCAGGCCGATGTCCATCACCAGGGCTTCCCAGAGGCTGACGTCGAACCACCAGGCAAACAGCGGCACGAGCATGAAGACGAGGCCCCCTTCCATGCCCAGCGCATGCGCAATGCGGCGGCCCAGGCCGCGCCCGCGGGTGGGTTGGGTGGCTTCCCAGCGCTCGAACAGATGGTTCCAGACGACATTCCACACAATCGCGATGGCCGACGATGCAGCGGCCACCACGCCCGAGTGCGCTGCGCCCTGGCCCGACAAGGCCGACAGGCCTGCCGTGGCGGCCACTATCGCAATTGCTTCGTACAAGGCCACATAGACCACGCGCCGCATCGGCCCCTGCAGGGACCAGGGGCTGTTTTGTATTTTTTGAACTGACATGGGGCGCTATCTTATGTGTCATGAACTGATAACATAAGTCAGAATCTTTCAGAAAAACTGATACATCAATGCGCAGCGCTTTTGCCCCGTTCGACTCCGACACCATCCAGACCTTGCTGGCCGTGCTCGACCATGGCAGCTTTTCGGCCGCCGCCCGGGCGCTGGGCAAGGTGCCCTCGGCCGTCAGCATGCAGATCGCCCAGCTCGAGGCCGAGCTGCAGATGCCGCTGTTTGCCCGCGACGGCCGCGAGCCCCGGCCGCTGCCCGCCGCGCTGGCCCTGGAGCCGCAGGCGCGTCTGTTGGCCGCGCAGCTGCAGCAGCTCAATGCCCATGCGCTGGCGCTGGAGCAAGGGCTGGAATCACGGCTGACCTTGGCGATCGCGCCGGAGTTGCTGTCCGCCCCCTGGGCGGCGCCGCTGGCCGCGCTCGCGCAGGAATACCCGCAGCTGGCCATCGAAGTGCTCACCGCCCCCCAGGCCGATGCGCTGACCATGCTGCACAGCGGCCGTGCGCAGCTGGCACTGGTGTTTGAGCGGCCCAGCCTCGATGGCCGCGAAGGCTTTCAGGAAGTGGCGACCGAGACCTTGCTGGCCGTCATCGCCCCCAGCCACCCGCTGATGCAGTCGCTGCACCAGGGGCCGCTACCGGATGAGCCGGCCCGGCCCCAGCTGCGCGAGCACCACCTGACCAATACCCGGCAGATCATCGTTGCCAGCCGCGACTGGACGCTGGACCCTGAGCGCCTGGTCTATGCCCGCGATGTCTGGCGCACTGACAACCATGTGGCCGCGTTGCAGATGGTCAGCGCCGGCATTGGCTGGGGCTGGCTGCCCCAGCCGCTGGTGGCGCCGCTGCTGCAATCGGGCGCGCTGGTGGCGATGGAGTTTGCCAACCTCAGCAATGGCGCACAGCTCTATGTGGACGTGGTCTGGTCCAAGGAGCACCCGATGGGCCTGGCCGCCAAGCGCTTTGTGGCGCTGGTGCAGGCCGCTGCTTCGCCAACCCCTTAAGTGCGCTGGGCCTGCTGCGGTGCAGCCGGGGCGGGCGGCAGATCGCGCACATGGATGTCCATCTGCGGGAAGGCCACTGCAATGCCGGCCGCCTTCAGGCGGGCATTGATGCTGCGGTTGAGGTCGTTGCGCACCGGCAGGCGGTCGTCCACCGCGCCCACGTAGACGCGCAGCTCGAACTTCTGGCCCTGGCCTTCGAGCGCCATGAACCAGCAGTTGGCCTCGGGCTCGCGCAGCACCTTGGGATGCTCGGCCGCAATCGCCAGTAGCATGCGCTGCACCTCGGCGGGGTCGCTGCCATGGGCCACGGACACATCGATGATCAGACGGGTCACATCGTCGCTCAAAGTCCAGTTGGTCACCTGGCCGGTGATGAAGGTCTTGTTCGGGATGACGATTTCCTGGTTGTCGAAATCGAGCACCGTGGTCGCACGGGTGCGGATGCGCGTGACGGTGCCGGTGTGCTGGTTGATGGTGATCACATCGCCGACCCGGAAGGGCCGCTCGACCAGCAGGATCAGCCCCGAGACGAAGTTCGCAAAAATCTCCTGCAGACCAAAACCCAGACCCACGGTCAGTGCGGCAGCCATCCACTGCAGCTGGCTCCAGCGCAGCCCCAGCAGGGACAGCGCACTCACGGTGCCGGCAATGGTGATGCCGTAGCGCGCAAGGGTCGCCATCGTGTAGCGGTCCGAGCTGCTGACCCGGCGCGTGCTGGAGAACACCACCTCGACCAGGCCCGGCAGGTTGCGCGTCAGGCTGAAGGTCATCAGCAGAATCAGCGCGCCGATCAGCAGATCCATCAGGCTCACCGGTGCGGGGCGGGCGATACCGCTGGCCTCGGTATTGGTGGTGTACCAGAGCACCACACCTTCAAAGCGCAGCAGCGCCGGCAGCACCGGCGACCAGGCATAGACCAGGCTCAGCGCCACCAGCACCCGCTGGAGCAGGCCCAGCAGGCGGTGCGCCTGCGTGCTCACCGTCACCAGCGCCATCTGGCTTTGCTCATCGGTGGCATTGCTGTTGGCGGTGGCGGGGGTGCCTGTGGCGGCATCGGCCACTGCTGCCGCATTGGCCGCCTGGCGCTGCAGCGCAGCCGCACGCAGGCGGTTGAGCGCCAGCCGGCGCTCACCCAGCAGCAGCCAGCGCCGCAGCAGGCTGACCAGCACCTCCGCTGCCGCCAGGAACACAAAGCTGCTCAGCAGCGCCTGGATCACTTCGGTGGCGGTGTAGACATAGCCCAGCCCGATGCCGGCCAGGGTGACGGCCAGCACCAGCATCACCGCCACGCTCACCACCTGGCTCCAACGCAGCCCCGGGCGCTGCTTGAGCAGGCTTTGGCGCAGGTAGCGGAAGGCCATCCAGGCCAGGCCCAGGGTCAGCACCAGCAGGCACATGCGGCCCCAGGTACTGATGGCCGTGTCGTCGTGGCTGAAAAATGCCAGGCCGCCCAGCAGATCGATGGGCACGATCAGCCAGGTGGCGCGCAGTACCATCTGGCGCAGCACCTGCACGCGCTCGCGCGGCCAGCCAAAGTGCGCCACCGCGAGTCCGCAGGGGCGGAACAGCACGTTCAGCAAGGTCACGACAAACACAAAGGCGCTCAGCTGCTCCAGCGCCTGGCCCAGCGGCTCCAGCGCCACCGGCGCCGCCGCCGATTGCAGCAGGGTGCCCAGCGCGGCGGTCGCAAAACTCCAGGGCAGCGCATACAGCAGGCTCCAGCCCAGCGCCATCAAGGTCAGGCCAAAGTGGTCCTGCGAGAAGTTGTCCACCCGCAGCGCAATGGCCTGCAGCTTCTGCAACGCATAGCGGCGCAGTCCCAGCAGCAGCAGCACGCCGGCGAAGATGCCGGCATAGGTCCAGAGATTGCGCAGCATGCTGTCGCCCAGCACCCGGGCAGTGTTCCACGGCGATGCGCTGGCGCCCTGCTCCAGGCCTGCGCCGTCCGGGCTGCGCAGCACCGAGCGCCACTCGTCCAGCCAGGCACGGCCCATGGCCAGATGGCTGGGGAACCACAGCAACTCCTTGTCCATCACCTGGCGCAGCGCGCTGCCGCTCTTGAGCGTCGACTGCAGCGCAGCATCGGTCTGCTCCAGCACGGCGATGCGCCGCAGCAGCAGCGGCTGGAGCTGGTCGATCAGCGCCGCTTGCTTGGACCACAGCGCGGTGCTTTGGGTGCCGCTGCGCGTGGTCATGCCCGTGTCGCCGCCCCCGCCCACGTTGGCCGTGCCATTGAGGTTGAAGCGCCGCTCGCTGGCGTTGAACAGCGCCAGCCGCAGCTCGGCCAACTGCCGCAAGGTGGCCTTGCGCCGCGCCTGGATGGTGTTGGCCGTCGGAAGCGCCACCCGCTGCTTCCACAGCCACTGGCCTACCGATGCACTGCCGCCCAGGCGCAGGCGCGCCTGCGTGTCGCGCAGCGCAGAGGCCAGCTGGCTCTGGCGGTACTCATCGCTGGCCAGGTCCTGGCGCTCCTGCACCAGGCGGTTGTTGTGCGCGAGGATTTGCTCGGCCAGCGCACTGTTTTGCCGTGCCAGTTCCCGCACGGAAGCGGGCGCCTCGGCCGCATCGTGTTCGGCCGCCTGCGTTTGCTGCACCTGCTGCTCCAGCTGCTGGCGCGCGCGCTCAGCAATGCGCTGGTTCAGCCAGGCCACGCGCGGCGTGCGCTCCAGCAACTCGCGGCGCTGGGTCTGCAGCTGTACATCGAGCTGGCGCTGGCGTGTCTCGATCGTCGATTGTTCTTCCTGGCGCAGCGCCAGCTCCTGCCTGGCGCGGCGGTTCTCAGCACTGCGGCGCAGCTGGCGCGCCTGGGTCAGCGCACTCGATTCGCCCGGCTCGGCCGCTAGCGGCGTGGCCGTTTCCTGCACCCGTTGCTGCAACGTGGCCAGGTCCGTGCGGCCATTGCCGGGCTGGGCCACCAGGTTCGCCTGTTCGGCCGCCGATTTCTCGATGCCGGACTTGAGCGCGGCGATCGCCTCGCGCTCATCGGTCAGCAGCTTCTCCAGCACTTCCTGGCTGGCATTGGCAGGCACGCGCTCTTCCCAGCGGGCCTGAATCTGGCTCAGCTCCAGGTCGCTCAGCGGCGCAGGGGGCGCTGCGGCCGGCGTCTGGACCCGGCTGCGCAGGCGCTCAAGCGATTGCGCAAGCGCATCGGCCTCCTGCTCGGCCGTCGTGGTGGCCTCGCGCTGCGCCTGGATGGCGCGCTCCTCGTCGCTGCCGCTGCTGCTGGACGAACTGCTCCCTAAGCCCGCCAGCGACGTCAGTGACTGCGCCGACGCCCCCGGCACCCACGGCATCAGGCAGGCGCACAGCACCAGCCACAGGGCCGGCAACCACCAGCGTGGCAGGCCCTGGCGGGCAGAGAAAGAAAGGGGGAAGGCTTGCATCGGCACAGTGTATCGGTATGCGCCCTGCCCCATGGCTAGGACAAAGGCGCTGCTTGCACCTGATAACAAAGCTTTCAAGCCGGCGGGCGCGGGTCCTGCATCCGGTCAAAAGCCTTGTCGATGTCGTCGGCCTGCAAGGTGGGCTGCACCGGCAGGCGGCCGGCGCGCTGCTGGTCGATCTGCTCCTGCAGGCGCGCAGCGACCTGCAGCAGCACCCGGTGCAGGCCCAGCTGCTGGCGCCGGCTCTGGTCCAGGTGCTCGACGACGGGCTGCAAGGACTGCAGCACCAGCTGGCCGAGCTGCTGCACCGCCAGATCCAGCGGCTGTGGGTGGGCCTGGCGGGCCGGCTGTTGCGGCGGTGCACTGTCCAGCACCGCCTGGCGGATGCCATCGAGCGACTGGCGCACCGCCGTTTGCGCCTGGCCCCACTGCGCCAGCATGTGCTGCAGCTCCGCTTGCGCCGCGCTGGCGCCGCTGTGCCGGGCCTGCTGGGCATCGGCCATCGCGCGGGTGGCGGCCACCAGGTCGACCAGCTGGGTCGTCACCCGGGTGGCGGCATCGGCATTGGCGCCGCCGGCGGCCTTCTGGCGCTGGAACTGGGCCTTGATCTCGGCCCAGCGCGCCTGGCCCTGGGCATCGGCGCTGCCACGCAGCTCGGCGAGCTTGAGCAGGTTTTCCTCGGCGCCGCCGGTCAGCATCTGCGCCTCGCCCTGGTAATGGTCGCTCAGCATCTGCGCCATCTCGGCATCGTTCATCACCGGGGTGATCTTCTCGGCCAGCTTGTTCATGTTGCGGTAACTGCCCTGCAGCTTGAACGGTGGCTCGGTGCGGTAGTTGTCGTCCTGCGCAGCGCTGTGGATGTACTGCTGGTTGACCTTGAACACCAGCTCGCGCACCTGCAGCATGCGCTGGAGCACGGCCTCCATCTCGCGCAACTCGGCGGCGGCGTAGTCGTGCGACAGCGCATTGGCCGAGACCTCCTTGCCCTGCACCCGGTCGAGCAGCAGGTACAGGTCCTGCAGGCTGCGCGTGGCCATCGGCGCCAGCACCGCGTTCGAGGTCATGCTGTTTTCGATATAGCTGAGCTTGAAGACCTCGTCCATGCCGCCCAGCACATCGCCCAGGTTGTAGATATCGGCGCGGTTGGCCAGCATGTCCGGGATCTTGAAGACCTCCCCCGACTCGGTATAGGGGTTGCCGGACATGACCACGCAAAAGCGCTTGCCGCGCATGTCATGGGTCTTGGTCTGGCCCCGCCACACGCCTTCGATGCGGCGCGTGCCATCGGACAGCGAGATGAACTTCTGCAAAAACTCGGGGTGCGTGTGCTGGATGTCGTCGATGTACAGCATCACGTTGTTGGCCATCTCCAGCGCCAGGTTGAGCTTGTCCAGCTCCTTGGCCGCCGTCGCGTCGGGCGCCTGCGCCGGGTCAAGCGAGCGCACCGAATGGCCCAGCGCCGGGCCGTTGATCTTCATGAAGATCAGCCCCAGGCGGTTGGCCACGTACTCCATCAACGTGGTCTTGCCGTAGCCGGGCGGCGAGATCATCATCAGCAGGCCCATCTGGTCGGTGCGCTTGTTCTCGCCCACCACGCCGATCTGCTTGGCCAGGTTGTCGCCGATCACCGGCAGGTAGATCTCGTTGATCAGCCGGTTGCGCACAAAGGACGACAGCGGCCGCGCCTTGAACTCCTCCAGCCGGAAGCGCGCCCGGTAGTCGCCCAGCAGCTGCTGGCGCAGCGCCTGGTAGCGTTCCCACTGCGGCACATAGCGGCGGTAGTGGCGCGCCGCGCGCGTGGTCAGCTCGTCGAGTTGGATGTGCATGCAGCCGTCCTCCACCCGGCCGTGCTGCCCCAGCAGGCCCGGCACTTCGCAGCGCAGATCGGCATGGCTGACCTGGTGCGGCAGCTCGCTTTGGCAGACCAGCCAGGCGGCGGCCTCGCTGCAGTACGGCAGCCAGGCGGCGCGCTCGGCCGGCGGCGCAGCCTCGGCCACCGTCTGCAGCCAGTGCAGCGCGCTGCGCCAGCGCTGGGCCAGCGGTGCGGCGCCGCGCTCACGGCTGGCCTGGCCGGCCTCGCTGCCCGCCCAGTAGCGCTGCAGATCGGTCCAGTGCAGCCCCTCCTTGGGGCCGGCCTTGAGCGCCTGCTGCAAGGCAGCCACCACCGCCTGGCTGGCACCCGAGAAATGGAGGCGCAGCGCCTTGTGCGCCAGCTCGGCCTGCAGGTAATCGGCGGCGGCGCGCAGCAGGTTGTCGGCCTCGCTGTCCCACTCACCCTCATCGGGCGCAGCCGCTGACAGCAACGGGCTGGCCGGGTCGGAGCGCAGCAGCGCATCGAGCAGGCCCTGGTCCTGCGCAAAGGCGCGCAGCTGGGCCATGATGTCGGTCTGCAGCGCCAGGCGCTCGGCCTCGCTGCCCAGCAGTTGCTGCATCGCCAGGGCCTGCTGCGCGCGCTCCGGCCAGCGCGCAATGCTGCTGGCCAGCTGCGGCTGCTGGATATGGGCTTGCTGGCTCCAGAACAGCAGCGCCAGGCTGCGTGCCTGCGGCGCATGGCGCAGCACACCGGCGCCATCGGCCAGCGGCACCAGCGCCTGCAGGATCAGCGCCGCATCATGGTCGTGGATGCCGCGCTCATAGCCGTCGCGGTAGCGCGGCGCAGAAAACTCCCGAATCGCCTGGGTCAGCGCCCCGGCATCGGGCAAGAGCTGGCGCAGGCGGTCCTCGCTCCAGCCCTCGCGGCCGGCACGCACGGCCTGCACCACCTCCAGCGCCAGGTACTCCCCCCGGTACATCTCGGCCGATTCGGCGGGCGACGAGGCATCCCAGTAGGCCTGCAGACCGGCCAACTCGGGGTTGTCCACGGGCTCGAAATACTCGGTGCCCACCAGGTGCAGGTAAAGCTGGCCATCGCGGGGCAGCAAGGTCAGGTCCAGATCCTGGTTGCCGACCGAGAAGCGGTGGCGGCCCAGGCGGATCAGCTTGCCATCGCCCTCGTACAGCTCATTGCGGTCCTGCAGCGCGCGGAAGGCCTGGTCGCGCAGCGACTTGATGCGGCTGTCGATGTCATCGGCCTTGACGGGGTCCTGCAGCTCTCCGCGCAGGCGCTGGGCCAGCTCCTTGAGCTTGGCGATGAGCGGGTCGCCTGCGAAGAATGCGTGCAGCGCTTCGGGGCTGGCGATCTTCTCGGTGCGCTTGGGCAGGCCCTGCACAATGCGCAGCGCGGCGTCGAGCACGCCCTGCGCGCGGCGCTGGCGCTCGTCCTGCAGGGACTGCTTGCGCGCCTCGAAGGTCTCCAGCACCTCTTCGCGCTTGGCGATGATGTCCGAGAGAAACTGCGCATGCTCGCCAAACTGGCCCTCGATGTCTTCGAGCTGCACCAGCAAGCGCGCCAGCTGCTCATCGCATTTCTCGGGGGTCTGGGCCAGGTTCAGCCCGCTGACAATGCTCTGCGAGAACAGCGCCAGCTGCGCGGCAAACTGCGCCAGGTTCTCGGCGCTGCCCAGGCCGGACTTGCGCTGCTCGGCCCGGGCCCGCACCTGGTTGAGGCGGGCATAGATGGACGAGATGCGGTCCACCACCGCCGTGCGCTGGGTGGCATCGTCGATCTTGAGGCTGCCCATCAGCTCGGACAGCAGATCGAGCGCGGCCGACATCTGGGCCATCTGCGCCAGCGGCTCGGCCAGCTGCACCACGGTGGTGGCCGCCTGGGCCTGCTGGTCCAGTGCCTGCAGTTGCTCCACATAGGGCTGCATCGCAGCATCGGTGGCAATAAAGCCCGCCGTGCGTTGCGAGACCTCGGCCTGGGCCTCGTCAGCCGTCTGCACCATGGCCTCGATCGCTGCGGCATCGACATAACGCAGCTCGCGCGTGGCCAGCAACTGGCCGCGCAATGCGGCCAGATCGGTCAGCGCGCCTACATAGTCGTCGATGCTGTCGCCATCGGACAGGCGTATCTGCTTGAGCAGCTGCACATGGCGGCTGCTGACCTCACTCATCGCCTTGGCCGAGGCCTGGCGGATACTCTCGACTTTCTCGTACTCGTCCAGCACCGCATCGCCGGTGGCGACGATGCCCAGCAGGTTCTCATGCAGCGCCTGCATGCCCGGGCCGCTGAGCCAGTGGTAGCGCTCGAACAGGCGGCGCGCGGTGTCGATCAGGCGCTCGTAGCGCGGCAGCGATACCTCGGTGGCGGCGATCTCCTTGCGCACGCTGTACAGGTCAGAGATGCCGCTGACCAGCTCGGCATTGCCGATGCGGCCCAGCGCGCTGTCCTTTTGCGGCTGGCGCGCGGCATAGTCGTCCGATGCGAAGGGCGTGCGCCACAGCTGCATCGGGTGCACGCGCGAAGCCTCATTGCTCTCGGCAGCAAAGATGACGATGCGGCCATCGTCCATGCGCGCATAGCCGTGGCCGATGATCGGCGGCTGCAGCGCCCGCTCGATCAGGTTGTACTTGAACAGTGCCATGCGCCCGCTCTCGGGCTCGTAGAACACATAGAGCACGTCCTCACCATTGGGCGAGCGGATGCTGCGGCGGTAGCGCATGCCCTGCATGTTCTGCTCGAAGGCGCGGTGCTCGCCGTTTTGCAGGTAGTAGCCGCCGGGGAAGATGATGCCGTGGTCCTGCGGCAACTGGATGCAGGCTGCGCCAATCGCATCGATGCGCAGCACCTGGCGCGACAAGGTGTTGTAGACCAGATAGCGCCACTGGTCCTCGCGGTAGGGCAGGATCTTGAGCAGGATCAGGCTGCCGACGGCCGCGTATTCAAACACCGCGTCGTCGAGCGACTGGTTCTTCTCCTGCACCGGCTCGCGGTAGATGCCCAGGCCGTCGTTGGTGTTGTTCTCGACCTTGATCGTCAGGTCGCCATCGAGCGTCTCGACAAACACCTTGTCGAGGATGTTGATGTGCGGGTGGCGGCCCTGTACCAGGTGCTCGCGGCCGGCGCGCTGCCATTCGAAATCATGGGGTGCCGGCAGCTCGATGTCACGCTCGCCCCGGTTGTCGATGTAGCGGATCTGCTGGCCATCGGGCGAGACCGACCAGCGGAACACCCGCACATCGCCCAGGCGCTCGCCGATCTGGAAGCTGGCCAGCAGCTTGCCATCGCGCACCGCCAGCTGCATCAGCTTGGTGTGCTTGTAGTAGGCGTAGAGCTCCTGGAAATCCTGGACAAAGCTCTGGATGCCCAGAAAGCTGTCCCTGGTGTCCACCGGTGTGACTTCGTAGCCCTGCTCGCCCTCGTGCAGGCGGTAGAGCGCGAACACATCGTCGATGCGTGTCTCCTGCTTGAGGCCCATGAAGACGTTGTAGCCAAACAGCAGATAACCGCCGACCTGGGCGATGTCGCGGCCCAGGCAGTTGTTTTCGGTGCGCACCCGCATGCGGGCGATGACCTCCATCTGGCTGCGGCCAAACTCCTCCAGCCGTGCTTCATTGAGTTCACGCGCCAGCGTCTCCAGCGCCTGGCCCTGGGCATCGAGCCGCTTGGCCAGCACTTCATAGGAGCCGCCACTGGCGACGGCGTCGTCAACGGCAGAGCGGTCTGGGGAGTCGTTGGATGGGGTAGTGGACATGGCTAGAGCGGCAGAGAATGCGGTGGGGCACGGCAGGCCAGCGCGCGGACTGGGGCCTGCGTTGCAAGAGGGCGGGGCGCCCAGAAGGATCGGGCCGGCCCAAGGTCAGGCCAGACCAGGCAGGGCGCCTGGCCTGGCCTGGTCAGGGTTCAGGACTCGGCCGCCGAAGGGGGCAGGCTCTTCTTGTCCTGGCCACCGCCCAGCAGGTTGCTCAGCGCATCGCTGGGCAGGCCCTTGCCGCCAATGAACTTCTGCAGCAGCTCCTGCACGATGGGGCTCTTGGCCGAGACACCCTCGACCGCCTTGCCGACCGACAGCGCCTTGGCAAAGTTGTTGAAGAAGTCGCCACCGCCGCCGACGATGTCGATATTGGCCTTGGACAGTGCGGCCGACAGCACCTCGGCCTGCTCCTGCGCCACCGTCTTGTTCGCCTCGATGGCAGCGAGCGCCTGCTCGAAGTTCTTCTCCAGCTGCATGCGGAACTCTTCGTGCGAGCGGGCCTGGTCGGACAGCGAGGCCAGCGCGCCGAACTTCTCGGTCAGGCCCTTGGCCTCGGCGAACAGCTTGTCGCGCAGCACATCGGCTTCGGACTGGCCGACATCGCGGGTCACGACGGCCTTGGTGTTGCCCACCTGGGCCTCACCACGGGCCTGCGCCATCAGGCGCTCTTCGAGCACCTTGGCATCGGCCAGGCCCAGCTTCTCGTTGGCATCGGCCTGGGCCTCGATCACGCGCACTTCGGCCAGACCCTTTTCCTCTTCGCCCTTGGCCTGGGCAATGAGCTTTTCCGCAATGATCTTGGCTTGCACCAGGCCTTCGCGCTCGATCGCGGCGGCCGTCACTTCGCGCACTTTGGCATCGGCCAGGCCGGGCGCTGCGCGCTCGACCTCGATGGCCTCGGCCATCTTCTTCTTGGCTTCGGCCGTCTTGCCGGCGGCCTCCAGCTCGGCCTGGGCCAGGGTGGTCACCTCAACGGCCTTGTGGCGCGACGCGGTTTCATCCGCCTCGGCCTTCTTGACCTGGCGCACCAGGTCCTCTTCGGCCTGGGCCTGGGCGGTCAGCACGGTGACCTGCTTCATGCGCTCGGCTTCGGACACCACGCGCACTTCCTTGATGCGTTCCTCTTCCTGGGCCACGCCCTTTTCGACCACCACACGCTCGCGGATGACGTTGGCGATGTTGGCCTTCTCGACTTCGATGGCCTTTTCCTTCTCGATGCGCTGCAGCTCCACCTCGCGCTGGCGCGAGACCACTTCCAGGTCCTTGGCGCGGGTGACCTTTTCGATCTCGATGACCACCGCGCGCTCGCGGTTCTGCTGCGCCACCGCCACTTCACGCTGGCGGTTTTCTTCGCGGATGTCGAGCTGCTCCTGCGTCTGGATGCGGGCCTGCTCGGCCTTGAGGCGCTCCTCTTCCTGCACCTTCTGGGTCTCGGCCTGTTCGCGCGCCTGGATGGTCGCGATCTCGCGCTTCTGGCGCGCTTCAGCATCGGCCTGCTGGCGCTCCAGCGCCAGCATCGCTTCCTTGGTCTCGACGTTCTTCTTGGTCACGGCCAGCTCGGCATTGCGCTCGAGCTCGTTGGTGACGATGTTCTGGTTAGCCGTCAGCTCGGTGATCTTGCGGATACCTTCGGCGTCCAGGATGTTGTTCGGGTCCAGCGAGGCCTTGGAGGTCTGCTCCAGGTAGTCGATGGCCACGTCTTCGAGCACATAGCCGTTGAGATCGTTGCCGATCACATGGATGATCTGGTCGCGGAAATCCTGGCGGTTCTCGAACAGCTTCACAAAGTCGATCTGCTTGCCCACGGTCTTCAAGGCCTCGGAGAACTTGGCATTGAACAACTCGTTGACGGCACCCTTTTCCGAGGCGCGGTCCACGCCGATGGCCTTGGCCACCTTGAGCACGTCGGCAGCGGTCTCGTTGACGCGCAGGTAGAACGCGACGGTGATATCGGCGCGCATGTTGTCGCGGCAGATCAGGCCTTCCTTGCCCCGGCGGTCAATCTCCAAGGTGATCAGCGAGATGCGCATGAACTCCTTCTTGTGGATCACCGGCAGCACCATGCCGCCGGTGAACTTCACCTTGGGCTGCGAGGTGGTGTCGTTGATGATCAAGGCCGTGCCCTGGGGCACCTTGATGTAGAAGGCCTTGACCAGTGCAAACAGGCCCAGGATGACCACGAAGACCGAGCCGATCAGCACCCCGGCAACGATGTACCACTCCATATTTCCCCAATTCATGCGGATCTCCCTATCAATATCAGTCTTTGAAAAATTGCGAATGCGGGCCGCCGCGCTGGCGCGGGCGAGCCGCTCCCATCAAACCGGTGGCAGCAGGCCCGGTATCTCGCTGCCGTCGAACTCAGCCTTGCTGACCACGCGCCAGGCGTTGTGCTCGGGCAAGTGCTCGATCAGCACGATCTCGGTGCCGCGCGGCAGGTCGCGCTCTGGCGAGCGCATCTGCACATTGAGCCCGCCGCCGCCGTCATCGACGCTGCCATAGCCTTGCGTGGCGTTGACCACCCCGCTGCGCACCAGGCCCGTGCGGCCCAGCAGCACCTGGGGGGTCTCGGGCGGCGCAATGCGCGCCACCAGGCCGCGCAGCGGCCGCAGCACCACCACGGTGGCGGCAAAGCCCAGCACCAGCGCAGCCACTGCCAGCGCGCTGCCGATAAGCAGGTTGAGCAGCGCCCAGCCCTCGGGCATGGGCACCAGGTGGCACAGCACATAGGAGGCCAGCCAGGACAGCAGCAGCAACACCGTCAGGATCACGGTGGCCGGAATGCCGCCCAGACCCACCTTGAGCAGCAGGCCGGCCAGCGCGCTGACCGAATGCTCCACGCCATGGGCATGGTCGCTGCCGTCAAACAGCAGCCATTGGTCCAGCGAATCGGTCTCCACCAGGCCGACCAGGGCGATCAGCCAGTACAGCAGCATGCACAGCAGCAATGCGCCGAAGATGAAGGTCGGAAAGCCCAGCGCATAGTGCAGAAATGTCGACATGGCAGTCCCTCTTCTAGGTGTGCGGTAGCGGCCGCAGCGCCCGCTCCTCACTTGTTGTGTGTCTGGTCGGGCCAGCCATGGCCCCGGGCGGTATCAACCTTCCTTGGAGCCGGCGCGTTGCGCCTTGAGGCGCTCGAGCACCGACTGCGCATTGCCGGCGGTGGCGGTGATGCCTGCGGCGCGCAGCTTGGCGTCGAGCGCGTCCTCGCTGCTGCTTTGCGCCAGCTCGGCCGCGCTCTCCATGCGGGCGCCGCGCTCGGCCTGCTTTTGCTTGATGCGTTCGAGCGAATCAAGCGCCGTCTGCACCCGCGACTGCGAGCCGGTGTAGCGGCCCGCCACCGTCGCCTGGGCGCGTTGCACGCTCTCGGTGGCCTTGACGGTGTCCGCCTGCTGCTTGAGGCGCTTGATGTTGGACTGCGCCGTCTGGATCGCCGTGCGCAGCTGCTCCACGCTCTGGGTGAAGGCGCCCAGCTGGGCCTCTTCTTCATCGCGCTGGGTTTCGAGCAGCGCAACCTTGCCGGCCACTTCGAGTGCCAGGGCTTCGTCCTGGGTTTCCAGCGCCTTGAGTGCATAGCCTTCGTATTCGGCAATCTTCGCCTGGGTGGTCTGCAGCTTGCCGGCAGACAGCTTTTGCTTGGCCATGATCTCGGCCAGCGCTTCCTTGGAGCTGTTCAGGTCGTTGTCGGCATCGCGGATCTCCTGGTCCAGGATGCGCAGCGCCTGGCTGTCAGTGACGGCTTCACCCGCCTCGTGCGCGGCGCCGCGCAGCGCAGTCACCAGCTTGTTCCATACGGTCATGATGCTCTCCTTGTACTGTGGGGTCGGGGACGGGCTGCGCTCAGACCTGCGCCAAGGTCAGATAGGGGGCCAGCGCCTCGGTGGCCTGGATCACGCTGTCGGCCAGGATCAGGATCTCGGCGAGGATGTCGTCCGTGCTGCTGTTGGCGCGCATCGCGGCAAACATCACATAGCCCTCGCCGCCCCGCGCCAGTGGCTCCAGCGCCATCGTCGTGAACGGGAACAGCTTTTGCAGCCGCAGGATTTGGGCATTGAGGCCCGCGCCATCGCGCACCTGGTTGGCGGGCCACAGAAAGGCCTCGACCACCAGCTGCTCGCCTGACAGCGCCAAATGCACCGGCAGGTCGCCAAAATCGGACAAGGTGACCAGCACGCTGGTCTCGGCCCCTTCCAGTAGCTCAATCTGCAACTTGCCCTCCCGGGCCAGCGCCGATGCACCCAACTCTTCGGCCAGTGCCTGAATGCTGCGGTAGTGGTGCTTGCTGCTTTCCATACTCCCCTCCTGTTGGTGGATGGTCCATGAACCCGGTTGCGCCTGCGGCTGGCGCATCTGCTTTTCGAGCAGATGCAGGACCGCGCTGTACTCTGGAAGTACCCAGACTTCTTTCTTCACCAACCCTTGCTCCCGCAGCCGTTGGCGGTGCAAGCGCTGGTAGTGGGCAGATGTTTTTTGGTCCATGGGGCCACGATAACAGTCATTACATGTGATGTGTACATGTAATAGTTTCAATATGTAAATTCTCTTTTAAAATCATAGCGCTGCATGGTTGTTTCATGCGGCTGATTGGCGTTTTGTCTCGATGGGGACCGGCCCGCTGGCGATGCATCTTCACAATGGCTGCATGCTTTTGACCGACCTGCACCATGCCCACACCAGCCTGCAAGACAACGGCGTGGCGACCCTGACTTTCCGCAACGCCGGCAGCCTCAATATCCTGTCGTCACCGGTGCTGGAAGATCTGGCCCAGGCACTCGGTACCTTGGCGCAGGACAGCCGCATCCGCGTGCTGGTGCTGCGCGGCACAGGCGACAAGGCCTTTGTCGCAGGTGCGGATATCAAGGAGATGCGGGCGCTCACGCCCGACAATGCCGCCGCCTTCATCACCCGGCTGCGCCGCGTCTGCGAAGGGGCGCGCCAGTTCCCCACACCGGTGATTGCGCGCCTGCCGGGCTGGACCCTGGGTGGCGGGCTGGAGCTGGCCTGTGCCTGCGATATCCGCATTGCCAGCAACCGCGTGCAATGCGGCATGCCCGAGGTCCAGGTGGGTATCCCCTCGGTGATCCATGCCGCGCTGCTGCCCCGGCTGATTGGCGCAGCCCGCACGCAGTGGCTGCTGCTGACCGGCGACAACATCGATGCCGCGCAGGCACTCCAGTGGGGGCTGCTCGACCAGGTGGTGCCGCCCGCGCGGCTGGACGGCGAGGTGGAACACATGGCCAACAAGCTGGCCAGCTACGGCCCGCAGGCCCTGCGCCAGCAAAAGCGCATGCTGCGTGCCTGGGAGCAGCAATCGATCGACCAGGCGATCGGCGACAGCGTGCAGGAGTTTGCCAACGCCTTCAAGACCGGTGAGCCTCAGGCCTATATGGCCCGCTTCGGACAGCACTGAGCCATTTCGCAGGCGCGCCAGGCCTGGCCCGGGCGGCCTGGTCACCCGCAGCGCCTGCTGAGCGCCGCGCCGCCGCTGCGCGGCGCTTCTATCCCCGCCTCCCACCTCTCTTAGCCAGCGCCACGCGCCCGCCCCCGCGCGGGCGCTGTCCCGTTGCGCGCTGACCCTCCTTCCCCCGCCCGCTTCTGTGGTCCCGGCCCCGGCCGCCTGCATGGAGCGCGCTTGCCTCCACTGCTGCGCATTTTTTCTATCGGTGTGCGCTTCTTGCCACTGCTGAGCGCATCACCCGGTCACAGAATCCGATGCTGCAGCGCATCATCCGCCGTGTCAAATCGTTAAAAAACACTTCCAAATCAAGCATCAATTTGTAACTGCAACAGGACGAAGATCCGGCAGAGCGTTGATAGTTATCTCCTTTGGCGTTAATAAATACTTACTTTTTACTCGGATACTTGTTGAAACACTATTCATACTGTTTTGTCGATTGATATAATCGAATCGCAAGTCGTAAGAATTTTTTTCTATCAATCACCATGCCCAAGCGCTCCGCACCCCTCCTTCAGGCACCTGCCCTCTGCGCAGCGTTTCTGGGCCTTTTTCCTGTTTGGGCCCATGCGCAGCCGTTGAGGCCTTACCAAGCCAGCTGGGCCACCTGGGGCCTGGGTCTGTGCCTGGCAGCGCTGCTGCTGGTGGTATTGCTCGAAGCGCTCTACACCTTCCGCCACTATGCGTTCACGCTCAACCGCCTGTTTGCACGGCAGCGCCCGCTGTATGCCGGCATCGAGCATGCCCATTGGCCGCACATCACGGTATTTATCGCAGCGCACAACGAAGAGGCCGTCATCTCCGGCTGCATCGAGGCATTGCTGGATGTGGACTATCCGCGCGACCGCCTGACCATCATGCCGGTCAATGACCGTTCGACCGATGGCACACGCCAGATCATCGACGGCTATGCCGACCGCCACCCAGGCCGCCTGCAGCTGTTTCACCGCCAGGAAGGCCCGCCCGGCAAGGCCGCTGCACTGGCCGATGCCACGGCGATCGTCCAGGCCCGGGGCCAGTCCGAGCTGATCGTCGTGTTCGACGCCGACTACCTGCCCGGCAAGAAGATCATCAAGCAGCTGGTGGCCCCCTTTCTCGACCCTGAAGTCGGTGCCGTCATGGGCCGCGTGGTGCCGCAGAACGCCGGTGTGAACCTGCTCACCCGCCTGTTGGATCTGGAGCGCTCCGGCGGCTACCAGGTGGACCAGCAGGCCCGCTTCAACCTGGGCGCCGTGGCCCAATACGGCGGCACGGTCGGCGGCATTCGCCTGAGCGCGCTGCAGGACGTGGGCGGCTGGACACCGGAGGTGCTGGCCGAGGACACCGACCTGACCTACCGCCTGCTGCTCAAGGGCTGGCAAACCGCTTACCTGGGCTATGCCGAATGCTATGAAGAAGTCCCTGAGAGCTGGGCCGTGCGTTTTCGCCAGATCAGCCGCTGGGCCAAGGGCCACAACCAGGTCATGACCAAGCTGGGCACCGAGATGCTGACCCGCAAGGGCCTGCGCTGGATGGAGCGGGTCGATGGCGTGGCACTGCTGGGCGTGTTCCTGATGTCCCCCATCCTGCTGGTGGGCTGGATGCTGGCGCTGGTGCTGACCGTGACGGGCTATGGCATCGGTGCGAATGTGAACATTGCGCTGCTGATGCTGCTGATCGCCACCGGTTTTGCCTGCGTCGGCAACTTCGCGGCCTTCTTTGAAGTGGCTGCGGCCGTGCACCTCGATGGCCACCAGCGCCGCCTGCGCCTGCTGCCGCTGCTGCTGACCGGCTTTGTCGTCAGCATGGTGGCGGTCTCGAAGGCCACGATCGACGGGCTGCTGCTCGACAAGCTGTTCAAGCGCCAGTTCAAATGGGACAAGACCGTGCGCTACCGCCAGCCACCCGCTGCGCCAGCCACTGTCCCGGTCACCCCCGCCCTGCCTGAAGCCCGTGTATGACCGCCCCCACCAACCCCTTGCTGTTTGGCAGCATGTGGCTGATCGCGACCGTCCTGGTCTTCCTTCTGCCGCTGTTGCCGGCGCTGCGAGAGCTGTACTCGCGCAGCGATGCCGATGCGCTGGAGATCGACCCGCTGGACGACGGCCGCACCGACTACGCCGCCCACCGCATGGCCGAGCAGCTCGACCTGCTCGAAGCCATGCCGCGCGTAGCGCAATGGCAACGGGATGACCAGGGGCGCCTGATGGTCCCCCGAGGCCAGAGCCGCCTCATGGCCCGGACCGCACTGCCGGTGGTGATCGGCTTTCGCTCCGAGCTGCGCACCCTCGTCTCCAGCGATATCGTCGAGCTGCAGGCCAACAGCGTCGTGCAGCGCGTGTTGCATGCCAAAAGCATCCACTGCCTGGGGCCGGCGCAGCTGGCGCGCCTGACCAGTGCCGAACGCCATATCGTGCTGTCGCCCGGTGCGCGCTTTCTGCGCCTCGCAGCCGAATGCGTGTTTACCTGGCCGCTCAAGCGCTCGCTGCAGTTTCCGCTGCCCGAGCTGGGCATCGGCATGCCGCTGACAACGCAGCAGCGGCGCCATGAAGGTGACTTGCGCATTCCCGTCGGCACCATCTTGCGGGGCGGCCTGGTGGTCACCGGCAACCTGCTGATGGAGGAGATGTCCGTGGTCATCGGCCACGTCAAGGTGCATGGCAATGCCGTCCTCGCCAAGAGTGCCTGCGTGCAAGGTGCCGTGTTCGTCAATGGCGATCTGCAGACCAAGGGCAACAACTATGTCGAAGGCCCGCTGTGCGCGGGCAAACGCCTGCACCTGGGGCCTGACAGCCAGGTCGGCGACAAGGACTGTCCCAGCAGTGTCTCGGCCTGGACCATTGCGCTCAACGCCAGTGTGCGGGTTTATGGCAGTATTGCGGCGGTACGTTCCGGACAGGTGGTGCTATGAAAACACGCAATCTCTGGATCGCCTCTGCCGCGATGGCCTGGCAGCTCGCAGGCGCGGCCCAGCCGGCCGAGCCGCCGGGGCTGGCCGCCTTTGCCACCGGCGATGGCGCCTATTACACGACCGTGGGCGGCCAGGTGGTGGACCCGTATTTCGTCAACAAGGGCTTCACGATCGCGCTGCAGGCGGATGCGCCCCTGCAGGCCGAGCTGCAGCAGTGGCTGTCCTGGCTGTTGCCGCGCCAGCGCCAGGACGGCGGCTTTGACCGCTTTTGCCCTGCAGCGGACAAGGCCTGGCGCAGTTGCATGGGTGCCGATGCCGATGATTCCATGGCCGCCACGACGATCGAGATGCTGCATCTGGCACAGAAAAAAAAATGGCTGCTGCCCAGCCAGCAGCCGGCTGCCGAGCAAGCCATCGCGCGCAGCCAGCAGCTGCTCGCACGTCTGCGCAACCCCAAGAACCAGCTCTACAAGGCCTTGCTCGACACCGAGCTGTACTACCTGATGGACAACATCGAGGTCTATGAAGCACTGCGGGTGAGCGAAGGCGCGCAGGCCGGCCCCGGATCCAAGCGGCTGGCGGCCGCCATCCACCAGCGCTTTCGCAGCGGCAGCGAATGGAAACCCGCCTTGCCCGAGTACGACCGCCCCCGCTTTTACCCCCATACCCTGGCCAGTGCCTACCTGTGGCAGACCGGCCTGATCTCGCGCGCCGAATCGGACCGCGCCACCGCCCAATGGCTGGCCCAGCACGGCAACGCCTGGCTCTCGCGCAGCGAAGACCACTATGCCTGGGGTCTGGTGGCCTGGAAGATGCGCCAGACTGCCCCGATCCAGGCTGCCTGCTGGCGCGCATCGCTGCGCCCCTTCCCCGCTGCGCTGGGCTGGACCGTGCTGGATGCGATGATCGACCCCTCGCTGGCGCACACCGGCATCGGTACGCAGTGCCCCTTTGCCCCTGCTGCGGCGGCCAACCGCTGAGGCTGAACCATGAACAAGCTCTTGCGCTGGAAAAAATGGCTGGCTGCCTCTGCGCTCGTGCTGTGCGTGCTCGCCGCCATCGCCTGGCACCAGTCGCGCAGCCTTCGGGCCAGCCAGCATTACGCCACCATCAGCCTGTTGATCCCCGACCGCATGGCCCCCGATGCGCCAGAGGTCGCCATCTGGCGCCAGGCCGCGCGCGAGCGCGGCGTGCTGCTGAGGCCGCTGGCCATCAGCGAATGGATGCGTGGCATCCACTACGGCGCGCCCGCGGCGCAGCAGTCGGTGATCCTGCCCGATACCTTCCATCGCAATATCTCGGACGCCGCTGTGCAGACCCTGATTGACGTCGTGCATGCCGGTGGCCAGGCCATGGTCGTGCAGGATGGCGGCTTGCTCGATGAGCGGGGCTACTACAACAAGGGCAGCTCACGCCTGTCGCAGATGCTGGGCCTGCGCTATGGCGATTACGACACCTTCAAGGACCAGCTGTCGGACTATGAAGAGATCCGTGGGGCGCCAGCGACGATGGAGCTGCTGGGCATACCCCCCGGGCGCTACCTCGATGCCAAGGCCGCCGCCAAGCTCACCGCCATCGACCCGGCCGAGCTGGCGCAGCAGGAACCGGCCTTCCCCAGCTTCATCGCGGGCTACACCAAGGATTCGCAGCGCTTTACCGTGCTGAAAACCGACCGTCCCAGCGGCCTGCAGGTGCTGCTGCAATCGAGCAACGGCGATGTCGTGGCCAGCGTCAACCGCTGGGGCAAGGGCCAGGCGATGTTCATCAACCTGCCGCTGACCTACCTGCTCGAACGCACCGACGGCATCTTTCTGCATGGCTTTCTGGCCTACTTTGCCCACCAGGTGGTGCAGCAGCCCGCGCTGCTCAGCGCGCCGGACGGCAAGGGCGCTCTGGTGCTGAACTGGCACAACGACGACGGCAAGGCCATCGGCTACCTGCACGAGCTGCAGGAGGCCGGCATTTTCGACCACGGCCACCAGTCGATGCATTTCACCGCCGGCCCCGATGTGAACAAGCCGGGTGACGGCCTGGGCATGGACCTGGACTACAACGAAGACGCCCAGCAGATGATCCAGAAGCTGCTCAGCCAGGGCCATACCATCGGCAACCATGGCGGCTGGATCCACAACTATTTCGGCGACGGGGCATCGGACAGCAACAGCGATGACTTCATGCCGCTGCTCGACCTGAACAATGCCGCCGTCACCAAGGCCAACCATGGCCAGCAGCCCAAGGAATACTCGGCCCCCAATGGCAACACACCGCTGTGGACCTACGACTGGATGGCCGAGCATGGCGTGCAGGCCTTCTACACGGTGGCCAACGTCGGCATGCCACCCACGCGGCAGTGGCTGGGCACGCGCCAGATCCACCAGTCCTGGGCCTTCCCGGTGCTGACCTATGGCCAGGTGGCGTCGGCGGAAGAGGCCTCGTTCCAGAAGATGCCGACCGAGGAATTTGGCGCATGGCTGCAGCAGGTGGCGCGTTTCATCGAGCAGACCCGCAGCATCCGCCTGAGCTACTTTCACCCGATTGGCGCGGTCGGCTACCTGCCCGCCGTCAAGGCCTATATCGACAGCATGCAGGCCTGCGTGGACCGCGCGCAGTGCCAGTTCATCTCGATGACGGAGGCCGCCGACTTCCTCAGCCGCCGCGACCAGGTAGAGTGGTCCCTGCAGGCCCAGGGTAATGCCGATGTGCTCAGTGCCCGCCACCCCCAGTCCCTGGCCGGCATGGCCTGGACACTGCCCAGAAAAAAATATGCTGCCGTGCAAGTACAAGCAGGCCAGGCCCAGGTGCAAGCCACCGACGACGGCTGGCTGGTGCGTGCGCAAGGCGGCCAAGAACTTCGTCTCGAACTGCGCCGCCAACCATGACTTCCTCGCCCCCCTCCTCCCCCTCGTCCGTCGTAGCCATCATGGGCACCCGGCCCGAGATCATCAAGATGGCACCGGTGGTGCTGGCACTGCGCCAGCGCGGCATCCCCACCCATGTGCTGCACACCGGCCAGCACGAAGAGATGGCTTGGCCGCTCTATGCGTTCTTTGGCATCGCGCCCGAGCAGGTGATCCGCCTCAAGCGCGAGGTCGCCAGCTTGCCGGCGCTGTCGAGCGAGCTGATGTCCGCGATCGGCAGCACGCTGGCCAGCCTCCAGCCGGCGGTGGCGCTGGTGCATGGCGACACCAGCAGCGCCGCAATGGGCGCACTGGCGGCCGCCTACCTGCAGATCCCTGTCGGCCATGTGGAAGCCGGGCTGCGCTCGGGCCGCATTGCCGAGCCCTTTCCTGAAGAGATCAACCGCAGCCTGATCGGCCGCGTCAGCCAATGGCACTTTGCGCCCACCGGCCAGGCCCGCGAGAACCTGGAGAAGGAAAACGTGCCGGGCGAGATCTCGGTGGTCGGCAATACCGTCGTGGACGCCGTGCTGCTGGCAGCCCGCCATGTGCGCACGCAGCGCGCTGCCGGCCAGCCGGTGGCCAACCCCGACTACCAGTGGTTCATTGACAGTGGCCTGCGCCAGCTGGTGCTGGTGACTGCGCACCGGCGCGAGAACTGGGGCGAACCGATGGTGGAGATTGCCCAATCGGTGGCCCGCCTGCTCGAGCAGCACCCCGATGCGGCAGTGATCTGGCCGGTGCACCTGAACCCGCTGGTGCAGCAGGTGGTGCGCGGCGCCCATGCGGCCTGCCCTGCCGATGTGCAGCGCCGCTGGCGCCTGACCGCTCCGCTCGATTACGCGCCGATGGTCGAGATCATGGACGCGGCCCAGCTGCTGCTGACCGACTCGGGCGGCATCCAGGAAGAGGGCCTGTCGCTGCACAAGCCGCTGCTGGTGATGCGCGAAGTGACCGAGCGCCCCGAAGTCATCGCCTGCGGCGCCGGCCTGCTGGTGGGCACCGAAGCCGAGCGCATTCTGCAGGCAGCCAGCCATGTGCTGGCCACCGGCCAGCTCCCCGGCCTGCCGCCCACCACCGTCGACAACCCCTTTGGCGATGGCAGCAGCGGTGCACAGATTGCTGCCGCGATTGGCCGCCATCTGCAGCACGCCTCTGTCTGAACCCTCCACAAGAACACCATGAACATACGCACCCTCCCCCCTACGCTGGCGCTGAGCGCCGCCTTGCTGGCGCCTGCCCTGGCTGTGGCGCAAACCGCCGATGCCACGCCCGCCGCAGCGACGGCCAGCACGCCCGTGGCACCGCCTGCGGATGCACTGCCCGCTGATGCGCCAGCCGCTGATTTCGAACCCGGCCGCCGTGGCCGCGTCGATGCCGGCATGGGCTTTTCGAGCCTGACCGGGGGCAACAGCAACTGGAACGAGCAGTTCGTGCGTGGCTATGTCGGGCTGCGGCCCGGCACCACGTTGAACTGGGACCTGTCCAGCCAACGCCATTTCGACCAGCGCGGCACCGTGGGCGCGCTGTCGCTGACGCACACCCTCACCCCCTGGTGGTATGTGTCGGTGGGCGCCAGCTCCGGCTCGGCCGACTTCCAGAACAAGTACCGGGGCGACATCGCCATCTACCGCAAGTGGACCGAGAGCCAGCAGTGGGTGACCGGGCTGGCGCTGATGAAGTCGGCCAGCCGCGATGGCATCCACCGCGACACCGGCATCACCGCGTCGGTGGCCTACTACTCGGCCCACGACTGGGTCGGCGAAGGCGGCGTGGTCTACAACAAGTCCAACCCCGGCTCGGTCGAAGGCTTCCGGGGTTTTGCGGCGCTGACCATGGGCCGCGAAAAGCAGCACTACTTCACCGCCCGCATCGACCACGGCAAGGAGGGCTACCTGCCCACCGGCGCCATTGCCAATGGCGCCGGCAACCAGGTGGGCTTCCAGTCGACCGAGCTGAGCCTGCAGTGGCGCCAGTGGCTGGGCAGGGACTGGGGCTACCTGGTGGGCGGCCAGTTCTACCGCAACCCTTACTACAACCGCAAGGGCATCAGCGCTGCGGTGTTCTTCGACTTCTAGAGGCCAGACCATGTCGTTGCGCATGACCCGCCAGCACCGGGGGCTCAGAAGCTACATCTGGACCTGGCAGCACAGCGCGCAGCTGCTGGTACTGCTGACGGCGTTCTGGCTGGTGCTGTGGTGGGCGGCGCCGCTGCTGATGCACCGCTGGGCCGATGTGCTGGGCTGGGCCTGGCCACATCTGGGCCTGGGCAGCAGCGATGGGGTCGAGGTCAAAACCACCTCACTGCTGGGTGTGCCCGTGGACGTGGTGCGCACGCAGTTCTATGTGCCGCCGCCAAGCCTGTGGCAGTGGTGGGGCGGCGCGCTGCTGTCGCTGGGGCTGATGGCGCTGTCCTTCGCGCTCTCGCGTGAACGCCTGCCGCTGATCTACGGCCTGCGCATCGTCGCACTGCTGGGCATCGTGGGTCTGCTCTCGTACGAATTTCTGCCCGCGCTGGCCGTCAGCGACGTCAACCGTCTGCTGGCCGACAACATCCTGGACATGGGCCTGGCGATGCTCTGGCTGCTGCCGGCCGTGCATGCGCTGGTGCTGTATATCTTTCCGATCCCGGTGCTGCACAAGGTGGCGGCCACGATGACCGGCATGCTGATGCTGGTCGTCAGCATCCCGCTGCAGGCGGCCTCGCTCGCGTGGCTGGCCCAGCAATGCAGCCTGCTCGTCACCCTGCCCCTGTACATGCTGTTCAGCTTTCTGCCCCAGATTGCGGCACAACTGGGCATCTATGGGCTGTTCATGAGCTTTGCCCCCGCGCCGGAGCCCCGCAGCCCGTAGCGCCTGGCGCCCGAAAAAGTTTCCCAAGCAACAATTAGCCGACGAGACCCTGTTGGCATCCACCTGGGCGGACAATGCGCGCTGGCCCTGCGTTCAGCCCCCGTTGCCGACCTCAGAGGCCACAACTACCGATCGATCACTGGCGCTCGGCAGCCGGCCCTGGGGCAGGCCCGCTCAGCGCCGCCAAGGAGAAAACAATGCTGTACCTGGTTCGCATGGATGTGAACATTCCCCATGACCTGCCCGCAGAGCAGGCCCAAGAGATCAAGGCCCGCGAGAAGGCCTACTCGCAAGACCTGCAGCGCGATGGCCGCTGGAAGCACATCTGGCGCGTGGCGGGTGAGTATGCGAACTACAGCGTGTTCGATGTGGAATCGAACGACGAACTCCATGGCCTGCTGCAGGCACTGCCGCTGTTCCCGTACATGAAGATCTCGGTCACGCCGCTGGCCCAGCACCCGTCGGCCATTGCCCAGAACTGATAGCGCCGGCACCGGCCGGCCACCCGCTGTGCAACGCACACCCTCGCCCATGGCGAACGGTGTGCGTTCTGCTTTCTGGCCTGGCCTGGCGTGCGGATTACAGCTGCACCCGCAGCTCGCCCATACCGTCAAACTGCACCCGCACTGCATCGCCGGGCGCGGCCTGCAGCAGGCCGCACCAGCTGCCGGTCGTCACCACCGTGCCGGCGCGCAGGCTGCCAAAGTGTGCGGTCGCATGGCGCAGCCACTGCGGCAGCAGCCAGGCGGGGTCCAGCAGGCCGTAGCTGTTCTCAAAAGCCTGGGCAGGCTGCGCACCGATCTGCACCGTGCAGCGCTGCGTGCGGCCATCGACCGGGCGGTACGGCAGCCAGGGCCCCAGCACCAGCGCGCCATGGCAGAGCAGATCGGCAGCCTTGAGGGCGGCCGGCGCCTGCAGCTGCTGCTGCCAGCGCGAATCAACGATCTCGATGCTCAGCGCCATCGCATCGACCAGCTCGGCGGCGCTGGCCTCATCAAGCGCTGCAGCCTGGGCCGCATCGACCGGCCGGCCCAGCCGCAGCGCAATCTCGGCCTCCACGCCGCGCAGAAAGAACGGGGTATTACCAAGATCGGCGCCGCCGCCATGCACCCCTTGCGGAGGCAGCGGCGCATGGCCCAGCGGCTGGCTGCGGCTGGGTCCGCCGGATTTCCAGTACTGCGGCGCCTGGGCGCTGTCGCCCCAGCGCTGGGCGCGCTCGCGGTGCACGGCGATGATGTCGGCAGGCGCCAGGCTCGCAGGCCAGGCAGCCGCGTCGATGGCAGTGCCAGCGGACGTGGCCGTCTGCAGCACCTGGGCCAGGGCAGCGGGTTGAAAAGGTGCGGCGGTGTCGGCAGAGGGCATGGCGATGGTGTCCGAAAGTGTAAGAAGTCCAATCGGCATAGCGTAACGGACCGCCGTACCCGCCCCTGTCGCCGCAGCACCAACGCAACATGTAAGCAGCACCCAGCCGAGGTTATGCAAAAAAAGCATTCCATCCCAATCATCCGGCCTTGGACAAAGGCTATAGAGCGGATTTAAGCTGTGCAGACCTTTTCAACCGCATGGATCGTATGACGTCCAACAGCACTCTCGCCGCAACGCAACACGCGCTGCCTTCCTACCTCGACGCCAAGCACCTGGGCCCCTGGGGCAACTACCTGCAGCAGGTCGACCGCGTCACGCCTTACCTCGGCTCGCTGGCCCGCTGGGTCGAGACGCTCAAGCGCCCCAAGCGCGCGCTGATTGTGGATGTGCCCATCGAGATGGACAACGGCACGATCGCCCACTTTGAAGGCTACCGCGTGCAGCACAACCTGAGCCGTGGCCCCGGCAAGGGCGGCGTGCGCTTCCACCAGGATGTGACCCTGTCCGAAGTGATGGCCCTGTCGGCCTGGATGTCGATCAAGAATGCCGCCGTGAACGTGCCCTACGGTGGCGCCAAGGGTGGTATCCGCGTCGACCCCAAGACCCTGTCCAAGGGTGAGCTCGAACGCCTGACCCGCCGCTACACCAGCGAAATCGGTCTGTTCATTGGCCCGTCCAAGGACATCCCTGCGCCCGACGTGAACACCAACGGCCAGATCATGGCCTGGATGATGGACACCTACTCGATGAACACCGGCGCCACCTCCACCGGTGTGGTCACCGGCAAGCCCATCGATCTGGGCGGTTCGCTGGGCCGTGTCGAGGCCACCGGCCGCGGCGTTTTCACCGTGGGCGTCGAGGCCGCCAAGCTGTCGGGCCTGGCGTTGCAAGGCGCCAAGGTGGCGGTGCAAGGTTTTGGTAACGTGGGCGGCACGGCAGGCAAGCTGTTTGCCGAAGCCGGCGCCCTCGTCGTGGCGGTGCAAGACCACACCGGCACCATCTTCAATGCCAAGGGCCTCGATGTGCCCGCTGTGCTCGACCATGTCGCCAACACCGGCGGTGTGGGCGGCTTCAAGGGCGCCGACAAGATGGCCAACGAGGACTTCTGGGCTGTCGACTGCGACATCCTGATCCCCGCTGCGCTGGAAGGCCAGATCAATGCCAAGAACGCCGGCAAGATCAAGGCCAAGATGGTGATCGAGGGCGCCAACGGCCCGACCACCACCGAAGCCGATGACATCCTGCATGACAAGGGCGTGCTGGTGCTGCCCGACGTGATCGCCAACGCCGGCGGCGTGACGGTGAGCTACTTCGAATGGGTGCAGGATTTCTCCAGCTTCTTCTGGAGCGAGGACGAGATCAACGCCCGCCTGGTGCGCATCATGCAGGACGCCTTTGCCGCCGTCTGGCAAGTGGCGCAGGAGAACCGGGTGTCGCTGCGTACCGCCACCTTCATCATCGCCTGCCGCCGCATTCTGCACGCACGCGAAGCACGCGGTCTGTACCCATAAAGCCAGCGCGATTCCACGCTTTGTCAGCGGCCCTCGTGGCCGCTTTTTTGCGCCCTGCTTCCGCGCACGCAAAGCATGGCTTTCGCAACGGCGAAGGCCCAATGCGCCCGGGTGCAGGCAAACCCCATCACGCCTGCCAGCGCGACTGCCTATGGTGAACTCCTAACTAAAAATACGGAGACACCACCATGCGCTTTGCGCGCCGCCGCGCCCTTGCGGCCCTGCTGCTTTCCCCGCTGCTGGCCTGGGCGGCCGACTGGCCGGCCCGCCCCATCACCATCGTCGTGCCCGCCGCTGCCGGCGGCACCACCGACATCGCAGCGCGCCTGCTGGCGCAGAAGATGGGCCAGTCGCTCAAGACCAGCGTCATCGTCGAAAACAAGGCCGGCGGCGGCGGTGGCATCGGCACCGCCTATGTGGCGCGTGCCAAGCCCGATGGCTACACCTTGCTGATGGGCAACATCGGCCCGGTGGCGATCAATTTCAGCCTCTACAAGAAGCTGGCCTACGGCCCTCATGACCTGCGCGGCATCACCAATGTGATCTCGGTGCCCAACATCCTGGTCGTGCATGCCAGCTCCCCCATCCAGAACGTGCAGCAGCTCGTGGCACTGGGCCAGCAAAAGCCACTGACCGCTGCGACCTCGGGCGTGGGCCAGTCGCCGCACATGTCCACCGAGCTGTTCCGCCAGCAAAGCGGACTGGATGTGACCCTGGTGCCCCACAGCGGCGCGGCGCCCGCCGTCACGGCCTTGCTGGGCCAGCAGGTCGATTTCATGATCGACAACCTGCCCAGCTCGATGCCGCACATCCAGTCGGGCAAGTTCCGTGCCTTGGCCATCACCAGCCGCGAGCGCTCGGCCCAGCTGCCCGATGTGCCGACGATGCGCGAGGCCGGTGTGCCGATGGATGTGACCGCCTGGTTCGATCTGCTCGCGCCGGCCGGCACGCCCGATGCCATCGTCAACCGCCTGCAGCAGGTGGCCCATGAGGCGCTGCAAGGCGCCGACATCCGCCGCACCTTTGCCGAGCTGGGTGGTGTGCCCGGCGGCGAGACGGCGGCCGAGCACGACGCCTTCATCGCGCAGGAGCGCAAGCGCTGGGCCGAGATCGTCCGCGCCGCCAACCTGTCTCTCGACTGATTCCTTTCGTTTGCATCCCTGGTATGTCTGACACTTCCTCCTTCCAACTCGCCCAGCCCTTTGGCTCCATCCCCGCCCTGGTCCTGGCCCAGGCCCAGGAACGCCCCGACCACACCGCGCTGGTGCTGGGTGACACGCGCCTGAACTACACCCAGCTCGCGCAGGGCATGCGCCAGGTGGCCTGCGCGCTGCAGCAGCAAGGCCTGCAGGCCGGTGATGTGGTGGCCATCTGCGCCAGCACCTCGGTGCCCTATGTGCTGGCCTACCTGGGCGCGCTGCAAGCCGGTGTCGTGGTCGCACCGCTGGCGCCCTCGGCCACCGCCGAGCACCTGAGCGCCATGCTGGACAATGCCGAGGCCAAGCTGCTGCTGCGCGATGCCGAGGTCGCCGCCCAGTGGCCGCTGGCCAGCACCGCAGAGCGGCCCTGCATCGCGCTGGACGATGACGCGCAGGCGGGCACGCCCTGGAGCGGCTGGCTGGCCCAGGTGCCCGCCGGCCAGGCGCCCCAGCCGGTGCAGCCCACGCCGCAGTGGCCTTTCAACCTGATCTACTCGTCGGGCACCACCGGCGTGCCCAAGGGCATTGTGCAAAGCTGGGGCATGCGCTGGTCGCATGTGATCCGCGCCGTCACCAACGGCTATGGGCCCGATGCGGTATCGCTGTGCGCGACGCCGCTGTACTCCAACACCACGTTGGTGGCAGTCCTGCCCACGTTGGCCCTGGGCGGCACCCTGGTGATGATGCGCAAGTTCGACGCGGCCCAGTACCTGCAGCTGGCCCAGGCAGAGCGCGCCACCCACACGATGCTGGTGCCCGTGCAGTACCAGCGCCTGCTGGACTGCCCGGCCTTTGACCAGACCGATCTGACGCGGCTGCAGAACAAGTTCTGCACCAGCGCGCCGTTCAAGACCGCGCTCAAGGCCGAGGTGCTGCGCCGCTGGCCCGGCCGCCTGATCGAGTACTACGGCATGACCGAAGGGGGCGTGCGCTGCGAGCTGCACTGCCACCAGTTCCCCGACAAGCTGCACACCGTCGGCCGCGCCGGGCCTGACGCCGATCTGCGCTTTATCGACGAAGAGGGCAAGGAGCTGCCCAAGGGCGCGCAAGGCGAGATCGTCGGCCGCTCGGCCGGCATGATGACGGGCTACCACCGCCAGCCCGACAAGACCCGCGAGGCCGAGTGGATCAGCCCCAGCGGCGAGCGCTTTATCCGCAGCGGCGATGTGGGCCAGATGGATGCCGATGGCTTCATCGTGCTGGGCGACCGCAAGAAGGACATGATCATCACCGGCGGCTTCAACGTCTACCCCAGCGACATCGAGGCCGTGCTGCTGCAGCACCCCGAGGTGCGCGAATGCGCAGTGATCGGCGTGCCCTCGGACGCCTGGGGCGAGAGCCCCGTTGCCTATGTGGTGCCACAGCCCGGCAGCAACCCCCAGCCGGCTGACCTGCAGCAGTGGCTCAACAGCCGCGTGGGCAAGACCCAGCGTGTGGCTGACCTGGTCATCCATGCGCAACTGCCCCGCAGCGAGATCGGCAAGGTGCTCAAGCGCGAGCTGCGCACGCTGTATGCGCGCCAGACCCACCCCACCAGCCCATCAACGGCCTGAGCGCCCCCGGGCGCCCATTCACGAAAAGGACCAGGAGACATGACATGATCCATCGCCCCCCCTCATCCACCCGGCGCAGGCAGCTGGCCGGCCTGCTCACGGGCCTGGCCGTTGCCGCAAGCAGCCTGCTGGCCGGCGTGGCCCATGCGGCGCCCTGGCCCAGCAAGCCGATCCAGCTGGTCATCCCCTACCCGCCCGGGGGCAGTGCCGATCTGCTGGGCCGGCCGCTGGCCTTGCAGTTGCAGCAGCAGCTGGGCCAGCCGGTGGTGCTCGAGTACAAGCCTGGCGCAGGCGGCACCCTGGCCTCGCAGTATGTGGCGCGGGCCAAGCCCGACGGCTACACCGTGCTGATGGTGCTGGCCGCGCATGCGATCAACGACAGCCTCTACCCCAAGCTGCCCTACGACACCCGCAAGGACTTTGCGCCGGTCTCGCTGGTGGCCAACCTGCCGATGATCGTCGTGGGCAGCAGCAAGCTGCAGGCCAAGAACATTGGCGAGCTGGTCAAGGCCGCGCAGGCCGCCCCGGAAAAGCTCACCTATGGCTCGGCCGGCAATGGCAATACCGGCCACCTCGCCGGCGCGCTGTTTGCCAGCACCGCCGGCGTCAAGATGACCCATGTGCCCTACAAGGGCAGTGCCGGTGTCGTCAACGCGATGCTGGCCAGCGATATCGACCTGACCTTTGACAGCATCTCGACGTCGATCCCGCATGTGCGCAGCGGCAAGCTCCATGCGCTGGCCGTCACCAGCGCTAAGCGCTCGGCGCTGGCGCCCGAGATTCCCACCGTGCAGGAGCAGGGCTTTCCAGGGTTTGACATCAATGGCTGGTATGCGGTGATCGCGCCAGCAGGCACCCCGGCCGACATCACCAGCAAGCTCAGCCGCGAGATTGCGACCGCGCTGCAAAACCCCTCGCTGCAATCGCAGCTGGCTGCCAGCGGCTATGAGCCAGTGGGCTCCACCCCCGAGGCACTGGGTGCCCATATCGACCGTGAGATGGAGCGTTGGGCAGCGGTGGTCAAAGCGACCGGCGCACGCATCGAATAAGCGCCCAAGGCCCCAACGACAATGCCCTGGCAAGCCAGGGCATTTTTCATCAGACAATTAACGCAGATCAGCGGCTTTGGCGCGCGCTGGCCTGGGCTTCCAGTGCGGCGCGCAGTGCATCGTCATTGCTGTTTTGCTCGCTGCCGGCATCTGGCGTCACCTTGCGCAGCAGGCCGGTGATGCGGCCCGAGTTCTGCATCAGACGGTTGGCATAGAGGGCGCCAGTGCCCGAGCCACGGGTGTTGCTCCAGTCACCCTCACCCTGGTTGACACTGAAGTTGAACCAGAAGCCCCGCACCGTTTCGCTCGATGTGCCGCTGCGCATCTTCACGCACTGGGTCTTGCCGGCATCGACGCCACGGATGATCTGCTCACAGGCAAACAGGCCGTCATAAGACACGGTCATGCCGCTGCCAAAGGACGATCCGCCGGTGATGCGGGTCAGCTGCATGGTCTCGGTTTCGATATTGCCGTTGCTGTCGCCATAGACCAGGCTCCACAGACCCAGCAGCGAAGCGGGCGAGTTGTCATAGCCAAACTGGTAGCGCTTGATTTCCTTCTCGCCCTCGCCCGGCAAGGTGATATAGCCCAGGGTGCCGCTGACAAAGCGGATGCGCACATTGCCCGGGCTGCCGCGCTCGACACCGCTGCGGTCGCCACTGCCCAGGAAACGGCCGCCCTCGTAGCGGCCCAATCGGGTGGTCAGCTCGCTGTTGTCATCCAGGCGGCCGGTAGCCATATAGAACGTGGGCTGGCCGCTGCTTTCATAGGCATAGACCTGCATCACCAGCACATCGTTTTGCACATCGATGGCAAAACCACGGCCGGGGCGGCCGTTGACTTCATCGGAGACGATCCAGGTGCCACCCTGCGGCACGTAGGCATGGACCATCCCGGTAAGGGCCACGGCGGCCCAGGCAATCGCGTGTTTGGGTTTGAACATGTCGCTCTCCTAATGGGGTGCGCCGCTGCTGCGGCGCGGTAGTGGAGCGAGTATATAGACGAGATTGCGCAGAGCTGTGTCAGAAAGTGTCCTGCTCGGCTACCCGAGCAAGCCACTTTTACGCGTCGCTTTGCACGCGCCGCTGGGCCTGCTGGTGGCGCTGCAAGGTTTTGTGGGCCAGTGCAATCACGGGGGCATCGACCATGCGGCCATCGACCACGCAGACCCCGCCTTGCGCCGCCTCTGCCGCCGCCAGCACCTGCCGGGCGCGCTGCAGCTGCGCACCGGTCGGCGCAAAGGCCGCATTGATGGGCGCCACCTGCATCGGGTGGATGCTGAGCTTGCCGCCAAAGCCGCCGCGCAGCGCCCGCGCCGCATCGGCCTGCACCACGGTGGCATCCTGGGTGTTCACGGTCACCCCATCGATGGGCGCTGGCAGCTGGGCGCGGCGCGCAGCCAGCACCACGGCCAGGCGCACCGGCAGCAGCTCGCTCTCGTCCTCGGCACAGGCCATGCCGGCATCGACCTGAAAATCCAAGTGGCCAAAGGCCAGGCGCAGCACACGCGGCGCGCGCGCAATTGCATCGATGGCATGCAGGCCCGCCACCGATTCGATGATCGGCACCAGCACCCCTTGCGTGCCCAGCGCCGGCAGCAGCAGTGCCATCGCCTCGGCCGTCTCGGCCTTGGGCAGCACCACGCCGGCGCCGCCCTGTGCGACCAGCTGGGCCAGCGCCTGCAGATCGCCGTCAAACCAGGGCGTGCCATGGGCATTGATGCGCACCAGCACCCGGGCGCGCCCGGCCGCCTGCAGCTGGCCAAAGGCGCCCAGCAAGGCACTGCGTGCAGCTTCCTTGTCCTGCGGTGCCACCGCATCTTCCAGGTCCACGATCACTGCATCGGCCCCACTGGCCAGTGCCTTGGCAATGCGCTCGGGACGGCTGGCCGGTACAAACAGCCAGGAGGTGGCGGTGGCCAGCGGATGCGTGTTGAGAGTCATGTCCATCAGTCTTCCGTTTATCAAAAAGGGGCCCATGGCCCCTGCTCCTGCGCGGGTGAACGCCAGGCTTATTCGGCGGTCACGCCGGCTGCCTTGATCACCGTATTCCAGCGCTTCACTTCCGATTCCAGCAAGGCCTTCAAGCTCTGCGGCGTGGCGCGGTCCGGGGTCACCAGCTCGCTGCTCAGGTCGGCAATGCGCTGCACCACCACAGGGTCCTTCAAGGCCACATTCAGGGCGGCGTTGATCTTGTTGATCACCTCGGCCGGCGTGCCCTTGGGGGCATACATGCCGTGCCAGACCTTGACGTCAAAGCCCTTGAGGCCCTGCTCGTCGAGCGTCGGGATCTGCGGCATGGCGGTCAGGCGCTGGGGCGTGGTCACGCCAAAGACCTTGACCCTGTTGCCGTCCTTGATGACTGGTGCGGTCTGCGTGGTCTGGTCGCACAGCAGATCGACCTGGCCGCCCATCAAATCGTTCATCGCCGGGCCGGCGCCCTTGTAGGGCACCGTCGTCAGCTTGACGCCCGCCTGGTACGCAAACAGCATGCCGCACAGCTGCGAGACCGCGCCAATGCCGGCATTGGCCAGCGACACCTTGTCCTGGTTGGCCTTCACATAGGCCATCAGCTCCTGGAAGTTGTTGGCCGGAAAGTCCTTGCGCGACAGCAGGGTCATCGGCACATCGAGCACCTGGCCGATGTACTCGAAATCCTTCAGCGGGTCATAGGGCAGCTTCTTGTACAGCGACGGCGCCGTAGCCATGCCCATGTGGTGGATCAGGATGGTGTAGCCATCGTTCTTGGCGCGGGCCACGCGCGCCGGTGCAATCGTGCCGCCTGCGCCCACGGTGTTTTCCACCACCACGGTCTGGCCCAGCGATTTGCCCATCGGAATGGCCAGCATGCGCGCCACCACATCGGTCGGGCCACCGGCCGAGTAGGGCACCACCATCACCACCGGTTTGGTGGGCCAGTCCTCTGCCTGGGCGTTGAGGTGCAGGCCCAGGCCGGCACAGGCCAACACGGCGGCAGCGGCTGCCGGGGTCAACAAGCGAAAGCGCATTTTTGTCTCCTGGTCTTGGGAGGGGTACATTGCCCATCCCGGTAGGGGGAGGAGGCCGGGTCGGGCCCCCCGCATCGCAGCCGCCCAGCGTCGGCGCTGCTGCATTCTTTATACGGCCAGCAACAGCTTTTCGACCCTGGTCCATTCCCGTACTTGCCACAGTTTCTGCACCGATTGCTGCATCTGCGCGGCGGGCACCGCACGGCTGAATTCGCCCAGGCGCAGTGCCTTGTCGGTCAGCTCCTCGCGGCTCAGTGTGTTGCCTGGGTCGCCCTTGGGCTCGTCCACCCGGCCCTCCAGCACGCGGCCATCGGTGGTGGTCACGGTCACCTTGCCAATCCAGCGCTGCGGGTAGGCGCTGTCCACCTCGGGGTCCAGCACCATGCGCACCTTGTCGCGCAACGCCATCGTGTCCTCGGCGCGGAACTCGTTGTCGAACTCATTGAGGCCGGCAAAGCCAAAGCGCGCGGCCAGCGCCAGCACCGTGCCCATCGAAAACTTGCTCTGGTGCACCGTGCTCGGGTCCACGACCGGGCCCAGCACATCGATCGCCGCCTGGTGCACATGGGTCACCACTTCAGCAATGTCCGAGACCTTGAGCTGGTGCGCGCGTACCACCTGCAGCAGCGCATCGGCGGCCGGGTGCGTGTGGCGGCAGGAGGCATGCCATTTGAACGAGGTCTCCGGCGTCGCCCAGCGCGTGCCCAGGCCATCGACCAGGCGGGCCGGATCGCTGTCGCTGGACATGCCGGCGGCCATGCCCTGCGCGCCGCAGAAGATATCGGCCGCGCCGGTGAAACCATCGCTGGCCAGGTAGGCGGCCATCAGGCCGGCACCGGCGGCGTGCGCGGTGTGCAGCTGCTTGCTGTCGGCAGCGGTGCGCAAAAACTCCCACAGGCCGGCAGACTGCGTGCCGGCCGAGCCAAAGGCATGCAGCATCTGCTGCGCATTGAGGCCCAGCAGATGGCCCACAGCGGCCGCTGCGGCCAAGGTGCCGGCCGTGCCGGTGGTGTGGAAGATCTTGTAGTGCGAGCGGCCCAGGAATTCGCCCACACGGATGCCCACTTCATAGCCGGCGATGCAGGCGGTCAGCAGTTCCTTGCCGGACTTGCCCAGCGCCTGCGCCACGGCCACGGCCGGGGGGAAGACGACGGCCGCCGGGTGGAACACCGAGCCGTTGTGCACATCGTCCTGCTCGGCCACATGCGAGGCGGCGGCATTGGCCATCGCCGCCAGGTAGGGGCTGCTGCTGCGGCCCTCGGGGCCGATCACCTCAGCCGGGCCTTGGGCCGGGCCCTGGCCCAGCGCAAAGCGGGTGATGCTGGCCACGGGGCGGGCATTGTGGCCGGCCACCACCGAGCCAAACCAGTCAACCCAGAGGTCTTCGGTCTTCTGCAGCACGGACTCGGGAATGTCGCTGTATTGCAGCTCAGCTGCAAAGCGGGCCAGTTGGGCCGCTGGCGTGGGGGATGGGGTTGCTGTGGTCATGTTCTTTTTTCTCCAACAGAAAGCATCAAAGGCCAGAGGCCTTGCGCACCGCTGCCAGCGCATCGGCCGGCAGCTGCAGCGCGTCGAGGATGGCGGCCGTGTGCTCGCCCACCGCCGGCACCGCGTCCATGCGGTAGTCGTACTGGTTGTTGCGGCCGGGCGGCAGCAGCGCGGGCACTGCGCCCACCGGCGTGTCCACCTGCGCAAAGCGCTGGCGTGCCAGCAGCTGCGGGTGCGCCCACAGGCCCGCCATGTCGTTGACATGCGCGTTGGCAATGCCGGCCTCGTCCAGGCGCTGCACCACATCGCTGGCATTGAGCGAGCCAAAGATGCGCAGGATCTCGGCCTGCAGCTCGGCGCGGTTGGCATTGCGCTTGGCATTGCTGTCAAAGCGCGCATCGGTGGCCAGCGCCGGTGCCAGCAGCACCTGGTCGCAGAAGACCTTCCACTCGCGCTCGTTTTGCAGGCCCAGCATCACCGTGCCGCCATCGCCGGCCACAAAGGGGCCATAGGGGTAGATGCTGGCATGCGAGGCGCCCGTGCGCGGTGGCGGCGCAGCGCCTTCAAACGCGTAGTACATCGGGTAGCCCATCCACTCGCCCAGCGCTTCGAGCATGGACACATCGATATGGCTGCCCTCGCCCGTCTTGCCGCGCAGCAACAGGGCCGAGAGGATATTGGTATAGGCATACATGCCCGCCGCAATATCGGCCACCGAGATGCCCGATTTGCTCGGCGTCTCGGGGGTGCCGGTCACCGACAGAAAACCCGCCTCGCTCTGGATCAGCAGGTCATAGGCCTTCTTGTCGCGGTAGGGGCCGTTGTCGCCATAGCCGCTGATGTCGCAGACGATCAGGCGCGGAAAGGCGGCGTGCAGGGCCTCGTACGACAGGCCCATGCGCGCCGCAGCGCCCGGCGCCAGGTTCTGCAGCAGCACATCGGCCGTGCCCAGCAGCTGCTTGAGCGTCTCCAGGGATGCAGGGTCCTTCAGGTCCAGCGCGAGGCTTTCCTTGTTGCGGTTGAGCCAGGTGAAGTGCGAGGACTGGCCGCGCACGCGGCTGTCATAGCCGCGCGCAAAATCGCCGCTGCCCGGCCGCTCCACCTTGATGACGCGCGCCCCCAGATCGGCCAGCTGGCGTGCGCAAAAAGGCGCCGCCACGGCGTGCTCCAGCGATACGACGGTGATCCCGTCCAATGGTCTGGTCATGAAGTCTCCGGTTGTCTGTTTTTCTCGCTGCGCGGCGCCATCAGAACGAGCGCGGCAGGCCCAGGATGTGCTCGGCCACGTAGGAATAGATCAGGTTCGTCGAGATCGGTGCCACCTGGTACAGGCGCGTCTCGCGGAACTTGCGCTCCACGTCGTATTCGCAGGCAAAGCCAAAGCCGCCGTGGAACTGCAGGCAGGCGTTGGCCGCCTCCCAGCTCGCCTTGGCCGCCAGGTACTTGGCCATATTGGCCTGGGCGCCCATGGGCTCGTGCTTGTCAAACAGCTCGCAGGCTTTCCAGCGCATCAGGTTGGCCGCTTCCACCTCGATGAAGGCATCGGCAATCGGGAACTGCACGCCCTGGTTCTGGCCAATCGGGCGGCCAAACACTTCGCGGTCGCGCACATAGTTGGTCACGCGGTCGAGGAACCAGTAGCCGTCGCCAATGCACTCGGCCGCGATCAGCGTGCGCTCGGCGTTGAGGCCGTCGAGGATGTACTTGAAGCCCTTGCCCTCTTCGCCGATCAGGTTCTCCTCGGGGATCTCCAGGTTCTCGAAGAACAGCTCATTGGTCTCGTGGTTCACCATGTTCAGAATGGGGCGCACGGTCAGGCCTTTTTTCTCGGCCTCGCGCAGGTCGACCATGAAGATCGACATGCCTTCGCTCTTTTTCTTCACCTCGGCCAGCGGCGTGGTGCGCGCCAGCAGGATCATGAAATCGCTGTGCTGGATGCGGCTGATCCAGACCTTCTGGCCGTTGATGACGTACTTGTCGCCCTTCTTCACGGCCGTGGTCTTGATCTTGGTGGTGTCGGTGCCGGTGGTGGGCTCGGTCACACCCATCGATTGCAGGCGCCATTCGCCGCTGGCGATCTTGGGCAGGTACTTTTCCTTCTGCGCGGCCGAGCCATGGCGCAACAAGGTGCCCATGTTGTACATCTGGCCGTGGCAGGCGCCGGAGTTGCCGCCGCAGCGGTTGATCTCTTCCATGATGACCGAGGCCTCGGTCAGGCCCAGGCCCGAGCCGCCGTACTCCTGCGGAATCAGCGCTGCCAGCCAGCCGGCCTTGGTCAGCGCCTCGACAAAGGTCTCGGGGTAGGCACGGGCCTCATCGACCTTGCGGAAATACTCGTCGGGGAACTCGGCGCAGAGCGCGCGGATGGCATCGCGGATTTCGGGGAAGTTGTTGGAGCCGGTATGTTCGATCATGGTTCTGGGTCGGGCGTTGGGGCTGGCGGCGCTGACAGCGAATGCGCCACCCGCCGGTGTTGGGGAAAGCGTGGTGGTCTGCGGCGCTCAGCGGATCTTGGCGGTGGCCTGCATCGTGAGCCAGCCCTCGTGGTCATGCGCCCAGAGCTTGATGGTCTTGCCATCGTCCTGGGGCTGGCCCAGCACGGTGAACGGATGCAGATCAAAGGTGGGGCGGATGGCCTTGAACGAGAAGTCGGTCAGCACCGCATCGGGCGCATTGCGGCGCAGCAGATCGACCAGCAAGGTCGCAATCAGCGGGCCATGCACGATCAGGCCGGGGTAACCCTCTTCCTGCGTGACATAGCTGCGGTCGTAGTGGATGCGGTGGCCGTTGAAGGTGAGCGCCGAATAGCGGAACAGCATCACCGGGTCGGCGTTGATCTCGCGCTTCCAGGCGGCCTGCGTGTCGGCGGCGGTGGGCGGGGGCACCGGGTCGCCGGGCTGGGCGGCGGCGCGGTAGACGATGTCATGCTCCTCGGTCAGCGCCAGGCCGTCTGCATTGCTGTAGCTGTGCTGCACCAGCACAAACAGCAGCTCGCCCGATCGGCCGACCTTGTGGTCCACCGAGGCGATGCGCGAGACGCGCTCCACGCGCTCGCCAATGCGCAGCGGGTTGTCCGCCTGCCACTGCAGGCGGCCACCGGCCCACATGCGCCGGGGCAGCGGCACCGGCGGCAGAAAGCCGCCACGCGCCGGGTGGCCATCGGGCCCCAGCAGGCTTTGCCGCGCCATCGGCAGAAAGTTCATCCAGTGCCACAGCGGCGGCAGGCTGTCACCGTCCTGGGCCGGGAGGTCATCGCGGTCCAAGGTGGCCGACAGACCGGTCACGGCCGTGCGGGCCACCAGGTCCTGCGTGGTCTCGGTCTTGTTGATCCAGCTTTGCAAATGGGCGACCTGCTCGGCAGAGAGCGAGGCGGCAGAAGGTTCAGGGGTGTGCGACATGGTGGCACTGTCGCAGGCTGCGCTCGCCAGCGCAATCGCAGAGATTGGAACCTCTCCTTTGGCAGCGGTGAAGACAGCGGGTTAACGCGCATTAGTGAGCCAGCCGTTTCAGTTTGCCAAAGCCCTGCCTACGTATTTGCGAATTGGCAATGCGCTTCATGGACGGCATGCTGGCGATATTCATCTACACACAGCTCCAAGGAAAAACAGACATGTCCACCATGCTCGAAGGCAAAGTCGTTATCGTCACCGGTTCTGGCGGTGGCATCGGCCGTGATATGGCACTGGCCATGGCCAAGGAAGGCGCCAAGGTCGTCGTCAATGACATCGGCACCTCCACCACCGGTGAAGGCCATGACGACGGCCCCGCGCAAAAGGTCGTCAACGAGATCAAGGCCGCCGGCGGTGAAGCCGTGGCCAATACCGACAGCGTCTCGGACCCCAATGCCGCCGCCAAGATTGTGCAGTGCGCGCTCGACAGCTTTGGCAAGCTCGATGGCATCGTCAACAACGCCGGCATCCTGCGCGACCGCTTCTTCCACAAGATGAGCGTCGACGAGTGGGACGCCGTCATCAAGGTCCACCTCTACGGCAGCTACTACGTGGCACGCGCTGCGGCCAACCACTTCAAGGAGCAGGAAAGCGGCGCCATGGTCCACATGACCAGCACCTCCGGCCTGATCGGCAACTTTGGCCAGGCCAACTACTCGGCCGCCAAGCTGGGCATCGTCGCGCTGTCCAAGAGCATTGCGCTGGACATGGCCAAGTTCAATGTGCGCAGCAACTGCATCTCGCCCTTTGCCTGGAGCCGCATGATCGGCTCCATCCCCACCGACACGCCCGAACAGCAGGCCCGTGTGGACAAGCTCAAGCAGATGACCCCCAACAAGATCGCACCCCTGGCCGTCTACCTGCTCAGCGAGCAGGCCCAGGACGTCAACGCCCAGGTGTTTGCGGTGCGCAATAACGAGATCTTCCTGATGAGCCAACCGCGCCCCCTGCGCTCGGTGCACCAGGGCGAAGGCTGGACGCCCGAGGACATCGCCTCGCATGCGATGCCGGCGCTGAAATCCTCGTTTGTGCCGATGGAGCGGTCGGGGGAGGTTTTTAGCTGGGATCCGGTTTGACTTGGACTTCCCCCTGAGCCGCTTTGCGGCTTCCCCCTTCTCTCACGCTTCGCGTGGGAAGGGGGACGGCACCCTCCGTGCGGGAGCGGCCCTTCGTCGGTGCCAGTTAGTACGGTAGCGCCAGTTTTTACGCGCAGTGCACAGTGGGCGTGTTGATTCTCGAACAACGAAGCTCGATGGGTGTGCTCTGACCGTTTCAAGGAGGTCCCCCGGTGGCCTCGCAAAACACCCAACAAGCAGTGCACTACGCCGCACCACAACAACCCCAGAGACAACGACCATGACGATCAACTACCAGCAACTCAAGGCCCGGCCGTTTGCGCCGGTGCACCAGGATTATTCGCAGCGCGACACGATGCTGTATGCGCTCAGTCTGGGGGTGGGCAATGATCCGCTCGATACCCGCAATCTGCCGCTGGTCTACGAGGGCATGGCGCAGCCGCTGCAGGCGCTGCCGACGATGAGCTCGGTGCTGGGCTACCCGGGCTTTTGGGCCAAGGAGGCGGATACGGGGATTGACTGGGTCAAGCTGGTGCATGGCGAGCAGCGCACCACCATCCACCAGCCGCTGCCGGTGGGGGCCAAGGTGGTGGGCAAGACCAAGGTCACGCGGGTGATCGACAAGGGCGCGGGCAAGGGCGCGATTGTGGTCAGCGAGCGCAGCCTGGAGGGCGAAGACGGCACCTTGTACGCCACCCTGGAGCAGGTCACGTTCTGCCGGGGCGATGGCGGCTACAGCGAAGCGCTGGGCGGCCAGCCCAGCGATGCCTCGCTGCCGGCGCTGGCGCCCACGCCCGATACGGCACCGCGCTGGACCTATACCCACACCATCCGCCCCGAGGCCGCCCTGCTCTACCGCCTGATGGGCGACTACAACCCGCTGCATGCCGACCCCCAGGTGGCGCAGGCGGCAGGCTTTGACAAGCCCATCCTGCACGGCCTGGCCACCTACGGCATGGTCTGCCATGCGCTGGTGATGACGGCCTGCAACGGCGATGCCAGCCTGCTGCGCAGCATGCATGCACGCTTTTCGTCGCCGGTCTTTCCGGGCGAGACCTTGCGCACCGAGGTCTGGCAGGCCGGTGATGCGCTGCAGTTCCGCGCGCTGGTGGTCGAGCGCGGCATTGTCGTGCTCAGCCATGGCAATGCCAGCCTGGCTCCCGCACAGCCATGAGCATAGCCCAAGGCCGGCAGATGGCGCTGGCGGATCTGGATCTGGCGCAGTTCATCCGCGCTGGCGACAGCATCGTCTGGGGCCAGTCCGCTGCCGAGCCGCTGTCGCTGATCCAGGCCTATGTGGCCCAGCGCCAGCGCTTTGCCCGCACCAGCGTGTTTCTGGGCATTGGCGGCGCCAACACCTTGCAGCCGGCGCATGCCGATGCCATCGACATGCGCGGCTACGCCGCCGGTGGCGCGCACCGTGCGCTCGGCATGGCCGGTGTGCTCGATCCGATTCCCTGCCATTACTCGCAGATTCCGCAGCTGATCGCCAGCCGCCGCATTGCCGTCGATGTGGTGTTCGTCCAGGTATCACCGCCCAATGCCGATGGCGACTGCAGTCTGGGCCTGGCCCATGACTATTTGGTCACCGCGATGCGCCATGCACGCTGCGTGATCGCCGAGGTGAACGCCGATGTGCCCTGGGTCACGGGCGCCAGCCTGCGCCTGGCCGATGTCGATGCCTGGGTGCAGAGCGACCAGGCTGTGGTCGATGTGCCCGCCGGCAAGATTGGCCCCGCTGAAGAGGCGATTGCGCAGCTGATCGCCAGCCGCGTGGAAGACGGCGCCACCTTGCAGCTGGGCATTGGCAACCTGCCCGATGCGGTGCTGCAGGCGCTGCAAGGCCACCGCGACCTGGGCGTGCACAGCGGCACCATCGGCGACCGCGTGGCCGACTTGGTCGACGCCGGCGTCATCACCAATGCGCGCAAGGGCATCGATGCGGGCACCAGCGTCACCGGCCTGCTGATGGGCAGTGCCCGCACGCGGCGCTGGGCGCATAACAACCCTGCGTTGCGCATTGCCGGCACCGACTACACCCACAACGCCCAGGTGCTGGGCCGGACCCACCGGCTCACCGCGATCAACTCGGCGATCGAGGTGGACCTAACCGGCCAGATCAATGCCGAGGTGGTGGCAGGCCAATACCTGGGTGCCGTCGGTGGCGCGATGGACTTTTTGCGCGCCGCTGCCGCCTGCGATGGCGGCCTGCCGATTGTGGCGCTGCCCGCCACCGCCAGAGGCCAGTCGCGCATCGTCGCGCAGCTGTCCGGCCCGGTCTCCACGCCGCGCGCCGATGCCGGCCTGATCGTCACCGAGCACGGCATTGCCGACCTGCGCGGCCTGAGCCTGGGCCAACGCCTGCGCGCGATGCTGGCCATTGCCGCGCCTGAACACCGAGACCTGCTGGCGGCCCAAGCGCGCCAGCAGCTGAATTGACCCCTTTTTTTCTGGAGAGAAAACCATGCGTAAAGCCGCCATCGTCACCCCTTTGCGAACCCCGGTGGGCACCTACGGGGGCAGCCTGCGCCCCGTCTCGGTCGAAGACCTGGCCGCCACCACCGTGCGTGCCGTGGTCGAGCGCAGCGGTATCGACCCCAGCCGCATCGACGATGTGGTGTTTGCCCAGTCCTATGCCAGCAGCGAAACGCCTTGCGTGGGCCGCTGGGCCGCGCTGCAGGCCGGCCTGCCGGTGGAGGTGCCAGGCATGCAGCTTGACCGCCGCTGCGGTGGCGGCCTGCAGGCCGTGGTTACCGCCTGCATGATGGTGCAAAGCGGCGCCGCCGATGTGGTGATCGCCGGCGGTGTGGAGAGCATGAGCAATATCGAGTACTACACCACCGATATGCGCTGGGGCAAGCGGGCCGGCAGCGTCACCATGTATGACCGCCTGGACCGGGGCCGCGAGCGCTCGCAACCGGTGGAACGCTTTGGCGTCATCTCCGGCATGATCGAGACCGCCGAGAACCTGGCGCGTGACTACGGCATCAGCCGCGAAGAGGCCGACGCCTTTGCGCTGCGCAGCCACCAGCGCGCTGCCGCCGCCTGGCAGGCCGGCCGCTTTGATGCCGAGGTGGTGCCCGTCAGCGTGCCGCAGAAAAAGGGCGAGGCAACCCTGTTCAGCCGCGACGAAGGCTTCCGCGCCGATGCCACGATGGATTCGCTGGGCAAGCTGCGCGCGTTGATGAAGGGTGGCACCGTCAGCGCCGGCAATGCCAGCCAGCAAAACGATGCCTCGGCCGCCTGCCTGATCGTGGCCGAAGACAAGCTCCAGGAGCTGGGCCTGACGCCGATGGCCAGCCTGGTCGGCTGGGCCGCCGCCGGCTGCGAGCCCTCGCGCATGGGCATTGGCCCGGTGCCCGCCGTCAAGAAGCTGCTGGGCAAGCTGGGCCTGACGATGAACGACATGGACCTGGTCGAGATCAACGAGGCCTTTGCCTGCCAGGTGCTTGCTGTCCTGCAGGGCCTGGAATGGAACGATGCCGAGCGCCTGAATGTGAACGGCTCGGGCATCTCGCTGGGCCACCCGATTGGTGCCACCGGCGTGCGCATTCTGGCCACCTTGCTGCATGAGCTGGAACGCCGCAAGGGCCGTTATGGCCTGGAGACCATGTGCATCGGCGGCGGCCAGGGCATTGCCGCCGTGTTCGAGCGCTACTGAGCGCCCGCCCTCCCCACCGCTTACAAAAACCAGGAGACAAGACATGACCCTCATCCACCGCCGCGGCCTGCTGGCTGCCACGGCCGCCGCCGCCCTCAGCCTCTGCGCCTCTGTCCATGCCCAGGGGGGCCTGGGTTCAGGCGCACCGGTGCGCCTCATCGTCGGCTACTCGGCAGGCGGCCCTGTGGACCAGGGCGCACGCCTGCTGTCCATCGCGCTGTCCAAGGAGCTGGGCAGCAATGTCGTGGTCGACAACAAGACCGGTGCCAACGCCACCCTGGCGGGCAACGAAACCTCGCGCGCCAACCCCGATGGCCTGACCCTGTGGTTTGCCGCCAGCCCCACGATCACCATCAGCCCCAATGTGATGCGCAAGATGCAGTTCGACCCGGTCAAGGACCTGACCCCGATCGCACCGGTGCTGAGCTACTACAACGTGCTGGTGGCCAACAACAACGAGCCCTTCAAGACCACGAAGGCGCTGGTGGACTATGCCAAGGCCAACCCTGGCAAGCTCAGCTATGCCTCGGCCGGCGTGGGCGGCTCCAACCACCTGGGCACCCTGCTGTTTGCCAAGCGCAGCGGCATCGAGCTGAACCATGTGCCCTACCGGGGCAATGCACCGGCGATGACCGATGTGATGGGCGGCCAGATCAACATGATGATGGACATCATCAGCACGGCCGGCACCTACATCCACGGCAAGAAGGTGACCCCGATTGCGGTGACCTCGCCGCAGCGCAACCCGGCCCTGCCCGATGTGCCGACCTTTGCCGAAAGCGGCATCGAAGGCCTCAAGGGCTTTGATGTGGGCGGCTGGTATGCCGTCTACGGCCCCAAGGGCATGGCGCCCGAGCTGCAGATGCGCCTGAACAAGGCCATCAACGCCGCGCTGGCCCAGCCCGAGCTGAAGGCCAAGTACAAGGAACTGGGCTATGACGAATGGACGGGCAGCCCCCAGACCCTGAGCGAACGCGCCGCCAAGGAACGCCAGATGTGGTCCACCGTGACCCAGGGCATTGTGGTGGACTGACAGGACCCAAGATGGAATTTCGCATTCACCAGTTTCTGGACCGCTGGCTGCAGGAGGCCCCGGACCGGCCCTTCATCTACCTGCCCGATCGCACCCTGAGCTATGCCGACCTGGGACGCCTGGTCGATGCGCTGGAGGCGGAGCTGCGCGCGCTGCAGGTGCGCAGCGGCGACCGCGTGCTGGTGGTCGCCGAGAACTGCCCCGAGCACGCCGCCTTGCTGCTGGCCTGCAGCCGCGTGGGCGCCTGGGTCTGCGGCGTCAATGCCCGCATGGCGCCCGGCGAGGTGCGCGGCTTTGCCGACAAGGCCGACGCGCGGGTGGTCTACTTCACCGACCGCGTCTCCAAGGCCGCCGCAGCGCATGCCGAGCGCTATGGCACCCGCCCGTCCTGCGTGCCGGGCCTGGCCCACACGGCCGTGCGTGCCGATGCGCGCGCCGAGCCCGAGCCGGACGGCAATCCGGTGGCCGCCATCATCTTCACCTCCGGCACCACCGGCACCCCCAAGGGCGTGCTGATGAGCCAGCGCGGTGTGGCGCACTTTGCCCGCGTCTCGGCCCAGTCACGCCGGCTGGGGCCGGATGACAAGGTCTACGCCTTTGTGCCTATGACCCATATCTTTGGCCTGGGCACCGTGCTGCTGGCCTCGCTGTCGGCCGGTGCTGCGCTGGAGATGCGCAGCCAGTTCGAACCCGCCGACCTGCTGGACGCGCTGGCCCACCATGGCATCACCCAGCTGCAAGGCCCGCCCACCCTGTTTGCACGCCTGCTGCAGTACTGCGAGCAGCATGGCATCACCCAGCCCGCTGCACCGCATCTGCGCTACCTCTACACCGGCGCCGGCCCGCTCGATCTGGCGCTGAAAACCAAGGTCGAGGCGTTGTTTGGCCAGACCCTGCACCACGGCTATGCGATGAGCGAATACGCCGGCTCGCTGCACCTGACGCGCATTGACGAAGCCCGCAGCGACACCAGCGCGGGCTACTGCATCGATGGCGCGGAATTGCAGATCGTCGATCCGCACAGCGGCCGGCCACTGCCGACCGGCGAGCGGGGCGAGATCTGGGTGCGTGGCACGGGCCTGATGCCCGGCTACTTCCGCGACCCCGAGGCCACGGCCGCCGCCTTGCGCGACGGCGGCTGGTATGCCACTGGCGACCTGGGCGAGCTGCATGCCGATGGCGCGCTCTTCGTCGTGGGCCGCCTCAAGGAGATGATCATCCGCTCGGGCTTCAACGTCTACCCCAGCGAGGTCGAGCATGCGCTGGGCAGCTTTCCCGGCATCCAGCGCGCCGCCGTCGTGGGCCAGAAGGAGGCCGATGGCAACGAGGCCGTGGTCGCCTTTGTCGTGCAGGATGCCCGCCATCCACCGGACCTGGATGCCTTGCAAGCGCACTTGCGCGAGCACCTGGCGCCTTATAAGCGGCCGGCACGCATCATCGCCATCGATGAGCTGCCGGTGAATGCCAATGGCAAGGTGATGAAGCGCGAGCTGCAGGCCCGGCTGGAGGCCGAGCAGGCTGCTGCAGCGCCCGCAAGCGCTACAGCGTCGTAGCCGGCACGATCTTCTGCATGAAGTCGTTCACGCTGGCCCCAGACAGCTCGCCCACGCGCTGGCCCTGCAGCTGGCCGTTCGCGTCATAGAACAGGGTGGTGGGCAGCGCACGGCTGCCGGCCACCTCGCCCATGCTGTTGCGCGGGTCCAGCAGCACCTGGCCATCGGGCAGGCCAAAGCCGCGTGCGGCCTTGAGCACCACCTCGGGTGCTTCCTGCTGGTTCACCCACAGAAACTGCGCCTGCGGGTAGCGCTTTTGCGCCTCCAGCAGCGCGGGCATCTCGCGCACACAAGGAGTACACCAGCTGGCCCAGAGGTTGATGACCACGGGCTTGCCCTTGAACTGGTCGAGCGCATGGGTTTGGGCATCCAGCGCCACCAGCGACAGCTGCGGCAAGGCCTTGGCGCTGGAGGAGAAGTGATGGACCAGCGCATTGCCGCCCAGCCACAGCACCGCAAACAGCGCCGCCGCACCCGCCAGCGGCTGAACCACCGCCTTCTTGCGCAGCCACAGCCACCAAACGTAAACAACCGTCACCGCCAGCGCCGCCCAGGGCTCCCAGCCCCCGTCGCGCACATTGAACAGCGACAACGGCTGCGCCAGGTACTCATCGGCATAGCGCGCCACAAAGCCCAGGCGCGCCGCGACCAGCGCCAACAGCGGCAGCAGCCAGGCATGTGGCGTCGTGGACAGTCCCCGCTGCCGCGCCCAGCGCGCCAGCAGCACATCGGCCAGCAGCCATGCCAGCATCAAAATGACCAAACCCCAGGGCAGCGAAAACGGCCCGATCTGCAAACTTGCGCTCATAAATGCTTTTTCAATCAACAAGAAGTGATGTGGTTACCGATCCTCCACATTCATGGTGCACCATCTGAATGCAATACGGCATTTTGGTTCCAGTGGCGTTTCGGTTGAAGGGATGCCTAGGCTTCCACCAGCAAATGACCACGGCATCCAGCACAAACCCAGCAGCCAAATTTATATAAGTAGTTATATAATTAAAGGATGCACTGCCGTGACGATGTGCACGCAAATTATTCCTATAACTGGAGTGTGTATGAAGCAAAAGCGCCGCAAGGCCTCCTGGCAATCCCAAGGGATTGCAATTTTCAAGCAGGGAAGAAATGCAATTCAAACCACGAAAGCCACTCCAGTTTTGGGAGCAATCCGTTGTCAATGACTACCGCAAGTTTCCCGCAGATATCCAGGACGATGGCGGCTACCAGCTCGACCGTCTTCAACAGGGCCTAGACCCCGATGATTTCAAGCCCATGGCGGTCATTGGCGCAGGTGCTTTTGAGCTTCGGTTGCGAGACGACAGCAATGCCTACCGTGTGATCTACGTCGTCAAGTTTGAGGATGCGGTCTGGGTGCTGCATGCATTCCAGAAGACCACGCAAAAGACCAGCAACAAAGATATCCAGCTGGCGAAGGAGCGCTTCGCAAAACTGCTCCAGCTGAAATCGGAGGAGAAGGCGCTGCAGAAGAAAACCGCCAGAAAGACAGCCTCTGGCAAGACTGCATCGTGATGCAGCCGCCAGCGCCATGACTATTGCAAAGGATGCCCTATGAATGCCATCACCGAACATGTCAGCTTCTCCAGCGTGTCGGATCTTCTGGAGAAGACACCTGAAGAACGCCGAGATTACGAATTGCGCTGTGAGCTGCTCACGGCCCTGCGGGAGCACATCGAGCGATCGGACATGACCCAGGCCGCCGTGGCCAAGGCGCTGGGCGTCGCCCAGCCACGGGTGAGCGATCTGGTGCGGGGCAAGCTGTCCAAGTTTTCGGTCGGCACCCTGCTGGATTTCATGATGCGCCTGGGCTTCACGGTGGCGATCAAGCCCACCCCGCCGAAGGTGACGGCGGCCAAGGCCGGCGTAGCGCGCAAAAAAGCCAGCAAAACAAAACCTGCGCCAGAGCTGGAGACAGCCTGACGGGTTTCTCAACCGCCGGCGACTACCGCAAGCAGTCGCCGGTTTTCATCGCGCTATACCAGCGCGTTGGGTAATCTCCACCCACCAACGCGCCTCGGTAGCAATAGCCGTCTTACTGGTCCTCGCTCACCAGCTTGATATTGCAGTAAGCCTGCAGCCCTTCAATACCGCACTCCGAGCCCCAGCCGCTTTCCTTGACGCCGCCAAAGGGCGCCTCGGCCATCGAGATGTTCAAGGTGTTGATGCCCAGCATGCCGGTCTGCACGCCGTTGGAGAGCTGCTGGCGCACGGCGCTGTCCTGCGTGAAGGCATAGGCGGCCAGGCCGTATTGCAGGCGGTTGGCGCGTTGCAGCGCTTCGTCCATGTCGGCGATGGGATTGATCAGCGCGACGGGGCCAAAGGGCTCCTCGTTCATCAGGCCTGCGTCTTCGGGCAGGTTGCTGATGACGGTGGGCTCCCAGAAGAAGCCCTTGCCGGGCATGCGCTTGCCGCCGGTGTGCAGGGTGGCGCCCTTGTCTTGCGCATCGGCGATCAGGCGGGTCAGCGCCTCGATGCGGCGCGGATTGGCCAGCGGGCCCATCTGGCTGCTTTCGTCGAGGCCATTGCCGACCTTGAGCTTCCTGGTGCGCTCGACAAAGGCGGTCACAAAGCGGTCGAACACATCGCGGTGCACATAAAAGCGCGTGGGCGAGATGCAGACCTGGCCGGCGTTGCGGAACTTGCCGGCGACCAGGGCGTCGGCGGCCTTGTTGATATCGGCATCCTTCCAGACGATGACCGGCGCATGGCCGCCCAGCTCCAGGGTGGCGCGCTTCATGCTCTTGGCGGCATGCGAGGCCAGCATCTTGCCCACGGCGGTGGAGCCGGTGAACGAGAACTTGGCCACCTCGGGCTGGTCGAGCAGGTAGCCCGATACCTCGGCCGGCACGCCAAACACCATGTTCAGCACACCGGCGGGCAGGCCGGCATCGTGCAGCACGCGCACCAGCTCCTGGGCGGTGGCGGGGGTTTCCTCAGCGGGCTTGAGCACCAGGGTGCAACCTGCAGCCAGGGCGCCGGCGATCTTGCGCGCGGGCGTGATGGCGGGGAAGTTCCAGGGCGCAAAGGCGGCGCAGACACCGACCGGCTCATGGTGCACGGCAATGCGCTGGGTCGGGGTCTTGCCCGGCACCAGGCGGCCATAGTTGCGGCGGCCTTCTTCGGCATACCAGTCGTAGGTGTCGGCGGCGGCCAGCACTTCCAGCCTGGCTTCGCGCACGGGCTTGCCCTGCTCCAGGGTCATGCAGCGGGCGATGTGGTCGGCACGTTCACGGATCAGGCTGGCGGCCTTGCGCAAGATGTCCGAGCGGGCCAGCGGCGAGGTGCGCTTCCAGCCTTCAAACGCGGCGTTGGCGGCCTGCAGGGCGGCCTGCAGATCGGCTAGGCTGGCATGGGGCAGCTGGCCCAGTGTGGACTCGTCCAGCGGGTTGATGACGGGCTCGCTCTTGCGGCCGTCGGCGGACAGCCATTGGCCGTTGATAAACAGCTGCAACTGTGGATAAGATTGGGACATCGGTGGCTCCTGCCAGGGGTTTGGAATGCATAACGCGGTCTTTCTGAAAAGAAGACCGCGTGGCTTGTGGATAAGTCTGTGGTTACTTCTTCACGAAACCACACTTGCCGTCGGCCATGGGCCGGAACGCCTGGTCACCCGGAATGGTGGCCAGCACCTTGTAATAGTCCCAAGGGCCTTTGGATTCCTCGGGCGACTTGACCTGCACCAGGTAGAGGTCGTGCACCATGCGGCCGTCCTCACGCACATGGCCGTTCTGGCTGAAGAAATCCTCGATCTTGTTGGACTTGAGGTACTTGGTGACGGCGGGGCCGTCGTCGGTCTTGATCGCGGCCACGGCCTTCAGGTACTGGGTGACGGCCGAGTAGGTACCGGCATGCACCATCGAAGGCATGGTCTTCTTGCCCATGCGCTCAAAAAAGCGCTGCGAGAAGGCGCGCGTCTCGGGCGTGCGGTCCCAGTAGAAGGCGGTCGCAAAGGTCAGTCCCTGCGCGGTCTTGAGGCCCAGCGAATGCACGTCCTGGATGAACATGAACTGCGGCGCCACGGTCTGCTTTTGCATCAGGCCAAACTGCTTGGCCGACTTGATCGCATTGATGGTGTCATTGCCCGCGCTCACCAAGGTGACCACCGAGGCCTTGGACTCCTGCGCCTGCAGCACGAAGGACGAGAAATCGCTGGCATTGAGCGGGAAGTTGGTGCGGCCCACAATCTTGCCACCGCCCTTGCTGACGATATTGGTGACCGTCTCGGCGCCAGCCTTGCCGAAGGCATAGTCCACCGCCATGATGTACCAGTCCTTCTTGCCTTTTTCCAGCATCGCATGGGCCACGCCGCTGGCCATCGCATAGGTGTCGTAGGTGTAGTGGATGCCGGTGGGGATGCAGGCCTCACTGGTCAGTGCGTCCGATGCGCCGCCCGAGGTCAGCACCAGCTTGTTGCGCTCCTTGGCCAGGTTGTAAACGGCCATCGCGACGGCCGAGTTGTTCAGGTCAACCACCACATCCACGCCATCGGTATCGAACCAGGTGCGTGCGCGGCTGGCGCCGACATCGGCCTTGCCCTGGTGGTCGGCAAACACCACCTCGATCTTCTTGCCCCCGACCTTGCCGCCAAAGTCCTCCACCGCCATGCGCGCGGCCTCCAGCGAGCCGCGCCCTGCGGTGTCGGCATAGGGGCCGGACATGTCGCTGAGCACGGCAATCTTGACGACGTCGTCAGAGATGCCCTGCGCTTGCGCGCCCGTGGTGCAGCATGCGGCCATGGCCAAAGCCAGCGCGGTCATTTTCATGGTCTTGTCTCCGGTTTTATAGAAAGCGTTTGACAGACGATGCTAGAGATTTCTGACCCGCCGGTTTCTGCATTTGCCAAGCGCTGCCTTAGCCTGCGCCAAAGCCTAGAAAACCCTGATACCCACAGAAGCGAAAGCAGTGTCACCCAGGTTCGTCAAGCGCGGCCAAACCCCCTCTTCGGCAACCAATAATTGCGTGCAGCAGGCAATGGGGCCATGCTTGACCATCCGCTATCTCCTCAGAAAGATTCCGCAATGACACCCTCGATGTCAAGCCAGTACCAGGCTGCATTGGATACGGGCAGCTTCCAGATTCAGCGCTGCAAGGCCTGTGCCCAGGCCATCTTCTACCCCCGTGAGCTGTGCCCGCATTGCGGCAGCGATGCGCTGGCCTGGGAGCAACCCAGTGGCAAGGGCACGGTCTACTCGACCACGGTGATCCGCCGCAAGGCCGAGGCCGGTGGCGACTACAACGTCGCGCTGGTGGACCTGGCAGAAGGCCCGCGCATGATGAGCCGCGTCGAAGGCATGGCGCCCGCCGATGTGAAGATCGGCATGGCCGTGCAGGCCGAGGTGATCGAGCACAACGGCAAGGGCCTGGTGGTGTTCAAGGCCGCATAACAAGAGGGATAAGACATGGCACAAGTACATACCAGCAGCGGCCTGCGCGCGCTGCGCGGCAAGGCCGCCATCACCGGCGTGGCCACCTATGGCTGCGGCGAAGCCCCGGGTTCGGACGACATGCTGCTGCTCGCACGCGCTGCCCATGCAGCCGTCGCCGATGCGGGCCTGACGATGCAGGACATCGACGGCCTGGCCACCTGCAGCGTCAACGCCACGATGTGGCCGATGCCGGTGATCGAGCACCTGGGCATCAACCCGAACTACATCAACGGCACCATGGTGGGCGGCTCCAGCTTTATCGCCCACCTGCTGCCGTCGATCATGGCGTTGGAGGCCGGCCAGTGCAAGCATGTGCTGGTCTGCTACGGCAGCGCCCAGCGCTCGGCCGCCTTTGGCCGCAAGGAGTCCACCGCTGCGCGCAAGTTCATGGACCCGCAGCCTTTCGAGCACCCCTTCGAGCCCACGATGCCGGTCGCCGCCTATGCAATGGCAGCGGCCCGCCACATGCACCAGTACGGCACCACGCGCGAGCAGCTCGCGGCCGTGGCCGTCTCGGCCCGCCAATGGGCACAGAAAAACCCCGAGGCCTTCATGCGCGACCCGCTGACCATCGAGCAGGTGCTGGGCGCCCGCATGGTGGCCGATCCCTTCACTGTGCGCGATTGCTGCCTGGTGACCGATGGCGGCGGCGCCTTTGTGCTCAGCCGCGCCGACGATGCCCAGCGCGGCCCGAACGCGCCCATCTATGTGCTGGGCAATGCCACGGCCTGCTGGAACCGCCAGATCTCGTCGATGCCCGACCTCACCGTCACCGCTGCGAGCCAGTCGGGTGCGCAGGCCTTTGCGATGGCGGGCCTGACGGCGCAAGACATGGATGTGGTCGAGCTGTATGACGCCTTCACCATCAACACCCTGCTCTTCCTGGAAGACCTGGGCTTTGTCAAAAAGGGCGAGGCCGGTGCCTTTGTCGCCAGCGGCGCGATTGCACCGGGCGGCAGTCTGCCGGTCAACACCAATGGTGGCGGCCTGTCCTGCGTGCACCCGGGCATGTACGGCATCTTTGCGCTGATCGAGGCAGTGCGCCAGCTGCGCGGCCACTGCGGCGAGCGCCAGGTGGCGGGCGCCCAGCTGGCACTGGCCCACGGCAATGGCGGCACCCTGTCGAGCCAGGCTACGGCGATTTTGGGCACGGCGGCAACGCTCTAAAAGCCCTCAAGAGAGAGAACATTCGATGATCCGAGACCAAGAAACCCTGGACGCACTGCTCGACAGCGTGCGCCGCTTTGTGCGCGAGCGCCTGGTGCCCGCCGAGAACGAAGTCGCCGAAACCGACGAGATCCCCGAAGCCATCGTGCAGGAGATGCGCGAGCTGGGCCTGTTCGGCCTGACCATCCCGGAAGCATTCGGCGGCCTGGAGCTGACGATGGAAGAGGAAGTGCATGTGCTGCTGGAGCTGTGCCAGACCTCGCCCGCCTTCCGCTCGGTGATCGGCACCACGGTGGGCATCGGCTCGCAAGGCATTCTGATGGATGGCACCGATGCCCAGAAGGCCGAATGGCTGCCGCGCCTGGCCACCGGCGAGGTGATCGCCTCGTTCGCGCTGACCGAGCCCGAAGCCGGCTCGGACGCCGCATCGTTGCGCACCACCGCCGTCAGGCAGGGCGACCACTACATCGTCAACGGCACCAAGCGCTTCATCACCAATGCGCCCCATGCCGGCATGTTCACGTTGATGGCACGCACCAACCCGGCCGACAAGGGCGCCGGCGGCGTGTCCTCCTTCATCGTCGATGCCAAGAGCCCGGGCATCAGCTTTGGCAAGTACGACAAGAAGATGGGCCAGCGCGGCGCCCACACCTGCGATGTGATCTTTGACAACGTGAAGGTGCCCGCTGCCAACCTGATCGGCCTGCAAGAAGGCCGGGGCTTCAAGACCGCGATGAAGGTGCTGGAAAAAGGCCGCATCCACATCGCCGCCGTGGCCGTGGGTTGCGCCAAACGCATCCTGCGCGATGCGCTGCAGTACGCGCTGGAGCGCAAGCAGTTTGGCCAGGCGATCTGCGACTTCCAGCTGGTGCAGGCGATGCTGGCCGACAGCCAGGCCGAGCTCTATGCCGCCGAGTGCATGACCATCGACGCCGCGCGCCGCCGCGATGCGGGCCAGAACGTCTCGACCGAGGCATCGAGTGCCAAGATGTTTGCCACCGAGATGTGTGGCCGCGTGGCCGATCGTGCAGTGCAGATCCTCGGCGGCTCGGGCTATATGGCCGAGTACGGCATCGAGCGCTTCTACCGCGATGTGCGGCTGTTCCGCCTCTACGAGGGCACGACGCAGATCCAGCAGATCATCATTGCGCGCAACATGGTGCGCGAAGCCAAGGCCGCCGCATGAGCACCACCCCGCCCCGCCAGCAGCTGAGCATCGAGGACCTCAACACCCGCGTGCCGTTTCTGCGCCTCATCGGCGCCCGCCAGGATCCGAACTTTGAAGACGGCATCGTGCGCGTGCACCTGCCCGACCTGCGCGAGGAGCTGTGCAACCAGCTGCCCGCCGCGCATGGCGGCATTCTGATGACCCTGCTCGATGTGGCGATGTCGCGCGCCGCCGTGCTCGCCCCCGGCGCACCGTCGAGCACCGCCGTCACGGTAGAGATGTCCTCGCGCTTCATCTACCCTGGCCGCGGCCCGCTGGTTGCTGAAGGCTGGGTCATCAACCAGGGCCGCTCGCTGTGCACCTGCCAGGCCAACATCTACGACGCCAACCGCCGCATCCTGGCCACCGCCCAAGGTACCTTCAAATACTGGAAAGCCCACGCCTACGACAACACGGCCGAACCCGGTGCATAACTGAGGGGAAAAGCACAAACCTGTGCACAGTTTTGTGGATAAACCAGCCACTTATCCACGAACCGCCAGAAATCCACCGACTTACCCCCAACAAAAACGCGACCCGAAGGTCGCGTTTGTTTTTTGGAGAACCGAAACCAGGATGGTGATTCCGATTACGGTATTCAACAGCCAAGTCAGCAGCCCACAGAGCACTATCTCGGCACCTAGCCAGGGAACAGGTCTAGCGTGATAGCTCTCTCCACACCAACGCGGCCACCAACAGCACCAGCACACCGATTGCTCCGATCAGCACCTTGGTGAGGGAGCGGTTCGCTATCGCAAGACTGCTGGGACTGGCCAAATAAGCGTGATAAGCCGCAACGTCAACGGGATGGGCAACTATATGCGAAGGATTGCACATGAGCTGGACGGCATCTTCGAGCTGCTCCTCGAGTGCGCAAAAGACCAAATACTCGAAACCAGCTTTCCTTTTGTGATGCGTATTTGCATGCACAACGAGTGCTGCAATACCTGCATCTTCTAGGCATCTGCTCAAGCTGTATGCCGCATCGCTCGTATGAAACCCGCCCAATAATTTCATGGCTCGCAGAGGTCAAATTAACATGACACGCTAGCACATGATCGCGCCAAAATAGTGCGCACAATAAGTAACCAACACATATCTCGTCGGTCAGCTAGTCAGCAAAGCAAACGGAGGCATCAAGCCTCCGTTTATTTTGCGCCCTTGGTCGAGCGCTTATTCCGTCGTGCCTGGCCCAGATTACTTGGGCTCTGGCAGCTCGATCTTGACTTCGAGAACTTCAAGATTATCTTGTCGTTCCAAGTTGACACGTACATCGTCGGGATTGATCGACACGTACTTGGCGATCACGGCCATCAGCTCCTTTTGCAGAGCAGGGAGGTAGTCCGGCTGGTTGTTGCTACGCCCAGTGCGCTCCCGCGCCAAGATAATCTGCAGCCGCTCCTTGGCGACCGACGCGGTCTTCTTCTTTTCACCCAAGAACAGGGACAGCAAGGACATCAGACTTACCTCCCGAAAATACGTTTGAAGAAACCAGGCTTCTGCGCATCGGTAAAGCGCATCGGCTTGTCTTCACCCAAAAAGCGCGCCACCACATCCTTGTAGGCTTCGGACACATCGGTCTGGCTCAGATTGATCGCAGGGGTGCCCTGGTTGGAGGCCTGCAGCACCGATTCCGACTCGGGAATCACACCGATCAGCGGAATGCGCAGAATGTCCTGGATGTCTTCCAGCGACAGCATCTGGCCGTCCTGCACCCGGTTGGGGTTGTAACGCGTGATCAGCAGGTGTTCCTTGATAGGATCGCCGCCATCGACGGCACGCTTGGTCTTGGAGCTGAGCATGCCCAGGATGCGGTCCGAGTCACGCACGGACGACACCTCGGGGTTGGTGACCACCAGTGCCTCGTCGGCAAAGTGCATCGCCATCAGCGCGCCGCTCTCGATACCGGCGGGCGAGTCGCAGACGATGTAGTCAAAGTCCATCGCCGCCAGGTCCTTGAGGATCTTCTCGACCCCGTCCTGCGTCAGCGCATCCTTGTCGCGCGTTTGCGAGGCGGCCAGGATGTAGAGGTTCTCCAATTGCTTGTCCTTGATCAGCGCCTGGTTGAGGTTGGCCTCTCCCTGGATCACATTGATCAGGTCATAGACCACACGGCGCTCGCAGCCCATGATCAGGTCCAGATTGCGCAGGCCGACGTCAAAGTCGATCACCGCAGTTTTGTGGCCGCTCAGCGCCAATCCGGCCGCAAAGCTTGCACTGGTGGTAGTTTTTCCAACTCCGCCCTTGCCGGAAGTTACAACGACGATTTTTGCCATCTTTCGATCCGATCCCTTTACGTCCTCAAATGTCCAAAGCCCTGTCCGGGCTGTCCCTTGGTGCCTGTCACAGCGGTTCAATCAGCAGTTTCTCACCTTCAAGCCGCACCACGGCAGCCTTGCCCGACAGCTCGGCGGGCCAATCCGACTCGACCGTGCGGTAGATGCCCGCAATCGACACGAGCTGCGGCTCGAAACAGGTGCAATAAATACGCGCGCTCTTGTCCCCACGGGCGCCGGCCACGGCCCGGCCCCGCAGCGGACCGTAGACATGGACGTTGCCATCGGCAATCACCTCGGCGCCAAAGCTGACGATGGCGTTGACGATCACATCGCTGCCCGACGCATAGACCTGCTGGCCCGAACGCATGGGTTTGTCGACCCGCAGGGTGGTCTTGGGCGGCAGCTGCACTTCCTTGATCACCTCGACCTCAACCTCGCGCACCTCGGGTTCCGCCGCCTTGCGCGCTGGCGGCGCTTCGGGCGCAGCGATGAGGCCTGCTGCGTAGGCACTGGCCATCTGCGCCTCGCTGCCGCCGCGCACGGCCACTGGCGTGGTGCGGTACTGGCGCAGCAACGCCACGAGCGCCGCAAAGTCGATGTCCTCCCCGCTCTCGCGCAGTTGCGCGAGATCGACCAGCACCGGGTCATGGTCGAAGAACGCGGAGTCGCTGCCAAAACGCTCGGCAAACTCCTGGGCCAATTGCTCCAGGTCGGCCGAACGCAATGCGAACGCAACCACCGGCAACTGGGCGCTTTTCATATCGAAACCGCTGCGCTGGGTTGTTTCACCTGACATGGTTATAAGCCGATCTACTTATTGGACATGAATCGGCAAAGTGTAACCTGCTTGACGTGAACCGCCGCAGCCGGTCTGCCGTTTTGCCCGGATTGACAACACTCTTTTACCAATGAGGCCATGCGGGCCGGGGCTTGCAGAGTGCCATGAAAAAGGGCGCTCACGCGCCCTGGGGGATGCCTCAGCCGGTCAGGGCTTGAGCTGGAAGCCGCAATGGCCGCAGAACACATCGTCAGCCGCCACCACCTCAAAGCAACTGCGGCAGCGCAGCAAGGGCTCGGAGGCCACCGGTGCCGCTGGCGCTGCAGTGGGCGGCAAAGCCGATGCGGCCGCACCGCCAACGACTGCTGCAGCGCCCAGGCCAGTGGTGGGCGTTGGCGCCACCGGCGGCTGCACGGGCGCAGGTGGCACCACGGAAGCCGGCGCCACAGGGGCTGGCGCTACCGGAGCAGAGGGTGTGGGGGCTGCGGGTGCTGGGGCTGGCACCGGAGCGGCGACCGATGCCGGTGCAGGAGCCGACGTCACCGGGGGCACCGGAGCCACGGGAGCGACCGGCGCAGGCGCTGGCGCAAAGATGTCATTCAGCGGCGCTACCGGTGCAGCAGGCGTTGCTGGTGCTGCCGGAGCCACGGGCGCAGCCGGGGCACGCGCCGTGCCGCCGTGGTGGCCATGGCCATCCATATGCGCGGCATGGCGCACCTTGTCGGCCGCCTCGCGGGCCATGCCCTGGGCCTGGCGGGCCTTCTCGCGCGCCAGGTCAATGCCGGCCTGCAGGCTCTCTTCGGTACCTTGCTCATCGAGGCCATCGGTGACCATCAGGTAGATGATGTTCACGCCCATGATCATCACCTGCATGGTCAGCGCCATCAGCACGGCAAACAGGATCACGGTCGACAGGGTGCCGGCCAGCATATGGCCGCTGCCGGCCATCGCGCCAAAGGCGGCAGAGTTGCCCATGCCGCCCATCGACGCCATCATGCTCGGGCCGATCACGCCGCTGGCAATCGCCGTCATGTAGGCAAAGCCGGGGATGAAGCCGGTGAACACCACCAAGGTAATGACGGTGATGACGATGTAGAGCGCCAGCAGCATCAGCACCAGCGGCACCAGGCGCGTGCGCACCACTGCCAGCACCAGCGAGACCGCGCGGCGCAGCGAACGGCCGTCCCAGATCGCGGGGGCCAGCAGCGGCGCCGCCACCCAGTACAGCGCGATGAAGAACACCGACGCGGCAATCACCATCACCGGATGGGCAAAGAACAGCAGGATCGGGCCGATGAACGGAATCTTGCAGACGAAATAGACAATGGCCGCCACCAGGCACAGGCCCAGCACCACGGCCAGTACCAGCAGGCCAAACAGGATGAAGCGCGGGACACACAGCAGGCCCGCCCGGATGGCGGCAGCCACGCTGCGCTGCTCCACATCCTTGGCCTTGTCCTGCAGCAGGATGCCGACTGCCGACATGCCGGCCGAGAACACCACCGAGGCGATGACCAGGAACAGCAGCGCCAGCAGCATGCTGCCCGCGCGGGTGGCCAGCATCTGGCCGCCCACCATCACCAGGCCGCCGGCCAGCCAGGTCAGGAACGACAGGCCGAGCACACGCCATTGGGTCAGGCCCTCGGCCGCTCGCATCAGTTGGCCAAAGTCAATGGACTTCAGCATCGATTTGGGAGAAGACATCAGCGATTCCTTCGTCGTGGTTATCGTTGGGTGGGGCCAGCGGCCCCGCAGGGGCGCGCATGGCTGCTACAGGCGCGGGTGGTGGCTTCAATCGATACGGCTGGGCCAGGGTTTGGCCTGGATCACGAAGTGCTCGATACCCGGTGGCACATTCTTGTCGGCCGATTTCTTGACCTCGACCGGGTTGCCGGCCTCGGTGGGTGCGGTGCCGGAATTGGTATTGACCTTCTTGGCACGGAGATCGCGCGGCGAGACGGTGACAAAGATCGTGGCGCCGCCCCGGTTGTCGGCCATCATCGTGGCGATGTCCTTGATGGCAACCATCGCATCCTTGTGCTCCTGGCGCGACTTGGCGGCCCAGGGCAGATCGAGCGATACCGCATCGAGCACCGGCATGCCGCGCGTGGCAGGCGACTGGCTGGAGCTGAAGACCTGCTCAGTGGTGGTGGTCTTGCTGCCCGAGATGCGCTGCTTGACCGGCAGCGCCGACATCGCCTCGACCGCGCGGACGCGCAGCGCCTCGGCCTGGTCGATCTCGCCCTTGATCTTCTGCTCCCAGGTCACCAGTGCAGGTGGCACGGCAGGCTCACGGCAGCCGGGGGGCGACGCAACCCCGCACTCCACCTGCACCGGCACCGCTGGCGCGGGCGCAGGTGCGGGTTCTGGCGGTGGCGCCACGCAGCCCGCCAGCGCGAGCACCGACACCAGGGCGGACATTTTCATCAACAGCTTCACAATGCTCTCCTTCAATTCAGCAAATCATCCAGGGTTTGGGGGCGCGCCGGCTTGCGCACGGCCGGCCGGGCCGGCGCCGGTGCCGGCGCAGGGGCAGCCGCTTCTTCGATGGGCACCGCAGCGGCCACGGCCTCCTCGGCAGTTGCCGGGGCTACCAGCGATTCATTGGGGGCGAGCGCAGCATTGGTCTCGACCATCGCCGGCGCAGCCGCCTCTACCGGCGCAGCGGCGGCGGCAGGTGCGGAGACGCTGGGCGCCGCCACGGTGCCCGCTGCAGGGCGCCCCTGCTGGCTCTTCCACCACCAGGCACCGCCTGCGGCCACTACCAACAGGCCCAGCAGTGCCAACATAATACGCAGCCCGTGGCCGCTGGAGGGCACCGGGGCTTCGGGCATGGGGTTGCGCACCTGCGCGCCGGCACGCGGGCGCAGGCCGGGGTCCGGGGCGGTGGGAGGGGCACGCCTGGCAGCGGCATCGGTCTGCCACAGCGGCACGTCGGGTTCGCGCAACGCAGGCGCCGGCACGGCCGCTGCCGAGCTGGCCGCCGCACCACCGATCACCATCGCGGCGCTGGTCTGGATGCGCTCACCGGGCAGCGTGGACGCGGGCTCGGAGCTGTCCTGCACATTGCCAAAGACCAGAATGGCCTTCTCTTCGGCCGGGCTCAGCGGGGTGTCCCAGTCGGGCGCGGTGTCCTGAAACCCGGGGCTTTCCTCAAAGCGGCAGCCGCATTGCTTGCAAAACAATGCCTGCCCTTTGCACAGCGCGCCGCAGTCGGGGCAGGTTGCATAGGCGGCCACCGGCGCTGCCGGCAGGCTGCGGGGGCTGGCCAGCGCCTCGGACAGCGGCTCCGACTGCACCTTGCAGCCGCATTTCCGACAGAATTTGGCGTTGGCGGCCAATGCCTCGCCACATTGCACACAGTTCATCGAAACCCTCTCTCCCTGGACGTACAAGCTGCCGAAAGCAACCTACCGTATTTGTTCTGAATATCATTGTGATTATCTATTGCATTGGCCCATTGGGCCAGTGCCATGGCGCCACACCGTGCAGCATCGCCGTCCCGGCCGCACTGCATGGGTTCCTGGTTAGAGAGTTTCCCTCTCTCTACAAGGATTGGCAAATTCACTATGATGCAGCACCTTTTCTCTCGCCCGCCTGCAATTGCGCCCACCGGCGCAGCCCTGCACGCGGCCTGCCCATACCATGTCTGAATCCTTCCTTCCCCGCTGGCGTGAAGTGCGCCCAGGCGCTGACGATGTCGTCGCGCCCGATGAGCGCCTGCCCTGGCCACAAACCTCGATCATGGGGGTGCAGCATGTCATCGCCATGTTTGGCTCGACCATTCTGGCGCCCATTCTGATGGGTTTTGACCCGAATGTCGCCATTTTGATGAGTGGTGTCGGCACTTTGATCTTCTTTTTGATCACTGGCGGCCGGGTGCCCAGTTATCTGGGATCGAGCTTTGCGTTCATCGGCGTGGTGATTGCCGCCACCGGCTATGCCGGCTCCGGGCCCAATGCCAACATCGGCATGGCGCTGGGCGGCATCATTGCCTGCGGCCTGCTCTACACCTTGATCGGCTTCATCGTGCAGGTGGTGGGTACCGGGTGGATCGAGCGCTTCATGCCACCGGTGGTGACGGGCGCGATCGTCGCGGTGATCGGCCTGAACCTCGCCAGCGTTCCCGTCAAGAACATGGCCAGCAACAACTTCGAGAGCTGGATGCAGGCGATGACCTTTGTCTGCGTCGGCATGGTGGCCGTGCTCACCCGGGGCATGGTGCAGCGCCTGCTGATCCTGGTGGGCCTGATGGCAGCGTCCATCATCTACGCCATCCTCACCAATGGCATGGGTCTGGGCAAGCCGGTGGATCTGTCGGGCCTGGCCTCGGCCGCCTGGATCGGCATGCCCAACTTCTCGGCCCCCCAGTTCAGCCCGCAAGCGATGGTGCTGATCGCGCCGATCGTGATCATCCTCGTCGCCGAGAACCTGGGCCACATCAAGGCGGTGACGGCCATGACCGGCCGCAACCTGGACCAGTACATGGGCCGGGCCTTCATCGGTGACGGCGTGGCCACGATGGTCAGCGGCGGCGTGGGCGGCACGGGTGTGACCACCTATGCAGAAAACATCGGCGTGATGGCCGCAACGCGCATCTACTCGACCGCTGTCTTCATGGTGGCCGGCCTCATTGCGCTGCTGCTGGGCTTTTCGCCCAAGTTCGGCGCGCTGATCCAGGCCATCCCGCTGCCGGTCATGGGCGGCGTGTCGATTGTCGTGTTCGGCCTGATCGCGGTGGCCGGCGCCAAAATCTGGGTGGAAAACAAGGTGGATTTCTCGCAGAACAAGAACCTGATCGTCGCCGCCATCACCTTGATCATCGGCACCGGTGACTTCACATTGAAATTCGGCAGCTTTGCGCTGGGCGGCATCGGGACCGCGACCTTCGGCGCCATCATCCTCTACCAACTGCTCAACCGCAGCGACAAGCGCTGAGCGGCACATCTCCCCAAGCCCGGTTGTCCCGGGCTTTTTTCTTGCGCTAAATTGTTGCAGCGCAACAATAAATGGGCATTGCAGTAGCACTTATCCACAATCGGGTATTCCCCGATCCCAAATGGTTTCGCGTGCAACGACTGCTAAGATTTGCCCGCCTCGCCGCCCGGCCATTGCCGCTGGGCTGCATCTGTAGACAATAACGAAAACACCCTCCCGGAGTCTTCCCCATGTCGTTGAATGACCGCGTGCGCTGCAGCGCGCTGCACTCCCGCATCATGTCCGCTGCCGACGCGGCCGCGCTGATCCCCGCTGGCGCCAATGTGGGCATGAGCGGCTTCACCGGCGCCGGCTATCCCAAGGCGCTGCCACAGGCCATCGCCGCCCATGCCAAGTCCGAGCATGCGGCCGGCCGCCCCTACAAGCTCAATGTCTGGACAGGCGCGTCCACCGCCGCCGAATGCGATGGTGTGATGGCCGAGGCCGGGGCCATTGGCCAGCGGCTGCCGTTCAACACCGACCCGATCGCGCGCAAGGCGATCAATGCCGGTGACATCGACTTCATCGACATGCACCTCTCGCATGTGGCCCAGCACGCCTGGTTCGGCTTTCTGGGCCCCATGCATGTGGCCGTGGTCGAAGTGCTGGGCATCACCGCCGATGGCCTGCTGATCCCGTCGACCGCCGTGGGCAACAACAAGACCTGGCTGGAGATTGCGGACAAGGTGATCCTCGAGGTGAACACCAAGCCACCCGCCAGAATGGAAGGCATGCACGACATCTACTACGGCACGGCGATCCCGCCGCGCCGCGTGCCTATCCGCATGACGCATGCCGACGACCGCATCGGCGAGGGCTACCTGAAGGTGGACCTGGACAAGGTGGTCGCCGTGGTCGAGACCCACAAGGGCGACCGCGACAATGTGTTTGCCGCGCCGGATGCCAACTCCAACACCATTGCCGCCTCGATCATCGACTTTCTCTCGCACGAGATGAAGATGGGCCGCCTGCCCCAGCAGATGCTGCCGATCCAGTCGGGCGTGGGCAATGTGGCCAATGCGGTATTGGCCGGCCTGCTGACCGGCCCCTTCGACAACCTGCTGGGCTTCACCGAAGTGCTGCAGGACGGCATGCTCGACCTGCTGCGCAGCGGCAAGATGGCGCGCGCCTCGGCCACCGCCATCTCGCTGTCGTCTGCCGCCTACCGCGATTTCGAGGAGAACATCGACTTCTACCGCGACCGCATCATCCTGCGCCCGCAGGAGATCTCGAACCACCCCGAGCTGGTACGCCGCCTGGGCGTGATCGCGATGAATTCGATGATCGAGGCCGACATCTACGGCAACATCAACTCCACCCATGTGATGGGCTCGAGCATGATGAACGGCATTGGCGGCAGTGGCGACTTTGCCCGCAACGGCTTTCTGTCCTTCTTCGTCACGCCCTCGGTGGCCAAGAACGGCCACATCTCCTGCATCGTGCCCATGTGCTCGCATGTGGACCACACCGAGCACGACACACAGATCATCGTCACCGAACAAGGCCTGGCCGATCTGCGCGGCCTCTCGCCCAAGCAGCGCGCCAAGGTCATCATCGAGCGCTGCGCGCACCCGGACTTCCGCCCGATGCTGCAGGACTATGTGGACCGTGCGATGCAGCAGTCGGCCGGCCTGCATACGCCGCACATCCTGACCGAGGCGCTGTCCTGGCACCAGCGCTACCTGGATACCGGTTCGATGAAGACCGCCTGATCCACCCACCCGATCACCCGGACGCCCCGCCAGCCTGCGCTGCGCGGGGCGTTTTGCATCTGTCTCCGACGCAATTGCGGCAGCGGGCGCTGCAGCGCACAATAGCGGCGACCCGATGGCAGCCGCCATCGAAAAGCCGCACCAGCTTTTGATACAACTGAACATACAGCTATCAAAAGTGAAGCGCCTCTACCGCACGTCCTACCCATAACAGCATCGGAGACCAACATGGACACCCTGGAACAGCGCACCATCTCCAAGATCAGCTGGCGGCTCCTGCCGCTGCTGATGGTCTGCTACTTCATCGCCTACCTCGACCGCGTCAACATCGGCTTTGCCGGGGCCAGCATGTCCAAGGACCTGGGCTTCTCCGCGGCCGTCTTCGGCAGTGCGGCCGGCATCTTCTTTCTCTCGTACTTTCTCTGTGAAGTGCCGAGCAACCTGGCACTGGAGAAGTTCGGCGCCCGCAAGTGGATCGCCCGCATCATGTTCAGCTGGGGCGTGCTGTCGGCCGGCCAGGCCTGGGTGGACAGCGCCACCAGCTTCAACGTGGTGCGCTTTCTGCTGGGCATTGCCGAGGCGGGCTTCTTCCCCGGCGTCATTTTCTACATCACCTTGTGGTTCCCGGCCGCCTACCGCGCGCGCATCGTCGGCTGGTTCATGTTCGCCATTCCGATCTCCACGGTGATCGGCGCGCCCATCTCCGGCTTCATCCTCGACATGGACGGCATGGGCGGCATGCATGGCTGGCAATGGCTGTTCATCCTGGAGGCGCTGCCGGCGATCTTCCTGACCTTCGTCGTGCTGTTCTACCTGCCCGATGGCCCGCAGGACGCCAAGTGGCTGACCGCCGAAGAACGCGCCTGGCTCGCCCAGACCCTGGCGGCCGAACGCCAGAACCGCGAATCCATCCACAAGATCTCCTGGAAGCAGACCCTGCTCAACCCCAAGGTAATCGCGCTGGGCTTTGTCTACATGGGCATCACCGTGCCGCTCTACGGCCTGGGCTTCTTCCTGCCGCAGATCATCAAGGGCTTTGGTGGCCTGTCCAATGTGCAGGTCGGCTTCATCAACGCCTTCCCCTATCTGGTCGGCGCCATCGCGATGATCTTCTGGACACGCGGCTCCGACCGCATGAAGGAGCGCAAATGGTTTGTGCTGATTCCGCTGGCCTGCATCGTTGCCGGCCTGCTGATCGCTGCCAACACCGCCGCACCAGTGCCCAAGATGGCGGCGGTGACCCTGGCTGCGTTTGGCATCTTCAGCGCGCTGCCCACGTTCTGGACCTTGCCCACCGCCTTCCTGAGCGGCACCGCTGCGGCAGCGGGCATCGCCTGGATCAACTCCATCGGCAACCTGGGTGGCTACATCGGCCCCACGATCTTTGGCACGCTCAAGGACAAGATGGGCAACGATGTCTACGCCGTCATGTTCCTGGCATCGCTGGCCGTTGTCGCGTTTGCGCTGGTGTTCTTCATGCGCCATGACACCCGCGCCGAAGGCTTTGATGTGAAGGCCCCGGCCCACTGAAGAGCGGGGCCACCCTCCCCCTAAAAAACAATGCGCCCTCGGGCGCATTGTTGTTGGTGCGATGGTCTTCTAGATCTGAAAATCCACCGTCGCCGCCTCGCCCGCCGCAGGCCGCAGACGCGCGCTGTCCGCCTCCGCTGCGCCGCCTCCCTTGCCATGCAGCGCAATATCCGCACCGTTGAGCGACCGTGCACAACTCGCTGCAAACAGCAGGATCGCGGACGAGAAATAGATCCACATCAGCAGCACCACCAGCGAGCCGGCAGCGCCATAGGCCGATACGACGGCTGCAGTGGACAGATACCAGGCCAGCACCTGCTTGCCGATGGTGAAGAGAAAGGCGCCGATCGCAGCGCCGGCAATCAGAAAGCGCAGCCGGGGCTTGGTGCCGGTGCCGATGCGCATCATGCCGACGAACAAGGTCACGGTGATCAGGAAGGACACCGTCTCATTGATGACGCCCAGCAGCATGCCGGGGGCCTCCACATGCAATACGGCGCCGGCCCAGCGCGTGGTCATGCTCAGCATCGTCGTGATGACCAGCGAGATCAGCATCAAGAAGCCCAGCACCAGGATATAGCCCAGGCCCCGCACACGCTGCACCAGCGAATACCACCACGGGGTATCGCTCTTGTCAACCGCCTCGCCATGGTTCCACAGCCGCTCCAGCGAAGTCTGCAGCTCCACGAACACCCCGGTGGCACCGGACAGCAGCATCACAAAACCAATGGCCGAGGCAATCAAACCCTGCGATTTGGTTTGCGCACTCGACAGCGCGCCGCGCACCACATCGGCCACCTGCGCGCCCATGATGTCCTCGACCTGGTGGATCAGGTTGCTCTCTATGTAGGAGCGGTCCAGCCACCAGCCCAGCACGCCCACCAGGAGCAGCAGCAACGGTGCCAGGCTCAGCATGCCGTAGAAGGACATGGCCGCGCTCATGCGCAGACCGTCAGCCGCCAGCCATTGCTGGGCGGCATCGTAGAAAGGGCGGAAAGGGTTGAGCTTGTGCTGCACCCGCTGGGCGAGCGTGGAGTCTTGGTTCACCATCGCCCGATTCTGGCATTGAAGGGCGGCCGGCCGGTGTCAGCCATCGGCCATAGCTGGCCGCCCTGTGCAATGTTGACATTCCGCAGCGGCGCGCTGGCCCCGCGCTGCGCTCAATGCCGGTGGTGCACCTGCTGCAGGCCGTAGACCGGGGTAGGCAGCCCCTCTTGCCGCGCCTTGAGCTGCAGCGCCAGGTACAGCGAATAGTGGCGCGACTGGTGCAGATTGCCCCCGTGGAACCACAGCTGCGGCTGCTGGGTGGGCTTCCACATATTGCGCTGCTCGCCCTCCCAGGGGCCTGGGTCCTTGGTGGTGTCCGATCCCAGACCCCAGACCTTGCCCACCCTGTCGGCCACCTCCTGGCTGATGAGGTCGGCCACCCAACCATTCATCGAGCCATAGCCGGTGGCATAGACCACCAGGTCGGCCGGCAGCTCGGTGCCATCGCTCAGCACTACGGCGTTTTCAGTGAGGTGGCTGATGCCCTTGTTCTTGCCCGCCTGCAACTTGATGCTGCCGTCGATCACCAGGTCGCAGGCCCCCACATCGATGTAGTAGCCCGAGGCGCGGCGCAGGTACTTCATGAACAGGCCCGATCCGTCATCGCCGAAATCGAGCATGAAGCCCGCCGCTTCCAGTTGGCGGTAGAACTCCGCGTCGCGCTCGCGGATGCGGTCGTACAGCGGCACCTGGAAGTCGGCCATGATGCGGTAGGGCAGTGACGCAAAGACCAGGTCTGCCTTCTTCGTGGTCATGCCGCTGGCCACGGCGCGCTCCGAGTACAGATCACCCAGGCCAATGTCCATCAGCGAATCGGAGCGCACGATGTGCGTGGACGAGCGCTGCACCATCGTCACATCGGCGCCATGCTCCCAGAGTGCGGCGCAGATGTCGTGGGCCGAGTTGTTGGCCCCGATCACCACCACCTTCTTGCCAGCATAGGCCTCGGGCCCCGAATGCTGCGACGAGTGCTGCTGCTCGCCCCGGAAGCGCTCCTGGCCTTCGATGCGGGGGATGTTGGCCTTGCCCGACATGCCGGTGGCAAACACCAGCTGCTTAGGGCGCAGTACCATCGTGCGGCCCTCGCGCTCCACCGTCACTTCCCACTCCTGGGCAGCCTCGTCGTAGCGCGCGCCCAGGCATTGGGTGGACGACCAGTAGTTCACCTCCATCACCCGGGTGTACATCTCCAGCCAATCGCCAATCTTGTCCTTGGGCGCAAACACCGGCCAGTGTTCGGGGAAGGGGATGTAGGGCAGGTGGTCATACCAGACCGGGTCGTGCAGGCACAGCGATTTGTAGCGGTTGCGCCATTGGTCCCCCGGGCGCGGCTGCCGGTCGATGACGATGTGCGACACGCCCAGCTGGCGCAACCGCGCACCCAGCGCAATACCGCCCTGGCCGCCGCCAATCACCAGCACATAGGGCTGGCGGCTTTCGCCCAGGGTCTCGGCCTCTTCCTGCTGGCGGTCCAGCCAGGTCTTGCGGCCCCGGCGTATGCCATGCTCGGCACCCATCGGGCGGCGCAGCCCCTGCGCTTCTTCAAAGCCCTTGAGCTCCTGGATGGTGGTCAGCAAGGTCCAGATGCGACCATCACGGATCCGCAGATGGCCCAGGCCCCGTGCATGGCGCGCATCCACCACCAGCCAGGCGCTCAGCACGCCATCGGCCTCCGTCACCTCTTCGTTCGGGTCCAGCTGCAGCAGCAACGGCGCGGCGGCATCCAGCTGCGCGGCCAGCATGTCGGCCACCTGTGCCGGGCCTTCGCAGGTCTTGAGGTTCCAGGTCAGCAGCACCAGGTCGCGCCAGAAGCAGTCTTGGGCAAACAACTGGCTGGCCGCCGCAAAATCGCGGGCGGCCAGCGCCTGGTTGAGCTGGTCCAGCAGGGCCTGGGCGCGGGCGGTGGGTGTGTCTGCAGCGGTAGCGGTGGCCATCGGGTTGGCAGTAGCGGTGGTCATGGCTTGTCTCCTTTTATGGGCGGTATCGCAGCGGCTCTGCGGCCGCAGCGTCAGCGTTTTTGCAAGCCCCATGCCAAACGGCCATGCTGCACTGCAACCTCCTTAGAGCATGGCAGCGCGCTGCGGGTTTGCCAGCAGCGCGCTGGCGCAGGCACTGCGGCAGCCGATGCAACACCTGTTGCATGCGCCTTTTTGCACTGCAGCATCTGTTGCGGGTAAGCCTGATTGGCAGCGCCAGGGTGCAGGCACAGAATCAGCCCGGTGATTGCAGGAGACCCGCCATGCCCATCCACAGCTATACCGCCCATGTCCAGGAGCTCGAAGCCTTTGGCATGGGCTACCCGCTGCACGGAGAGGCGCGCGACCGGGCTGTGCTGGGCAGCTGGCGCCGCTGCATTGACCAGCACCGGCTCGACCCGAGCCGCACCAGCGAAGCCCATATCGTGCCCGCCGGCCAGCTGCGCGCCCACCGCGAAGAGTCCGAACCGCTGATCCGCATTGCCCGCAGCGGGCTGGAGCGCCTGTACCAACAGCTCAAGGGCCTGGACTATGTATTGCTGCTGGCCGACCGCCATGGCGTGGCGGTGGATTTTCTGGGCCATGACAGCGATGCCAGCGACCTGCGCAGCGCCGGCCTCTACCTGGGCGCGCAGTGGCGCGAGGATGTCGCCGGCACCTCGGCCGTCGGCACCTGCCTGGCCACCGGCGAGGCGCTGACGGTGCACCAGAGCGACCATTTCGACTTCACCCATACGCGCCTGTCGTGCACCGCCGCGCCCATCTACGATCTGCAAGGCCAGCTCGCTGCGGTGCTGGACCTGTCGCTGCTGCGCTCGCCCGCCGCCCGCGCCAGCCAGCAGATGGCCTTGCACCTGGTCACCGCCGCCGTGCGCCGGGTGGAGCTGGCCAATTTGATGGCCCAATCGGGCAGCGACTGGGTGCTGCGCCTGGCGCAGTCGCCGGATTTTCTCGATGTCGATGCCGATGCGGCGCTCAGCATCGATGCGCGCGGCCGCATCCGCGCAATGACCCACGCCGCCAGCCGCATGCTGGCCTCCATCGCCGGGCTGAACTGGCGCCAGCAACCGCTGCTGACCGGCCAGCCGCTGGGCCGTTTTTTTGACACCGACCTGCAGGCCCTGCCGCAGTTGATGCGCAACCGCCCGGCGCAAGAGCGCATTCTGCGCGCCCGCGATGGGAGCATCTGGTTTGCCCATGCGCTGCCACCCCAGCCGCGCAGCAGCGCGCAGGCCAGCCCGCGCCCCAGCCTGCCCGCGCCGCTGCAGGCGCTCAACACCGGCGACGCCGCGATGGGCCAGGTGCTGCACAAGGCCGCCCGGCTGGCGCCGCAAGACCTGCCGGTGCTGCTGCAGGGCGAGACCGGCAGCGGCAAGGAATTTCTGGCCCGCGCGCTGCATGCCGCCAGCGGCCGCAGCGGTGCCTTTGTCGCCATCAACTGCGCCGCCATCCCCGAGGCGCTGCTGGAGAGCGAGCTGTTTGGCTACCTGCCCGGCACCTGGACGGGCGGCGCGCACAAAGGCCGCGCCGGCCTGGTCGAGGCCGCGCACCAGGGCAGCCTCTTCCTCGATGAAATCGGCGACATGCCGCTGGCGCTGCAGGCCAAGCTGCTGCGTGTGCTGTCCGAGTCGGAGATCACGCCGCTGGGCGCGCGTGCGCCACAGAAGGTCGATATCCGGGTCATCTCCGCATCGCACCGGCCGCTGGCCGAGCTGGTGCGCAGTGGCCAGTTCCGCGCCGACCTGCTCTACCGCCTGAACGCCGCCGAGCTGCAGCTGCCCGCCTTGCGCGAGCGCAGCGACCTGCTGGCCCTGGCCGGGCACATGCTCGCCGCCATAGGCTGCAGCCTGCGCCTGAGCGCGCCCGCACAGGCTGCCCTGCGCGCCCACCGCTGGCCCGGCAATCTGCGCGAGCTGCACAATGCGCTGCGCTACGCCGCCGCGCTGGCCGAGCAGCAGATCGACCTGGAGCACCTGCCCGATGCGCTGCAGTGCAGCCCGGCAGTGGCGCAGGGGCAGGACGCGGTTGGCGAAGCAAGCTTGGCAGGCGCCGCATGCGGCGGCCATGCCCTGCATGCCGCCACGCTGGAACAGGTACTCGCCCAGTGCCAAGGCAATGTCTCCGAAGCCGCCCGCCTGCTGGGCGTGAACCGCTCGACCATCCACCGCCGCATCCAGCGGCAACAGCTCAGCCGGGTGTTTGCCAGGCAGGACGGCGAGCGACCTTAAGGGTTCTCGTCGCGTGATGTGGCACCCGGGCGAACGCGGCAAGTACCCCGTCGTGACATGCGCCTGAGGGTCCTCGGTTAGGCTGGTGCCACCACCACCCTATCGCGTTGCTTGCCCATGCCCCGACACCGCTTTAACGTCTTTGGCCGCATCCTCGATCTGGAGCCCTGCCCCAGCGGCTGGCGCTGCTATGCCGTCGGCCAGGATGGCAAACGCGCTCCGGTTCAACTGGCGGTGCCCGCTGATCTGCCTGCCAGCGATCTCGGTCAGTACCTCTACGACATCTACCATGAGCTGGCGGCGGGCAGCCGGGGGGATGTGGTGGAGATTTCTGTTCAAGGTTCCAAAGGGGTCTAGCGCGGTACAGAGGCGGCTGCCTGATGGGCCTCAGTCCTTTTTCTGGCGTTGTTTGAGTTTGCTCGTCAAAGCTTGGAGATCGGCCTCATCCTGCTGGTCGGCCTGAATTGCTTCACGCATTCTGCGGTCTTGGTCGAACTGCTGGTATAGCGCATCGGTGCGCGCTTCCATCTGGTCGTGGCTGATCGTGCCAGCGTGGTTGAGCAAGGGAAAGCCATTGGAGGTAATGATCTGATCGACGTTCTGCTTCCAGAAAGCCATCGGCGTCTCACGCTTGCTCTTGGCCCGAAGTTCAGCGGTTTCCAGGAAGATGACCACCAACCGGTTCAAGGTGTCAACTTCATCTTCGCTCAGGTAGTTCTTGGCCACCACAATGTCTGCTTTGCGGACTTTGTCGCCCTTCCAAGCCAACAGGCCGAAATGCGGATCCGCCGAATCTGCCCGAGCCATGATCAGCTCGGCAGCGGTCTTGTCGGTCACAGCAAAGATCAACAGGTTCTGCACTGTCGCAAAAAACACCTGCGTTGCCTTGTCCGTTTTGTCGTAGTCGCTGGACAGCGCGAAGAGATCTCTCACCTTTTGGTAGAAGCGCTTTTCCGAGGCCCGAATGTCGCGGATACGGGCCAGCATTTCGTCAAAGTAATCTGGGCGACCATCCGGGTTCTTCAGCCGCTCGTCATCCATCACAAAGCCCTTGGTCAGATACTCCTTCAGAATGGTGGACGCCCAGCGGCGAAACTGCACCCCGCGTGGCGAGCGCACGCGGTAGCCGACCGCCAGAATGGCTTCGAGGTTATAGAGCTTGGTAAGGTAGTTTTTGCCGTCGGAGGCAGTTACCGAGGATTCCTCGGTAACTGAAGACGCCTCGATTTCCTCGTCAGCAAAGATGTTCTTGAGATGCAGCCCAATATTGTCGGTACTCACGTCAAATAGCTGGGCCATTTCACGCTGTGTGAGCCAGACCGTTTGGCCTTTGGTCCGCAGCTTGATCTGGCTGCGACCGTCTTCTGTAGTGTAGAGAATGAAGTCGCTCATGCTGCCTCCTTCTGGGATGGAAATAGCCGCCAACTACGCATGCAGTCAAGGCTGTCTTCATAGGTCAGCCTGCCCATACAGCTGTATTCGATGTGCTTTTTTTCGACGACCAGACTTGGGATTGCACAAGGCATATCGTGGAAGGAGAAAGATGAAGGCATGGACGCAAATCAATGAAGCGGGCGAATCCGCTAGATTGTGACAGGCCACTCCAGTCCGCAAGTTGGCTACTAGCCACGGTTCTGGAACGATACGTTCTGTCCGGGTAACTTTGCATCCTGCGCTGAAACATACGCAGCGCCCTAGCAACAAAAAAGCCGCGCAACCCAAAGGCTGCGCGGCGCTTGGCCTCCGTCAAAAAGACGGCTTAGTCGATGCGCGCAATCACTGCGCCAGCGGCCTGGTAGCTGCCCGCTTCCACCTTCAGGCTGATGCGGCCAGCGCGGGGGGCGTTGATCTGCATTTCCATCTTCATGGCTTCCATCACGGCGATCAGCTCACCCTCTTGCACGGTGGCGCCGTCAGCGACCTTCCAGGTGGTGAGGGTGCCGGCGGAGGCGGCCGTGACGGCCTTCTCGTCCACGGCTGCTTCCACGGGCGCTGGGGCAGCGCCAGGGGCCGACAGGCCGGACAGCAGGGAGGCGGGCAGGCCCAGCATCACGCGGCGGCCGTCGAGCTCAATGGCCACGCGCTGCAGGCCAGCGGTGGCGGCAGGCTGGGGACGGGTTTCGGGCTGGGCATCCCACTGGGGCATCAGCTCGGTTTCGATCCAGCGGGTGTGCACACCAAAGTGCTGGCCGTTGATGAAGTCGGCATGCGCCATCACGGCTTCATGGAAAGGCAGCACGGTCGGCACGCCTTCGATCTTGAACTCCTTGAGCGCGCGGCGTGCGCGTTGCACGGCCACTTCGCGGGTGGGGCCCCAGACGATCAGCTTGGCCAGCATCGAATCGAACTGGCCCGCCACCTGCGAGCCCGATTCGACACCGCTGTCGACGCGCACGCCGGGGCCCGATGGGGCCTCGAAGCGGGTCACCAGACCGGGGGCGGGCAGGAAGCCACGGCCCACGTCTTCGGCGTTGATGCGGAACTCAAACGCATGGCCGTGGGGGGCAGGCACCGTGGTATCGGCCAGCACTTCGCCTTCGGCCACGCGGAACTGCAGGCGCACCAGGTCGGTACCGGTGGTCTCCTCGGTCACAGGGTGCTCCACCTGCAAGCGGGTGTTGACTTCCAGGAACGAGATCGCGCCGCCCTGGCTCAGCAGGTATTCCACCGTGCCGGCGCCCACATAGCCAGCGGCCTGGCAGATCTCGCGGGCCGATTGGTGGATGCGTTCGCGCTGCGCGTCGGTCAGGAAAGGCGCTGGAGCCTCTTCGACCAGCTTCTGGTTGCGGCGCTGCAAGGAGCAGTCACGCGTGCCCAGCACCCGCACATTGCCGTGCTGGTCGGCCATCACCTGGGCTTCGATGTGGCGCGGCTTGTCCAGAAACTGCTCGACAAAGCACTCGCCACGGCCAAAGGCGGTCACGGCCTCGCGCACCGCCGCGCCATACAGCTCGTCGATGTCCTCGGCCTTCCAGATCACCTTGATGCCACGGCCACCACCGCCGAACGCAGCCTTGACCGCAATCGGCAGGCCATGGTCACGTGCAAAGGCATGCACCTCGGAGACATCCTTGACCGGCTCGGGCGTGCCTGCCACCAGCGGCGCACCCACGCTCAGCGCCAGCTTGCGCGCCTGTACCTTGTCGCCCAATTGCTCGATGGCCGAAGGCGGTGGGCCCACCCAGGTCAGGCCGGCACCGATCACGGCGCGGGCAAAGGCGGCGTTTTCCGACAGAAAGCCGTAGCCTGGGTGCACCGCATCTGCGCCGCTCTTTTGCGCCACTGCAATCAGCTTGGCGATGTCCAGATAGGTCTCTGCCGGGCGCTGGCCTTCAAGCGCATAGGCCTCATCGGCCATGCGCACATGCAGCGCGTCGATATCGGCATCGGCATACACCGCCACGCTCTTGAGGCCGTGGTCCGTGCAGGCACGAATAATGCGGACGGCGATCTCGCCACGGTTTGCAATCAATACTTTTTTCATGGCTGAGACTCCGAGCAACCAAACATCGACAGAGAAGCGAGATCGCCGCAGCCTGCTGCGCAGGCACTGCAATGTAGAGAAACCGCCGCTGCGCGTCTGTTTTCGCCTCTATTAGCAATCAGAACTTTTTTCATAGCTATATCCATTCAAGAACGGGCGCGCACGCCCTGTTCAACACTCAGCCCACCAGATCCGCGAAGGGCGCCAGGGGGCGGAATTGCAGCCAGCCACCGACGGGCACTTGCGCGGCCAGGTCCAGGTGGTAGGAGGCAATGCAGGCGATGACCGGGTAACCACCGGTCAAGGGGTGGTCAGCCAGGAACAGCACGGGCTGGCCGCTGGCGGGCACCTGGATGGCGCCCAGGGCCGTGCCCTCGCTGGGCAGCTCCTGGGTTTGGCTGCGCACCAGTGCCTCTTCACCGGCCAGGCGCAAGCCCACGCGGTTGGACTGGGGGGTGACCTGCCAGCGCTGCGCGGCAAACAGGGCCACCGCCTCGGGGGTGAACCAGTCGGTGCGCGGGCCCATGACGACATCGAGCACCACCGTCTCACCGGCCTTGGGCAGTGCAGGCGGGTTCAGATCAGGGGCTTGCACCGCAGCGGCATCGCGTGCATCGCCGACGGCCAGGGTCTGGCCGGTGGTCAAGGCGGCAGGGCCGATGCGGGCCAGGGTGTCGGTGCTGGTGCTGCCCAGCACGGGCTCCACCAGCCAGCCCCCGCGCACCGCCACATAGCTGCGCACGCCGCTGTCGGGCTCGCCCAGCTGGATCACATCGCCATCGTTCAAGGCAATGGCCGCATTGCGTTCGGCCTGCCAGGCAGCGCCGCTGGCGCTGCGCACGGTCAGGGGGCCGGTGGCGCCAGTGACGGCTACCACGGTGGCCCCCAGGCTTTGCAGCTGCAGGCCTGCAGCGACGGACTCCAGCACCGATTGGCGCGCATCGTTGCCCACCAGGCGGTTGGCACGGCGCATCGCGCCCTGGTCCAGCGCACCGGCGGCCGATACGCCCTGGCCCGCCTGGCCGGCGCGGCCGGCGTCCTGCACCAGGGTCTGCAAGCCGGTGGCACGCACACGCATGCCGGCGCCGGTATGCTCAGCCGCTGCGGGGGCCTGGGCCTGCGCCGCGGATTGCTGCTTCAGCAAGGCCTGGCCAGCCGCAGTGCTGGCATCGACAAAGCGCACCAGCATGCCCGGCTGCAGCAAGGCAGGCGGGTTGCGCAGCAGGTCCCACATGGGCACCTCGGTGCGGCCCAGCAGCTGCCAGCCGCCGGGGGTGTCATTGGGGTAGACGGCACTGAAGGTGCCGGCAATCGCCACCGAGCCCGCAGGCACCTTGGTGCGCGGCGTGCTGCGGCGCGGCACGTTCAGGCTCGGGTCGCCACCGGTCAGGTAGGCAAAGCCGGGCGCAAAGCCGCAAAAGGCCACGCTGTAATCGCTACCGCTGTGGCGGCGAATCAGCTCGGGCACATCAATGCCCAGGATCTGCGCCACATCGGCCAGGTCCTCGCCGTCGTAGTGCACAGCAATCTCGACACGCTGGCCGGCGCTGCGGGCCTGGCGGCCCAGGCGCAATGCGGCCATATGGCGCTGCAGGTCGGCAGCACTGGTCTGCCAGCGGTCGAACGAGACCAGGATGGTGCGCGCAGCGGGCACCAGCTCCTGCACGCCAGCGGGCAGCTCGGCCTGCAGTGCGGCCAGCAGGTCCAAGGTGTGCTCCAAGTCCTGCAGCTCCACCAGCATGCTCTGGTCGCTCACGGGCAGAAAGCGCATCGTGCGTTCGTCGCTCATGCGCCCGCCTTGTCCATGAAGGAGCGGATCTGCACACCTGCGGCCTGCAGGTGCTCACGCACCGCCTTGGCCATGGCCACCGCGCCGGGGCTGTCGCCATGCACGCAGATGGAATCGGCCTGCACCTCGACCACGGAGCCATCATTGGCCTGCACCGTGCCTTGCTGCACCAGCTGCAGCATGCGCTGGGCGACCATCTCCGGGTCGTGCAGCACAGCGCCTGGCTCGCGGCGCGATACCAAGGTGCCTTGCGGGGTGTAGCCCCGGTCGGCAAAGGCCTCGGCGATCACCGTCAGGCCCGCGTCGCGTGCCCATTGCATCAGCGGCGAGCCGGCCAGCACCACCAGCGCCAGCTGGCCGCCCACGGCCTGCATGGCCTCGATCACGGCAGCGGCCTGGCGGCGGTCCTGAGCAATGGTGTTGTACAGCGCGCCATGGGGTTTGACATAGCGCACCGTGGTGCCTGCCGCAGCGGCCAGGCCTTGCAGCGCGCCAATCTGGTAGATCACGTCGCTCACCAGGTCGGCATGGGCCACATCCATGTTGCGGCGGCCAAAACCGACCAGGTCGCGGTAGGCCACATGGGCACCGACCACGACGTTGCTGGCCTTGGCTTTTTTCAAGGTATCGAGAATGCCAGCCGGATCGCCTGCATGAAAACCGCAGGCCACGTTGGCGCTGCTGACGATGGACAGCATGGACGCATCGTCGCCCATGGTCCATGCACCCAGGCTCTCGCCCAGATCGCTGTTCAAATCCATGGTGAGGGACATGGTGCTACCTTTCTTATGAATTTCAATGGAGTTGGCCTGCGCTCAGTTGCAGATCCTGCTGCTCAGGATCATGCCGCAGCACGGCCGCAATCAGCGCTTCAATACCCTTGCACTGCGTCTCCACCGCCATGCTCGGGGCGCCCGGCAGCGCCGCTGCCATCTCGGGCAGGTAGGGCACATGCACAAAGCCGCCGCGCGTCTGTGCCCAGGCGGGCACCGTGTTCAGGCGGTGCATCAGGCCGTAGAAGACATGGTTGCAGACAAAGGTGCCGGCGGTGTTGCTCACCTCGGCAGGCACACCGGCTGCACGCATGGCAGTCACGGCCTGCTTGATGGGCAGGCGCGCAAAATAGGCCGCAGGGCCATCGGGGGTGACGGCCACATCGATAGGCTGCTGGCCGGCGTTGTCGGCAATGCGGGCATCATCGACATTGATGGCCACGCGCTCGATCGACAGGGCCGTGCGGCCGCCGGCCAGGCCCAGCGCAATCACCAGGCTAGGCTGGTGCTGCTGCAGGGCTGCGTCCAGCGCATCCAGCGCCTTGCCAAACACACAGGGCAGCTGCACGCCAGCCACGCGCGCACCGTCAATGGTCTTGCCATCGAGCCTGCGGGCCACTTCCCACGCGGGGTTGAGGGGGGCTTTGTCAAAGGGCTCAAAGCCCAGCACCAGTACGGTTGTGTCGGTCATGCAGAGGTCCTGTGGGTGGCGGCGATCAGTGGTTCATCAAAAAGTACAGCAAAAACACGTTGCAGACCAGAATGCCCAGCGCCGTAGGCACCTGCGCCTTGATAACGGCATTGCGGTCCGGCAGCTCCAGCAGCGCCGCCGGCACGATGTTGAAGTTGGCCGCCATCGGTGTCAGCAAGGTGCCGCAGTAGCCCGAGAGCATGCCCACCGCGGCCATGATCGCTGGATCACCGTGGTACACGTTGATCAGCACGGGCACGCCCACGCCGCCGGTCATCACCGGGAAGGCCGCAAAGCCATTGCCCATGATGACGGTGAACAGCGCCATACCGACCACATAGACCACCACCGCCACAAAGCGCAGGTCCATGTTGATGTAGGTGGTGGTCACATGGGCCACGGCCTTGCCAACGCCCGCATCGGAGAACACCAGACCGAGCATGCCCAGCATCTGCGGCAGCACCATGGCCCAGCCCATCGCATCGACCAGGCGGCGCGATTCGCGCAGCGATTGCACCGGCGATTCGCGGGTCATCTTGCAGGCCATGGCCGCACCGATGATGCAGCCCAGTGCCAGGCTCACCAGGGTGGCGTTCTTGGGGTCGATCAGGAAGTTGCCGCCGATCTTGAAGTCCTTGAGCAGCACACTGCCGATCACCGTGACCACCGGGATCGCCAGCGCCGGCACAAACAGCTTGTTCTTCAGGCGCAGTGCGCTTTCCTTGTTCTCGGCATCGCTGCGCACTTGCGGCTTGCCACCGCCCACGCCCTTGACGAGCACGATCAGCGCCAGCACGACCACGCCGGCACCCACCACTTCAGGCGGCATCTTGTCGCCCAGCAGGAACATGACCGCATACAGGCCCCAGAACAGGCCGGTGGTCCAGCGCTTGGGGTTGCTGGCATCGAGCAGGTTGAAGACGGCCACGGCCGCCATGACCAGACCGGCCAGCCAATAGACTTGGGTGATGCTGAAAATCATGCTGCACCTCCTTCGCGGGTGGTCGATGCTGGGGCAGGCGCGTTGGCCATTTCCTTGGCGATGTACTGGTCCAGACGACGCAGGCGGTAGGAATGGATCAGGAACGCGCAGATGGCGGTCGGGATGCCCCATACGGCCACATGGATCGGCTCGACATCAATACCCGCCTCATGCAGGAAGGTGGTCATCAGCACGATCGCGCCAAAGGCCACAAAGATATCTTCGCCGAAGAACAGGCCGACGTTGTCGGTCGCGGCGCTGAAAGCGCGCAGGCGGTTGCGCAGTGCTTCGGGCAGCTTGCCGTAGCGGGTTTCGGTCGCGCCTTCAGCCATGGGGGCCAGCAGGGGACGCACCATCTGGGGGTGGCCACCCAGGCTGGTCAGGCCGATGGCAGCGGTCAGCTGGCGCGCGGCCAGGTAGACGATCAGCAGGCGGCCGGTGGTCGCCGACTTGATCTGGCCAATCCAGTTTTGCGCATGCTGGCGCAGCCCATGGCGCTCCAGCAGGCCGATCACGGCCAGCGGCAGCACCAGGATGAGCGGCAGATTGCGGGTTTTGACAAAGCCCGTGCCCAGCTCGGCCAGCACTTTCTGGACCGGGAAGCCCGCCAGCGCAGCGGTGACGATCGCCGTCACGACCACCACCACAAAGGGATTGAAGCGCAGGACGAATCCCACAATGATGACGGCCACCCCGAGGAGCGGCCAGAGGTTGACGATTGAGCTGTCCATGACAATACAAGGTTTGTTATAGGCACGGCCCCCAGGGACTGGGCACCGCATAGTTTTTGTTCAACAACCTATCTGTTTCACCAATGGTGAATGACAGTTTGTTGAACAATACAAAAGTTTAGCCAAACAAAATCAGCTTTCTCACCGGGAAAACCCGTACACATCTGCTTTCAAATAGCGATGTAGGCGAAATTCTCGTCTTTGTGGCGAAGAAAATCGCCAGACCGACCGATTCAGCAGCTGGGGCAATGCGCTGGGCCGGGCTACAGGCCACCGCTATCATGTGTATCAATCTCTGACTACCTGCGATCGCCATGAATGTTGCACTGCCTACCCTCTCGCTCAATGACCGCGTGGCCGAGCAGATCCGCGACCGCATCGTGCGTGGGGAATTCCAGCCCGGATCACGCCTGTCCGAAGTAGCACTGAGCGAAAGCCTGGAGATCTCGCGCAACACCTTGCGCGAGGTGTTCCGGCTGCTGACCAAGGAAGGGCTGCTGCGCCATCTGCCCAACCGGGGCGTGTTTGTCGCGATCCCATCGATGGCCTCCATCATGGATATCTACCGCGTGCGCCGCATGATCGAGTGCCAGGCGCTGCAGCAGGCCATACCGCAGCACCCGGCGCGCAAGGAGATGCGCGAAGCCGTCGCTGCGCAAAAGCAACTGCGCGAGGCCGGCCGCTGGGTGGAGGTGGGCACCGGCAATATGCGGTTCCACAAGGGCGTTGTGGCACTGGCCGACAGCGAGCGGCTCAACACCCTGTTCTCGCACCTGCTGGTGGAGCTGCGCCTGGCGTTTGGCATGCTGGGCGATGCCGAGTTCATGCATGCGCCCTACATCGACCTGAATGCCAACATCCTGGAACGCTTCGAGGCCGGGGACATGGAGCAGGCCGCCAAGCTGATGCATGACTACCTGACCCATTCCGAGCGCGTCCTGCTCAGCGTCTATGCCCGCCGCATGAGTGATGCGGGCATGGTGCTGTGATAGCTGCCTTGTGCAGCCAGACGCTGGGGGCATCAGCGGGCTGACGTTGAAGTCCTGGCGGCCATGGGCAGCTTCTCAGCACTGGATCGCCGTCGTTCTGCGCTGCTCGAACCGCCGATGGCTGCAGCGCACGCCGGCACACCCGCATTGCCTGCGCGTTGCAGCAACTGCGTGTGATCGATAGCATCAACAGCCTTGGCGCCCCACCCTCCCCTTGGACTGGCAGGCATTCATCAGCCCCTTGCCGGTGCGCAGGGATTGCCAGCCTGGTGGAGGATGTGCGCCTGACAGTGGATGAACGGCAGCGAACAGGAGACCCTGCAATGATTGAACAAAAGATGCTGATTGGTGGCCAGGCTTGCAACGCGGGCAATGCGGCGACGGTGGAGCGCAAGAATCCACTCGATGGCACCATCGCATCCCGCGCCCCCGCTGCTACAGTGGCCGATGCCATAAGAGCCTGCGAGGCCGCAGCAGCGGCTTTCCCGGCCTGGGCACAGCTGGGGCCCGGTGCGCGGCGCACGTTGCTGATCAAGGCTTCTGACACCCTGCACGCCAAGGGCGATGCCATTGCCGCAGCGATGGCATCCGAGACGGGGGCTTCGGGCCACTGGGCGGGCTTCAACGTCCATCTGGCCAGCAACATGCTGCTGGAGGCGGCATCCCTGACCACCCAGATCAGCGGCGAAGTCATCCCCTCCGATGTGCCAGGCAGCCTGGCCATGGCGGTGCGCCAGCCCGCCGGGGTGGTGCTCGGTATCGCGCCGTGGAATGCGCCGGTGATCCTGGCCGTGCGCGCTATCTCCACCGCGCTGGCCTGCGGCAACACGGTCATCCTCAAAGGCTCGGAATGGTGTCCGGCCACACACGGCCTGGTCATGGAGGCGCTGCAGGATGCCGGCTTGCCGCCCGGTGTGGTGAACTTCGTGACCAATGCGCCAGAGGACGCGGCCAGCATCGTCGAGGCCATCGTTGCCCACCCGGCGGTGCGCCGCGTCAGCTTCACCGGCTCAACGCGCGTGGGCCGCCTCATTGCGCAAACCTGCGCGCGCCACCTCAAGCCCGCGCTGCTGGAGCTCGGTGGCAAGGCACCCTTCATCGTGCTGGACGATGCCGACCTGGACGCCGCCGCCCGCGCCGCCAGCTTCAGTTCTTTTGCCAACTCGGGGCAGATCTGCATGTCCACCGAACGCTTGGTGGTCGACCAGCGCGTGGCCGATGCCTTTGTCGCCAAGCTGGCGGCCAGGGCTGCGGCGCTGCCCTTGGGCGATCCGCGCCAGGGGCCGGTGGTGCTGGGTTCGGTGGTGGGCATGGCGACCGTGGAGCGCTGCAACGCGCTGATCGACGATGCCGTGGCACAAGGCGCCACCATCGTCTGCGGCGGCAAGGCCGACAGCACGCTGATGCCTGCAACTCTGCTGGACGGCGTGACGCCAGCGATGCGCATCTACCACGAAGAGAGTTTTGGCCCGGTCAAGGGCATCGTGCGCGTGAACGGCGAAGACGAAGCCATTGCCTGCGCCAACGACAACGCGTTCGGCCTGTCATCGGCTGTGTTCACCCGCGACACCGCACGCGGCTGGCGCGTGGCGGCCCGCATCGAGGCGGGCATCTGCCACATCAACGGCCCCACCGTGCACGATGAAGCACAAATGCCGTTTGGGGGCGTCAAGGATTCGGGCTACGGCCATTTTGGCGGGCGCCAGGGTATCGATGCCTTCACCGACACCCGCTGGATCACCATGCAAACCACCGAGCGCCAGTACCCGTTCTAAACCCGATGGCCAGAACGGGCCGTGGCTGGCAAGGCGTCTTAGGCCGCAGCGGGGTAAAACAGCTTGCGCGCCGTCGCGCCCTGCACTGCCTGGGCAATCGCGCCAATGTGGTCGGGCGTGGTGCCGCAGCAGCCGCCCACGATGTTGACCAGGCCTTCGTCGGCAAACTCATGCACCAGGCGGCTGGTGATGTCGGGCGTCTCGTCAAAGCCGGTATCGCTCATCGGGTTGGGCAGGCCGGCATTGGGGTAGCAGCTGATGAAGGTATCGGGCGCGGCCTTGGCCAGCTCCTGCACATAGGGGCGCATCAGGGTCGCACCCAGCGCGCAGTTCAGCCCGATCGACAGCGGGTTGGCATGGCGCACGCTGTGCCAGAAGGCCGTCACCGTCTGGCCCGACAGAATGCGGCCCGAGGCATCGGTGACGGTGCCGCTGATCATGATCGGCAGCACCTCGCCGGTCTGCTCAAAAGCCTCATCGACCGCAAACAGCGCTGCCTTGGCGTTCAGCGTGTCAAAAATCGTCTCGACCAGGATCACATCGGCGCCGCCTTCGATCAAGGCCAAGGTCTGCTCCAGGTAGGCCTGGCGCAGCGCCTCAAAGGTCACATTGCGTGCGCCCGGGTCGTTCACATCGGGGCTGATGGAGGCGGTCTTGGGCGTGGGGCCCAAGGCGCCGGCCACATAACGCTTGTGCTCGGGCGTGCTGTACTTGTCGCAGGCCGCACGCGCCAGCTGGGCGCTCTTGAGGTTCATCTCATAGGCCAGGTCGGCCATGTGGTAGTCCTCCTGGGCAATCGTGGTCGCGCCAAAGGTGTTGGTCTCGATCAGATCGGCGCCAGCGGCCAGGTATTTTTCGTGGATGTCGCGGATCACATCGGGGCGGGTGAGCGACAGCAGCTCGTTGTTGCCCTTGACGTCGTAGCCAAAGTCCTTGAAGCGCTCGCCCACGCTGCCCGGGCCACTGTAGCCTTCGCCCCGGTACTGGGCCTCGCCCAGCTTGAAGCGTTGGATCATGGTGCCCATTGCGCCGTCGAGGATGACGAGGCGCTTGGCCAGGGTGGCGGGCAGTTCTTGGGCTCGGGTGTAGCGGGGCAGTGACATGGCGGCCATTGTAGGGCGGCGCCCACCGGCGCGTGGCGGCGGGGCGTTATTTGCCATACCGGCGCTGGTTGTATCGTGCCGGGGTGGCCGCCATGCACCTGCGCCACAAAACAGCCCGTTACCGCCCCACAAACCCCGCGCTGCCGTTGCAGCGCCCCAAAACGCGCACAATAGCGCTTTGCGCCTGCGCCCCGGCTCCGTGTCAGGGCGGCCCTTCTGGCCTGTTGACGATACCCCGCTTGCGCGGCCCTTTCAGGGGGCTGGCACAGCTGCCTTCTCTAGCAATTTGTGACTTCCCTCGCCCACACCGTTTTGCAGGATGCCTTTGGCTATGCGCATTTTCGCGGCTCGCAGCAAGCCATTGTTGACCATGTGATTGGCGGCGGCGATGCGCTGGTGCTGATGCCCACCGGCGGCGGCAAAAGCCTGTGCTACCAGATCCCGGCCATCGTGCGCCAGCAGCAGGGCCACGGCACCACCATCGTCATCTCGCCGCTGATCGCGCTGATGCACGACCAGGTCAGCGCCATGCACGAGATCGGTGTCGAGGCCGCCTTCCTCAACTCCACCCTCGACTACGACCAGACCCGCGATGTGGAGCTGCAGCTGCTGTCGGGCGGCATCACCTTGCTGTATGTGGCGCCCGAGCGGCTCAACACGCCGCGTTTTCTGGGCCTGCTCGATGAGTTGCATGCGATGGGCAAGCTGGCCTTGTTCGCCATCGACGAGGCGCATTGCGTCAGCCAGTGGGGGCACGACTTTCGGCCTGAGTACCGCGAGCTGACCGTGTTGCACCAGCGCTATGCCGGTGTGCCGCGCATTGCGCTTACCGCCACCGCCGATGCGCTGACCCGCGCCGACATCGTCGAGCGCATGCAGCTCGAATCGGCGCGCGTCTTCATCAGCAGCTTTGACCGCGCCAACATCCGCTACACCATCGTTGAGAAAAAAGACGCTACCGCCCAGTTGCTGCGCTTTATCGAGCGCGAGCACGATGGCGACGCCGGCGTCGTCTATTGCCTGTCGCGCAAGAAGGTGGAAGAGGTCGCGCAATCGCTGTGCGATGCCGGCATCAATGCCCTGCCCTACCACGCCGGCCTGGGCGCCGAGCTGCGCCAGCAGAACCAAAGCCGCTTTCTGCGTGAAGAAGGCATTGTGATGGTGGCCACCATCGCGTTCGGCATGGGCATCAACAAGCCCGATGTGCGCTTTGTCGCCCATGTGGACATGCCCAAGAACATCGAGAGCTACTACCAGGAAACCGGCCGGGGCGGGCGCGACGGCCTGCCCGCCGATGCCTGGATGGCCTATGGCTACCGCGATGTGGTCAGCCAGCGCAGCATGATCGACGAAAGCCCGGCGGGCGATGCCTTCAAGCAGGTGATGCGCGGCAAGCTTGACGCGCTGCTGGGCCTGGCCGAGGCCACCGACTGCCGGCGTGTGCGCCTGCTGGCCTATTTTGACGAGGTCTACGGCCAGGGCGGTGACTACGACTCGGCCCACCCCGAGGCCTCCGTCGCATCCGCCGAGAAGGCGCCACGCTACCGCTGCGGCAACTGCGACAACTGCCTGAGCCCACCCAAGACCTGGGACGGCACCGATGCCGCGCGCAAGCTGCTGTCCACCATCTACCGCGCCCATTCGGCCAGCCAGATCACCTTTGGCGCCAGCCATATCCTCGACATCGTGCGCGGCAAGGAAACCGACAAGGTGCGCCAGTTTGGTCACCAACAGCTGAGCACCTTTGGCCTGTGCCAGGACTACACCGAGCCCCAGCTGCGCGGCGTGTTGCGCCAGCTGCTGGCCATTGGCGCCCTGGCCACCCACAAGGTGCAGACCGAGGCCGGCTACAGCTTCGAGACCCTCACCCTGTGCGACGGCTCACGCGCCGTGCTGCGCGGCGAGCAAACTGTGGAGCTGCGCGAAAGCACCGCCGAGCGCAGCCCCAGCAAACGCCAGCGCAGCACCAAACCCGCCGTCGCCGCGCAAAACCTGGGCCCCGACGAACAGGTCCGCTTCATCAACCTCAAGGCCTGGCGCACCGAAGTGGCCAAGGAGCACAACGTGCCCGCCTACGTGGTCTTCGCCGACGCTACCTTGGCGGCCATCGCCCAGCGCAACCCGCAGAGCCTGGATGAGCTGCAGGGCGTGAGCGGGATTGGGGTGAAGAAGCTGGAGGCATATGGGGAGGCGGTGTTGAAGGTGTGTAGCGCCGACTAGTCCCAAATATTGTTGTTGCAATGCAAACAAAGTAGAACCGGTGCTTCTATTTTGTAAAGCTATGATCTAATGCCGTTTTGATTGCTGAAAACTATTAACGGAAAGATGGACATATGCTGAAAAAATGGATTGCAATCGGCGCTCTGCTGGGCAGCAGCATGGCCCAGGCTTACATGCCCCAGTCGGGCACCTGGGTGGTTACCAGCGAACTCAATGGCAAGCCCGGTCGCGGCTTGGCTATTGATGTGCAGGGCCAGACACTGGTCATGCAGATGTATGCCTACGACGCCTCCGGCAACGCCACCTTCTATCTGACGTCCGGTGCTTACAAGAACAACCAGTATTCCGGCACCTTGAACAAGTACCGTGGCGGCCGCTACCTGGGCAGCAGCGAACGCATTGGGCAGGAGAACGGCAACGATGGTGTCGTGTCGATGCGTTTCGAATCCGGCACCAAGGGCTACATCAGGTTCCCCGGCGAAGCAGAAAAGGAGATCTCCCGCTTCAGCTTCGGCTATGACAAGAGCCCGCAAAGCCTGTATGGCATGTGGTTGTTCACCCCGTTGGGGACCAGCACTCCCCGGTCGGATGTGGTCAAACTGCAAAAGCTGGTCGCGGGAAGCGGGTATGGCACCGGCTTTGTGACGACGGCAGACAATCGTTTCGCTTGCGAAAATGTGACCAGCGGCCCGAATGCAGGCTTGGTGGTCTGCATCAAGTTCAACATTGCCGATCGCGTGGAACAGGTCTACTACTTCGACTACAAGGTCAATGATGGCGAAGGCTATACAGGCACCTCGGCAGCTACCGCCACCAACCTGCTGATTGTTCGCCGCCTGACCACCAGCACTGATGACGGTACCGGAATCACGTTCAAGAGCGACGAAAGCGCCCCACCCGCCGATCTCGATGCGCTGCGCCAGGCTTTTGAAGCTGTTGTGGCAGAGCCTATCGAGCAATAATCCCTCACGGCACCGCTCTCCAAGAAGCCAGCAGCCACCCAGGCTTGGGTGCTGCTGGCTTTTCTGCTGGTGAGCAAAACGCTCATCCATCGCGTACGGTGGACCCGACTCCGCAAGCCCAGCGCTACACTCAGCCACCATGCCAGCCTCTCAGCCCAGCCGCCTGTCCATCCGCGCTCTGCAAAGCCCCATCAGCGGGCCCTGCTCGCTGGAGTTGGGCGCAGGCGAATGCATCGCCGTCATGGGCGCATCGGGGGCCGGCAAATCGGTGCTGTTGCGGCTGATTGCCGACCTGGACCCGGGCAGCGGTGAGGTGCTGCTCAACGGCCAGCCGCGCAGCGCCTTCAGCGGCCCGGCCTGGCGCCAGCAGGTGATGTACCTGGCGGCAGAGCCCGCTTGGTGGGGGGCGACGGTGATGGAACACTTCCCGCCGGGCTCGCAATCGGCGCTGTTGGAGATGGCCAGCGAACTGGGGCTGCGCCAGGGCTTCATTGATATTCCGCTGACCCAGCTGTCGACCGGAGAGCGCCAGCGCCTGGCCTTGCTGCGCGGACTGCTGCGCCAGCCCCAGGTGCTGCTGCTTGATGAGCCCACGGCTGCGCTCGATGACACGTCGGTCGCTGCGGTGGAGCAATTGCTGCAGCGCTGCCAGCAGCAGGGCTTGAGCCTGCTGTGGGTGACCCATTCGCAGGCCCAGGCGGCCCGCGTCGGCCAGCGCTGCATGCAACTGGTAGACCACCAGCTGCTGCCAATGGAGGCTGCGCAATGAACCCGGCCATCCATCTGCAGCCCAGCGATCTGCTGGTGGGCGCGGCGCTGGTGCTGGCCGCTGCAGGCGCATCCTGGGCGATGCGCCTGCAGCTGCAGCGCCAGGTGCTGTGGGCATCGCTGCGCATGGTGGTGCAGCTGCTGCTGGTGGGCTATGTGCTGCGGCTGGTGTTCCAGCAGGCGCACCCGGGCACCACCTTGGTCGTGGTGCTGGTGATGGTGGCCGCTGCCGCGCGCGAGGTCGCGGTGCGGCCGCACCAGCGCTTGTCCGGCGGGGGCAACTACCGCATTGCGGGCCTGGTGGTCGCGCTGTCGAGCCTGTCGACCGTGGTGCTGGCGCTGATGACCGCCGTGCGGCCCGACCCCTGGTTTGATGCGCGCTATGCGATTCCGCTGATGGGCATTGTGCTGGGCAGCGTGCTCAATGCCGCCAGCCTGGGGCTGGACAGTTTCTTTGACGGCGTGCGCACCGGCCGCGCCGCCATCGAGGCCCAGCTGGCGCTGGGTGTTTCCTTGCGCCGGGCGATGGCGCCGCACACCCGTGCGGCCATCCGCCGGGGGCTGATCCCCATCATCAACCAGATGTCGGCCGCCGGGCTGATCACTCTGCCGGGCATCATGACCGGCCAGATCCTGGGCGGCATGGACCCGCTGGAAGCCGCCAAATACCAGATTCTGTTATTGCTGCTGCTGACCTTTGCCGGCGCGCTGGCCGCTGCCGGCAGCGTGCTGCTGGCCGCCCGGGCGCTGGGTGATGAGCGCCAGCGCCTGCGGCTGGACCGGCTGAACGCCACACGCTGACCGCTTTTGCGTTGCTGCTGCGCCGTTCCTAGAATGGAGGAACACATCTGGGAGAGCAGCCATGGCAGAGCGCGACAAGGACAACCTGGTGGATGAGCTGGTCGGCTACGACCCGCTGGGCAGCGATCCGGCCTTGCAGGCCGCGCTGGCGCGTGCGCAGGCCCACCCCTGGCTGCCGGGCTTGCAGCAGCATGCGCGCACCGTGGGCAGCGCGGCCTTTGCGCAGTTAGCCGACCAGGCCAACCGCCACCCGCCGCAATTGCAGCAGTGGGATGCACGCGGACGGCGCATCGACCAGGTGGAGTTTCACCCCGCATGGCACCAGGTGCTGGCGCACTACCGCGCGCAGCAACTGATCGACATGCCGTTTGCCGATACACCGGAAGATGCAGCAAGCGGCCGCTGGACAGCCTGGGCCGCCGGCTTTTACCTGCATGGCCAGGCGGAGGCGGGCAGCCTCTGCCCCGCAACGATGACGACGGCAGCCATCCCGGTGCTGCGCAAGGAGCCCGCGCTGTGGGCACAGATCGCGCGCGGCATCAGCAGCGCCGAGCATGACGCGCGTGATGCACCGGTGGCAGACAAAACAGCTTTGTGGGTGGGCATGGGCATGACCGAAAAGCAAGGCGGATCGGATGTGCGCAGCAACACCACCGTGGCCTACCCGCTGGATGCCGCAGGCGGCGGGCGCGGCGCCGCCTACCGGCTGCAAGGCCACAAATGGTTTTACTCGGTGCCGACGGCCGATGCGCACCTGGTGGTGGCACGCATGGCCAGCAGCGCGCACGACGCCGATGCGCTGCAGGCACCGCTGGCCTGCTTCTGGGTGCCGCGCTGGCGGCCCGATGGCAGGCGCAACAGCGTGCTGGTGCAGCGCCTCAAGGACAAGGTGGGCAACCGCAGCAATGCCAGCAGCGAGGTGCTGTTTGACGACGCCTATGGCGTACTCGTGGGTGAGGAAGGCCGGGGCATTGCCACCATCATGGAGATGGCCACCATCACGCGGCTGTGCTGCGTGCTGGGCAGCAGCGCGCTGCTGCGCCAGGCCACCGTGCAGGCCCTGTGGTCTGCCCGGCACCGCCAGGCCTTTGGTGCGGCCTTGGCGGCGCAGCCGCTGATGCAATCGGTGCTGGCCGACCTGGCGCTGGAGAGCGAAGCGGCGCTGCTGCTGGCCATGCGACTGGCACAGGCCTTTGAAGACAGCAGCGCCCCAGGCCAGACCACGGCGCTGGCCTGGCAGCGCATCATGACACCGGCGGCCAAGTTCTGGGTCTGTAAACGCGCCATTGCCTGCAGCGCCGAGGCGATGGAAGTGCTGGGCGGCAACGGCTACACCGAGAGCTCGGCGCTGGCCCGCATCTACCGCGAAGCGCCCGTCAATTCGATCTGGGAGGGCTCAGGCAATGTGATGTGCCTGGATGTGCTCAAGGCGCTGCAGCGCGAGCCCGCGTTGCGTGATGGACTGTGGCAGGACCTGCAGCGCATGGCAGCGGATGACCTGGCGATGGCGCAAGCACTGCAGCGCCTGCACACCCAGTGGCAGGCGATGGCGCAGGATGCCTGGGCGCAGCAGGCGCAGGCGCGCCAATGGGTGCAGCAGCTGGTGCTGGTGGCGCAGGCGGGCCTGATGCGGCAGCACGCCGCGCCCGCGCATGCCGATGCCTTTGTGGCCAGCCGCCTGGGGCCGCATGCCCACCTGGGCGTGATGGGTGCTTTTCCCCTTGCCAAGGCCCAAATCAGCGCTATCCTCGGCGCCAGTCTGCAGTTGCAACATTGACCGGAAAGTAGCCATGGCCGTCAGCGTGTTTGATTTGTTCAAGATCGGTATCGGGCCCAGCAGCTCGCACACCGTCGGCCCGATGCGCGCCGCGCACGCCTTTGTGCAGCGCCTGCAGCGCCAGGGGGCGCTGGCGCAGGTGGCCCGCCTGCGCTGCCAGCTGTTTGGCTCGCTGGGCGCTACCGGTATCGGCCACGCCAGCGACCGCGCCGTGATCCTCGGGCTGGCCGGCCATGCGCCCGATACGGTGGACGTGAACGCCGTCGATGCCATCATTGCCCAGGTCAACAACAGCCAGCAGCTGCTGCTCAATGGTGAGCAGCGCATCGTGTTCGACCCCGCCACCGACCTGCTCCTGATTGGCGCGGTGAGCCTGCCTTTTCACCCCAACGGCATGCGCTTTGAGGCCTGGGATGCCCAGCATGAACTGGTTGATGCGCAAGCCTACTACTCGGTGGGCGGCGGCTTTATCGTCAGCGAAGAAGCGGCCCACGATGCCGAGCGCCAGCAAGCGATTGCACCCGATACCGATGTGCTGCCCCTGCCCTTTCACAGCGCCGCGCAGCTGCTGCAACTGGCGCATGACCACCAGCAGCCCATTGCGCAGATCATGCGCACCAATGAGCGCCACTGGCGCAGCGATGCCGACATCGACAGCGGCCTGCGCAAGATCTGGCAGGCGATGCAGGACTGCGTGCAACGCGGCTGCAGCACGCAAGGCCGCCTGCCTGGTGGACTGAACGTGAAGCGCCGCGCCGCAGGCTTTTACGAAGGCCTGACCCAGCATGCGAACACCGATCCGCTGGAGGTGATTGACTGGGTGAACCTGTTTGCGCTGGCCGTGAATGAAGAAAACGCCGCCGGTGGCCGCGTGGTGACCGCACCCACCAATGGCGCCGCCGGCATTGTGCCGGCCGTGCTGCACTATTACTGGCGCTTTGTACCCGGCGCTACCGAAGCCGGGGTGGTGGACTTTTTGCTGACTGCCGGCGCGATCGGCATTCTGTACAAGGAGAACGCCTCGATCTCCGGCGCCGAAGTGGGTTGCCAGGGCGAAGTGGGCGTGGCCTGCTCAATGGCGGCCGCCGGCCTGTGCGCCGTGCTGGGCGGCACCCCCGCGCAGGTGGAGAATGCCGCCGAGATCGGCATGGAGCACCACCTGGGCCTTACCTGCGATCCGGTCGCCGGCCTGGTGCAGGTGCCCTGCATCGAGCGCAATGCACTGGCCGCCGTCAAGGCCATCAATGCAGCACGCATGGCGCTGCGCGGCGACGGCTCGCACATCGTCAGCCTGGACAAGGTGATTGCAACGATGCGCGCCACCGGCGCCGACATGATGAGCAAGTACAAGGAAACCTCGCTGGGCGGCCTGGCGGTGCACATCGTCGAATGCTGAGGGCGCTGGACGCAAGCCCAACCTGGGTGACAGGCAGGGCGGCTTGCGGCGTCCAGAGGGTCCCTGGGTTAAAACGCAAGGCCTACAATCGCGCCATGGCTATGCATTTTGACTTGGTGGATCTGCGCCTGATGGTGCATGTGGCAGACGCGAACAGCATGACGCGGGGGGCCGAGCTGTCGTTCATCTCGCTGCCGGCGGCCAGCACCCGCATCAAGAACCTCGAAGAGAGCATGGGTGTCAAGCTGCTGTACCGCACCAGCCAGGGCGTCACCTTGACCTTGCCGGGCCAGGCCTTTGTGCAGCATGCCCGCACGGTGCTGGGCCAGATCGAGCACCTGCGCGGCGACATGCAGGAGTACGCACGCGGCATCAAGGGCCATGTGCGGGTGTTTGCCAACACCACGGCGCTGGGCGAGTTTCTGCCTCCGGTGCTGCGCGCCTATCTGCGCAAGCACCCGGATGTGGACATCGACCTGCGCGAGCGCCTGTCCAACGACATCATCCGCGCCGTCGGCGAAGGCCAGACCGATATCGGCATCGTCGCCGGCCAGGTGCGCACCGAAAGCCTGGTCGCCATGCCCTACCGCAGCGACCGCCTGGTGCTCGTCGTCTATGCCGACCATGCCCTCGCCCGCCGCAAGTCCGTGGCCTTTGGCGATACCTTGGAATACGACTACATCGGCCTGCACGAATCCAGCGCCATCCATGCGTTCCTGCGCCAGCACAGTGACCTGCTTCACCGCCCGATCAAGCAACGCATCCAGGTGGGCAATTTTGAAGCCGCCTGCCGCATGATCGAAGCGGGCGTAGGCATCGGCATCCTGCCCGAATCCGCCGCCCGCCGCCATGCGCGCAGCATGGACATCCGCATCATCAGCATCTCGGACGAATGGTCCAACCGCGAGATGCAGATCGTCGTGCGCAACCTCGAATCCCTGCCCTCCTTCGCCCGCGAGCTGGTGGAGCTGCTGGTCGAAGACGGCGCCAGCGGCGACGACGGCCTGGGTGAGGCGGACGGCGATGGCGAGCAGGTGCCAACGAGCAATTGAGCGAACGCTTACAAAAATCTCGGATCGCATGTTTCTGGTGCGCAACGGCACGCCGGTGAATTCATGGGTTGGCTTGCTACATTGGGGAGATGAAAAATCTACCTGAAGGCAACCCGGCTGCAGTCGAGAGTTCCAATGATTCACATGAGTGGCACACCAATCCATCCTTAAGTCTTGGGGGTGCAGGCGCAGCACTTGCAGTACTGCTGGTTGCCCTCCAAATAAACGCTGGCATTTCAAATGATGATCGGATTTGCTCCGTTGGCTTATCGGCATCAGCATTCGTACTTTGGCTTTGCTCTTTTTGCATCAACTTCACCAGCCACTCCACAGCCAATAAAAACCTTCAGTTCGCCGCAATCCCCCTCTGGAAAAACACTAGTCTTTCCGTTCTCTGCCTCGCTATTAGTCTCCTAGGGACAGCCATTTTTTTTCTGGTTTGGGACGCCAACCAAGCAGCTGCAGTCATCGCTTTTGCTCTCACAGTAATATGCACTTTTTTGGTACTCGCATTCCAGAGGGCTCTCAAGCGCTATATGCCGCCTGCTGATTCTGCAGGGGATTCGTCTCCACCATCCGACAGCGAATAGAAACCGCTTGGCAACCAGCCACCGCCACAGATAAACACGCGGCTTGACAGTGGCTCGGACGTGTTTTATCGTCGGCCCCCAATAGCTCAAACCGCCCACCACTCCGGTGTTGGACCGATGGGAGAGCAGCGGTATTGCTGTACCGTGAAGCAACAGCACAGTGAAGTAAACAGCTGTTCTCCGCCGCGCAAGCGGTCCCCCTCAGGGGTTAAAGCGAACTTCGCGATCTTTTGGAAGGGGCCTAGTGGCCCCTTCACCTTCTCTGGCTTATTACGCAGCAGCCCAACTCTTGCGGTGCTTTCGAACGATGGCATCAAGTTCCAAACAAGTATGGATTTGGCGCAAGCTTCCTTCCGCCAAGCCCGCTATTTTTTCGCCTGCTCACATGCCCCCACCAAAGCTGCCACAAAGCTCACCCCAGCGCCCCGCCTCAACCGGCGCGTCATGCAGGCGGTAGGCAGCCGGCTTGCGCAGCGCTATGCTGTGGCATCACTTTTGTGGAGCCTGGACACCCCATGACTGCTATCTGGAAAAAGCCCATCTCGCTGGACGTGCTGCGCGACAAGGCGCGCAACACGGCGATTGAACACCTGGGCATCGAATATGTGGAGATCGGCGACGATTACCTGGTGGGCCGTGTGCCGGTGGACCACCGCACGCACCAGCCCTATGGGCTGCTGCATGGGGGGATCAGCGTGGTGCTGGCGGAGACGCTGGGCTCCGTGGGCGCCATGTTCTCGGCGCCCGAGGGCTGGCGTTGTGTCGGCCTCGATATCAATGCCAACCATATCCGGGGTGTGCAAAGCGGCTGGGTCACCGGCACCGCCAAACCCGTGCATATCGGCCGCATGACCCAGGTCTGGCAGATCGAGATGGTCAACGACGAGGGCAAACTGACTTGCGTGTCGCGCATCACGATGGCGATGCTCGAAAACGCGGACTGATTCAGTCGCCGTAGGCCACGCGCGCCAATGCCTTGGCCAGCTCCCAGGCCGGGTCGATCAGCGGCAGGCCTTGCACGCTGTCGGCCCCGGGCAGGGCCAGCGGTATTTCGGTGCAGCCCATGATCAGGGGCACATCGCCATGGCGGGCGCGCATGGCCTGCGCCACGGCGGCGAAATCGGCGCGCGCCTGGTCCATGCGGTCGGCCTTCACACCCTGGTAGATGCCGCGCATCAGCTGCTCGCGCTCGGCCTCTTGCGGCAGGTACACGGTGATGCCGCAGGCGGCCAGCGCCTGGTCATACAGGCCAATGCGGTAGGTGCCTTGCGTGGCCAGCAGCATGCAAGACGGCTGGCCTTGCTGCTGCAGCCCCTCGGCCACGACGCGCGCGATATGCAGCAGCTGCAGCTGCGGGTAGGCCTGCTGCAGGCGCCCATGCCAGGCATGGGCGGTATTGCAGGCCACGGCCACCGCCTGAGCACCGACGGACTGGAGCTTGTCCAGGCCCTGGCACATCATCGCGAAGGGGTCTTCTGCGGTCTCGGGCGCCAACAGCGCTGCGCTGCGGTCCGGTATGGGCAACTGGGCCAGCCAGTGCTCGGGGTAGCCCTGGTCGGTAACGGGTGCGCCGCTTGCGCGCACATGGTCTGCGCAGGCCTGTACAAACAGGCGCACAAAATCAGCGCCTGCTGCCGGGCCCATGCCGCCCAGAATGCCTACGGTGTGAAGCTTCATGCCGAACTCCAGAGAAAATGAAAAATGGCCCGTTGCCGGGCCATTGCAGTGCGTGCCTTGCACGACACGGGATTGTCCATCAGATCGCAGGCTTGTCGCTTTGCGCGGTCAGATTGTCCTGCAGTTCCTTGTTCATCGGCAGGCCCAGCGCCTGGTTCTTCGGAGGGATGGGCTGCAGGAACCACTTGTCGTACAGCTTGGTGAACTCGCCCGACTTCATCATGCCGCCGATGACGCCATCGACGATCTTCTTGAACGCTGCATCGCCCTTGGGCAGCATGCAGGCGTAGGGCTCGACTTGCAGTGCGTCGGCCACCACTTCGTAGGCCGCCGGGTCCTTGGAGTTGGCCTTGAGGCCGAACAGCAGGATGTCGTCCATCGCAAAGCCGGCTGCGCGGTCGTTTTCCATCAGCAGGAAGCCGTCAGCATGGTCCTTGGCCAGGGTGATGTTGATGTCCAGCTTCTGGTCGGCGCTGTACTTGCGCACCACAGGCAGGTTGGTGGTGCCGGTGGTGATCGCCAGGGTCTTGCCCTTCAGATCAGCCCAGTTCTTGATGCCCGCGCTCTTCTTTACCGCCACGCGGGTGCCGGTGTAGAAGTAGTTGATCGCGAAATCCACGTCCTTGTTGCGGGCGCTGTTGTTGGTGGTGGAGCCGCATTCGAGCACCACGGTGCCGTTCTGGATCAGCGGAATGCGGTTGGCCGAGGTGACGGGTTGCCACTTGACCTTCAGGTCGGGCTTGCCGATTTCCTTGCGCACGGCGTCTGCCACGGCGTTGGAGATGTCCACCGAGAAGCCGATGGCGTTCTGGCCACCGGAGAGGTAGCTGAACGGCACCGAGGATTCACGGTAGGCGAACGTGATTTCGCCCGAATCCTTGGCCTTGGCCAGCACATCGGCAAAGGCCGAGGGCAGGCAGGCGATGGCGGCAGCAGCACAGACCAGCGACTTAACAAACTTCATCGGGAACCTCCTTGAATCAAACAATAGGAACAGTGTAGAAACCAGCACTTTGTTTCAACAATGCCTTTTTGGGACAGGCCCATAACGCTTGGTTATGGTGCATGGCATACCGCACAGAGGCGGAACCGCTGTACCTATAAGCAAATGGCATGCCTGTTGCCCATTTTGCTATGCGACAGGCGGATTTCAAGCGCCTATATTTAAGGGTTTTCAGGGGGTGTTCCATGCAGGTTTGCATTCTGGGTGCGGGGATTGTGGGTTTGGCTGCCGCCTATGAGCTGACCCAGGCCGGGCACCAGGTGACGGTGGTTGACAAGGCCTCCCATGCGGGCAGTGGCACCAGCAAGGGCAATGGTGCGCAGCTGAGCTACAGCTATGTGCAGCCGCTGGCCGACCCTGCGATCTGGAAGCAGCTGCCCAAGCTGCTGTTCAGCAGCGATTCGCCGCTCAAGTTCCGCCTGCAGGCCGATCCCCAGCAGTGGAAATGGGGCCTGGCCTTTCTGGGCGCCTGCAATGCCGACCGCTCCGCCGCCAGCACCCGCGCCTTGCTGCAGCTGGCTGCCGTCAGCCGCCAGCGTTTTGAGGCCATGCAGACCCAGGTCGGGGGCGACTGGGACTACAGCACCACCGGCAAGCTGGTGCTCTACCCCAGCGATGCAGCCGTGCAATCGGCGCGCCACCAGGTCGATGTGCAAAGCCAGCTGGGCAGCGCGCCGCAGCGCATCGTCGGCCCCGACGAAGCGGTGGCGCTCGAGCCCGCGCTGGCCGCCTACCGCAGCCAGTTTGCCGGCGCCGTGCACACGCCCAGCGAGTGCGCCGCCGATTGCTACCAGGTCTGCCGCCAGCTCGAAGACTGGCTGCGCCAAAAGCGCGTGAAGTTCATCATGGACACCCCCATCGAGCGCCTGCGCCGCGAAGGGGGCAAGATCGTCGCGCTGCAGACCGCGCACGGCGAGATCGAGGCCGACCACTTCATGGTCGCGCTGGGCGTGGACAGCGTGGCGCTGTGCAAGCCGCTGGGCGTGGATCTGCCGGTCTACCCGCTCAAGGGCTACAGCATCACGTTGGACGTGGCCGCAGCAGGCCGCAAGGCACCGGCGGTGAGCATCACCGACAGCGCCCGCAAGGTGGTGTTTGCGCGCATTGGCCAGCGCCTGCGCGTGGCCGGCATGGTGGAGCTGGTGGGCCACGACCTGCGCATTCCGCAGGACAAGATCCGCAGCCTCTGTGCGTCCACCGAAGCGGTGTTTCCCGGTTGCAGCGATTACGTCAACGTCCAGCCCTGGGCCGGCCTGCGCCCTGCCACGCCGACGGCCGTGCCGATTGCCAAGTCGGCCGGTGCCAGCAACCTCTGGATCAACACCGGCCATGGCGCGCTGGGCTTTACGTTGGCGTTTGGCACCGCTGCACAGCTGACCTACGACATCGGCCAGACCGCCTAAACCGCAAATCCGCCTACAGCTGCGCCGCCAGCACCTTCTGCATCTCGCGCGTGATGGCCTTGACCAGCAAGGACTGCGGCTGCGAGACTGCGCGGATCGCATTGACCGGCACCTGCAGGCCCGGCGCCAAAGGCAGCACATCGACCTTGCTGTGGTCCGCGGACAAGGCGGTGCAGCCATCGACCATCGCGACGCCCAAACCATGGTGGGCCATCGCCAAGGCCGTGTGGTAGGTCTGCACCGTCACAAAGTGGTCCAGCCCGGCGCTCGATTCGCGGGCCAGCTGGCTCAGCAGCATGCCGACGGGGTCTTGCGCATCCAGGCTGATGGTGGGCACGCCGGTCAGGTCCTCGAGCGCGAGGCTGCCTGCGCGCAGCTTGAAGGGCGGCAGCATGCCCTTGGGCACCACGCAGACCATGGGCACGCGCGCCAGGCTCTCCTGCTGCAGGCTGGCCTGCTGCACATTGCTGAGCACAAAGCCGACATCGGCCTCCTGCATCATCAGCGCCGAGACGATCTGCGGCGAATGCAGCGACTGCAGGCTGACGCTGACATGCGGGTGCTTCTGCTTGAACTGCGCCAGCGCCCGGGGCAGTACCTCGTGGCTCAGCGCCAGCACGCTGGCAATGCGCAGCTCATCGCCGTCGCGGCCCTTGCGCAGGCTGTCGGCCAGGCGCTGCACCTCTTCGAGCTGGGCAAACAGCTTTTCCATATGCGGCAGCAAGGCCAGCGCCTCGCTGGTCGGCGCCAAGCGGCCCTTGCTGCGCTGGAACAGCGCAAAGCCCAGCTGCAGCTCGGCATGCTGCAAGGTGCGGCTGACGGCCGGCTGCGAGATGTTGATGAGCCGCGCCGCAGCGCTGACGCTGCCGGTGTGCATCACGGCGTTGAAGACTTCGATATGGCGCAGGCGCATGGGCGGGGCCTCGCGGGTCAGCGGCCAGCGCCGATGTTGCTGCCGCCAGGGCCATCTTCTGCCTGCATGCGCGCCAGCCGCGCGCTCTTCCAGTACACATCGTCACCGCCATCGACACGGTTGAGCACACGGGCCAGCACAAACAGCAGGTCGGACAGGCGGTTGAGGTACTGGCGCGGCGCGGGGCGCATGGCCTCGCCCTGCTCCAGCGCCACCACCATGCGCTCGGCGCGGCGCGCCACGGTGCGGCAGACATGGGATTGCGCAGCAGCGCGCGTGCCTGCGGGTAGGATGAATTCGGCCAGGCGCGGCAGCTGCGCGTTGTAGTGCGCCAGCGCGGTATCGAGCTGCAGCAGTGCATCGTCCTTGAGCAGTTCGTAGCCGGGCATGGACAGCTCACCGCCCAGGTTGAACAGCTGGTGCTGGATGTCGATCAGCAGCTCACGCACATCGGCGGGCAGGGGCTCGCACAGCAGCAGGCCGATATGGGAGTTGAGCTCGTCGACATCGCCCATGGCCTGGGGGCGGCCGCTGGCTTTGGAGACACGGCTGTTGTCGCCCAGGCCGGTGCTGCCATCGTCACCGGTTCTGGTCGCAATTTGGGAGAGACGGTTGCCCATGGGTAATCCTTGTAAAGCGGCTGTGAATCTCCGCCTATTTTCTGTTACCGGCGCGGTAAATATGTAGCCGAGGCAACACTAAGCAAAAATGATAGCAAACAGCGCCGATTCCGGGTTCAATAGAGCCATGTCGGAATGACGAAAGGATCTACAGATGTCTGGCAAGTTTTTCGCCCACCCGTTTGACGCCCGCAGCGTGATGCTGTTTGCATCGATTGCGGTCACATCGGCGATGGCCAGTGCCCAACCGCTGAGCAGCAGCCAGCAGCGCATCGGCCAGGCTGCCAGCGGCAGCCGCATTATCCAGGTCGAGCGCCAACTGGGCACCCATGACCCGCGCCGCCACCAGGCGCGCCAGCCGGTCAAAAAGTCTCTCTGACCAGCGTCCCCCGCTGATTCTCCCGAACTCTCCCTCTCCCCGCTACGGCGGGGTTTTTTCATGGTCGGCTGCAGCACAGCGGACAGCGCTGAAAGGCGGGCGGTGCTATTCTTGGCTTTCGCCCCGGAGAACCCCATGAACGCGCCCACCTCCTCCCACATCCTGGCTGCTGCGCAGCGCCCTATTCCCGATGCCTTCATGGCAGCGCTCAGTGCCCGTTTTGGCAGCCAGTGCGTGACCTCGCAGGCCGTGCGCGAGCAGCATGGCCGCGACGAAGGCTCGATCACCGCGCCGCCACCGGCCGCCGTGGTCTATGCCGAATCCACGCAGGACGTGCAGGATGCCGTGACGCTGTGCCACCAGTACGAGGTGCCCGTCATTGCCTACGGCGCCGGCTCCTCGCTGGAAGGCCATCTGCTGGCCGTGCAAGGCGGCATCAGCATCGATGTGGGCCGCATGAACCGGGTGCTGTCGATCGACACCGAGGACCTGACCATCACCGTGCAGCCGGGCATCACCCGCAAGCAGCTCAACGAGGCGATCAAGGACACGGGCTTCTTCTTCCCGATCGACCCGGGTGCTGACGCCTCCATTGGCGGCATGGCATCGACCCGCGCCAGCGGCACCAATGCCGTGCGCTACGGCACCATGCGTGAGAACGTGCTGGCGCTGGAGGTCGTGACCGCCAACGGCCAGGTGATCCGCACCGGCAACCGCGCCAAGAAAAGCGCGGCCGGCTACGACCTGACACGGCTGATGGTGGGCAGCGAAGGCACCTTGGGCATCTTTACCGAGATCAGCCTGCGCATCTACCCGCTGCCCGAGGCAGTGAGCGCCGCCATCTGCTCGTTCCCAACCATTGAAGCGGCCGTGCGCACCGTCATCGAGACCATCCAGCTGGGCATTCCGATTGCGCGCGTGGAGCTGATCGATGTGAATGCGGTGCGCATGGTCAATGCCTACAGCAAGCTCGATCTGCGCGAGGAACCGATGCTGCTGATGGAGTTCCATGGCTCGCCGACCGGCGTCAAGGAACAGGCCGAGATGGTGCAGGAGCTGGCCAGCGAACATGGCGGCAATGCCTTTGAATGGGCCGAGCGCCCGGAAGACCGCACGCGCCTTTTCACCGCCCGCCACAATGCCTACTTTGCGGCCGTCTCCAGCGTGCCGGGCTGCCGCTGCATCACCACCGACACCTGCGTGCCCATCAGCCGCCTGGCCGATGCGCTGCTGCAGTGCGTGACCGAGGCCGATGCCAGCGGCATCCCCTACTTTCTGGTCGGCCACGTGGGTGACGGCAACTTCCACTTCGGCTACCTGATCGACCCGGACAACGATGCCCAGCGCACCCAGGCCGAGCAGCTCAACCACCAGCTGGTGCAGCGCGCCATTGCGCTGGGGGGCACCTGCACCGGCGAGCATGGCATTGGCGTACACAAGCAGGGCTTTTTGCTGGAAGAGGCCGGCGAAGGCGCCGTCGCGATGATGCGCGCCATCAAGCAGGCGCTGGACCCGAAGAACATTCTGAACCCGGGCAAGATCTTCCAGTTGGGCTGATCGACAGGACCCCCTTAGAACCTGTTCAAAGTCTCCTCGCGCCGCGACAGTGTCTTTGCGAGATGGGATGCGAGGCGCAACACCGCAGCAATAGCCGCGCTATTGCGAGGATTTGCAACGACGCAGACCGCTCGCAAAGCCACTGTCCCGAAGGGTTGGAGTGAAATCGGGCGATTTCTTCGCGCTGGCCCTTGCTTGCACCCCGGTGCAAGCTGCGGACCATCGCTTCGAACTCAT